>JBATWQ010000362.1:0-11118 GCA_049672765.1 Microthrixaceae bacterium | reverse complement strand
ACACACGTCGGCCTCCAGGCCCGCCTCATGTCCCAGGCGCTCCACAAGCTCACCGCCAACCTCAACAAGACCAACACGATCTGCATCTTCATCAACCAGTTGCGAGAGAAGATCGGCGTCATGTTCGGGTCTCCCGAAACGACACCCGGTGGGCGTGCGCTCAAGTTCTACTCCTCGGTCCGTCTCGATATCCGCCGTATCGAGGCGATCAAGGACGGGGTCGAGGTTGTCGGCAACCGCACCCGTGTGAAGGTCGTCAAGAACAAGATGGCTTCACCGTTCAAGCAGGCCGAGTTCGACATCATGTACGGCAAGGGCATCAGCCGTGAAGGTGGCGCCCTGGATCTGGCCGTCGAGTTCGACATCGTCAAGAAGTCGGGCGCCTGGTACACCTACGAAGGTGAACAGCTGGGTCAGGGGCGTGAGAATGCCAAGGGCTTCCTCATCACCAACCCCGAGGTGATGGTCGACATTTCCGAGCGCGTCATGGCGGCGTCCGGAATCGGCGCCGAGGAAGAGGTCGTGGACGTCATCGATCCCGATGACGTGCCGATCAGCCTCGACTGATTGGCGGGCCTCTGCCCGCACCGGGCCGCCTCCCCCAGGCGCCCGCAAATTCGCCGGTGGTGGCGCAACGTCAGTTGGGGACGTTGCGCTGCCACTGGCAACCGCCGAGGGCCGACCCGGTTGGCTTCGGTTGTGGGCTACCGGCTCTCGTAGACTCCAAGAAATGCCTGGTAAGTATCTGGTCCGCACCTTCGGGTGCCAGATGAACGAACATGACTCCGAGCGGATTGCTGGCCTCCTCGAGGCCGACGGGATGGAAGCCGTCAGCGACCCATCCGAGGCGGATGTCGTGGTCCTCAACACCTGTTGTATCCGCGAGAACGCGGACAACAAGCTCTACGGAACGCTCGGGCATCTCAAGAGCATCAAGGACGAGCACCCGGGCATGGAGATCGTCGTGGCCGGCTGTCTCTCCCAGAAGGACCGCGGTTCTATCGCCGAGCGGGCTCCGTTCGTCAACGTCGTCATGGGTACCCACAACGTCCACCGCGCAGTTGACCTGCTCAACGAAAGTCGACTGTCGGATCACACCGTGGTCGAGATTCTCGAAGAAACGGTTGCCGAGGATCACGAGCTGTTCCCATCGGCGCTTCCAGTGGTCCGCCAGGCCGGATATGCGGGCTGGGTCACCATCCAGATGGGCTGCGACAACAGCTGCGCCTTCTGTATCGTCCCGGCCGTAAGAGGTCCGGAGATCAGCAGGCCCTTTGCCGACATCGTCGCCGAGGTCGAACGTGCTTCGACCGACGGGGTCACCGAAGTGACTCTGCTCGGCCAGAACGTCAATTCCTACGGTCGGGACCTGACTCTTCGGATGCGCCAGAGCGACCGTTCTCAAGAATCAGGTTCGACCGACGACCAGGCGTTTCTACTCGGTGATGGCTGGGCATCCGAAGAGGGCGAGAAGATCAGGCCACTCTTCGCAGATCTACTTCGTGCAGTGGGAGAGGTCGACGGCATAAGACGCGTGCGTTTCACGAGCCCACACCCGAAGGATCTCCGTCCCGAGACGATGCTCGCAATGGCCGAGGTCGATTCGGTATGTGAACACCTACACCTCCCGCTGCAGTCAGGAAGCGATCAGATTCTGGCAGCGATGCACCGCGGCTACACCGCCGAGCGCTATCTGGAGAAGCTCAGGGCTGCTCGGGCGACGATCCCGGATCTGGCGGTTACGACCGACATCATCGTCGGCTTCCCCGGCGAAACCGAAGCCGACGCCGAAGCGACCCTCGAGGTTGCGGCTGAAGCGCGCTACGACGGAGCGTTCACCTTCGTCTACTCACCACGTCCCGGAACCGAGGCGGCAGAGTTGACCGACCGTTTCGTCGACCACGCCGTAGCAGTCGAGCGGATGGAACGTCTGCGAGTGGTGGTCGAACGGTCTTCGCTGCTGGGCAACCAGTCTCGGATCGGGCGAACCGAGGAAGCCCTGGTGGTCGGACCGAGCAAGCGGGATCCGAACCGGGTCACCGCCAGAACCCGTCAGAACAGGCCGGTTCACTTCACCCCACCCAAACCGATGCGACCGGGGACCTACGTGAACGTCGTCATAACCGGCGCCACAACCACGAGCTTGCTCGGCGAGTTCATCGAGATCGTCTCGGTACCGACCCATCGGACCCGCATCGCGGTCAACGCAGGGTGAGCTCCCAAGGTGGCCGGCCCCGACTCGCCGAGTTGATCGACAACACCGGGCTGATTGACAACACCGGGCTCAGGGTCTCACCCGGTGCCTTGGCCACCTCGACCGGATCGGGGGCGGATGACCCGTTCGTCTTCGAACCGGAACGCGCGATTGGTGTGCTGGCCACGGCCATTGCCCGTGTGCACGCAGTGTCATGGTCCGATCTCGACCGCGGCGACCAAACCGGCACCAACGGCCCGGCTCTGAACCCTGACCGGGAATCGCTCGTGTTGGGCATCGATGATCTTGTGCTCAGAGCCAAGAGGACGCTTGCGGTTCCGGAGTCGGAGCAGCGCCCACTCAGCGCGTCCTATTCGCACATGTCCCGAGAGCGACTCGTCGCGATTCTCACCGACGGTGCCCAGGCTGTCAGGGAACGCTGCGGTGATCCCGTCTTGAACCAGGGCAGGCCGACCCTGGGGAACCTGCGGTTTGCCGGTGTCGAACTGCTGGGGTTCGCCGACTGGTCTGAAGCCCGCCTCGCGGATCCGTATCTGGACCTGGCGATTGCGTGCCGCGACATACTCTCCATGTTCGGCGCTCCTCCGATAAGGGTGCTGTTGGAGCAGTACTCAACCGAACCGCTCGACCCTGTGCGCCTCGACTGGTTCACGCTCGCGACCGAACTGGCCCCACGTGATCCTGCCCAGGGCCACTAGCCGGGTGAGCGCTCTCACATGAGCCCGTTTCGTGAGTTCCGCTACATGAGCCGGGCCGTATGAGCCCTGTGGAGTCCTCGGGCGGTTCCCCGCGGTACCCGAACAGAGACCTGGTCCTGGTGGGGCCGACTGCGTCGGGGAAGTCCCAGGTGGCGATGAAGTTGGCCGAACGGCACCTCGACGCCGGAGGGCTGGTCGAACTCATCAGCGGAGATTCGATGCAGGTCTACCGGGGGATGGACATCGGCACGGCGAAGCCGTCTGTGGACGAGCAACGGCGCGTCCGCCATCACCTGATCGACCTGGTTGAACCCAACGAGGAGTATTCCGTCGCCGAGTTCATCCCCTCTGCCAGAGCCGCCCTCGTCGACATCGACCGGAGGGGTGGGAGGGGGATCGTCGTCGGAGGGACCGGGCTGTACATCCAGGCGCTAATCGACGGTCTGGAAATTCCCGGGCAGTACCCAGTTGTCCGAGCCGACCTCGAATCGGAGGCCGACACCAGGTTGCTGCACAGCCGACTCGCAGCGCTCGATCCGCTCGGCGCCTCCAGGATGGAGCCAGACAATCGCCGAAGGATCCTCCGTGCGCTCGAGGTGACGATTGGTTCTGGCCGGGCGTTCTCGGATTTCGGGCCGGGTCTGGACAGCTTTGCGCCGACCGACTTCGTCGTCGTCGGGCTGGACATCGATCGTGAACTTCTTTCGCAGCGGATCCGGGAACGCTTCATGCAACAGATGGCCGACGGCTTCCTGGACGAGGTCGCTGAGCTGCAGGGGCGGGGTGTGGTTCCGTCCCGGACCGCAGCCCAGGCGCTGGGATACCGCGAGCTTCGTGATCATCTTGAAGGGAAATTGGGCCTGGACGAGGCCGTCGAGTTGGCGATCACCCGGACCCGCCAGTTCGCGGTCCGACAGATCAGGTGGTTCAGACGTGATCCCCGGATCGAGTTCTTCGAGCAACGCGGTGACCCGGGGGAGCTGGCTGAACGCATCGATCGACACTGGAGGGCTTCGTGAGGCTGTCAAACTCGCTCGGTCACCCGTCCCTTCGAAAGCTACGGTTGGTGGACCGCAGCAACAGCAAGGTCGGGACAGCTAGCCCGGCCACAGCAGAATGAACTCCGGAGTTAATTACTTGAGGCCGATTTGTTGAGACTGACCAAGCATCAGGGCCTGGGCAACGACTTCCTCGTCGCGCTCGAGGCCCTCAATCCCGGTTTGGCCCCGGATCCCGACCTGGCCAGGGCCATCTGCAACCGGCACCTTGGGATCGGTGCTGACGGCCTCATCCTCTCGCTGGAACCTGCCGAGGGGAGCAACGATTCGTGCATGGTCCTCCTCAACGCGGACGGTTCCGAAGCCGAGATTTCGGGTAACGGAATCCGTTGTCTGGGCCAGGCCCTTCTCCGACACGAGGGAGTCGCCGAAGGCGATCTGCGAATCGAAACCCCCGGTGGGATCCGCCATCTGCGTAGCGTCAGGGGCGATGCCGACGGTGAGATCTGGTTCCAGGTCGACATGGGCACCATGACCTCGGGCCCCGACGCCGGTCGCGCAACCACCAGTTACGGTGCGCACCGCTTCGCGACGAAGCGGATCGGCAACCCACACCTGGTGCTGCTGGTCGACGACGCCGACACCGTCGATCTCGAAACCGACGGGCCGGCGCTGGAAGCTGACTATGGCGACGGAATGAACATCCACTTCATCAATGTCACCTCGCCCGATGAGATCAACCTGCGGGTCTGGGAGCGGGGAGCCGGGGTAACCGAGGCCTGCGGTTCCGGGGCGACGGTAGCTGCAGCCGTGGCCCACGGCTGGGGGCTCGTCGGCGAACACGTACGCGTTTCGATGCCCGGTGGTGTTTCCACAGTCGAGATCGCCGAGCACGGAATCCTGCTCACAGGTCCTGCAGTGTTCGTGGGGGAGGTGGCGTACCCGTGGCCGACGACAAAATGAGCGACGAGAGTCAGGAACCGGTCATCGGGGCAGAGGAATCCCACCGCGGTGGCTTCGGTGACTTCGGTGGCGAATCGGGAGCCTTCATCGAGCGAACCTTCCGTGAGCGCATCATCGTGGTCGGAGTCAGCTTTCCACCCCACGACGAACAGGCCATGGACGAGTCCCTCGACGAGCTCGAACTACTTGTCGACACTGCCGGTGCGGACGTCGTGGGTCGCATCGTGCAGCGCCGTGACCACCCCGATCCCGCCACCTATGTGGGCAAGGGCAAGGTCGACGAGATCCGTCAACTGGCCGAGGCGACCGACTGCGACACGGTCGTGTTCGACGATGAGTTGACCCACGCCCAGCAGTTCAACCTGGAGAAACGCCTGGGTCGAACCGCGATCGACCGGACCGCGGTGATCCTGGACATCTTCGCCCAGAACGCACACAGCCAGGCCGGTAAGGCGCAGGTCCAACTCGCCCTGTTCCGATATCGACTTCCCCGAATCAGGGGCAGCGGCATGTCAATGTCCCAGCAGGCAGGCGGTATCGGAACCCGGCGAGGCCCCGGTGAGACCAAGCTCGAGATCGACCGCCGTCGAATCACACGGATGATCCACAAACTCGAAGCCGATCTGCGCCAGATCGCTCACCATCGCGACACCCAGCGCAAGGCCCGTGGACGATCCGGAATCCGTCACGTCGTGATCGTGGGCTACACCAACGCCGGCAAGTCCACCCTGTTGAACCGCCTGACCGAAGCCGGCGTGCTTGTTGAGGATCGCCTGTTCGCGACATTGGATGCGACGACCAGACGGCTGCACCTTCCAGGCGGTGAGTCCGTTCTCGTGACCGACACCGTTGGATTCGTCAAGAAGCTGCCCCACCAATTGGTCGAGGCGTTCGCCTCGACCCTGGACGTCGTCAACGAGGGCGACCTGCTCGTCCACGTCGTCGACGCATCCGCGGCGGACCCGGAGGGTCAGATCCACGCCGTCCACGAGGTGATCCGCGAGATCGGGGGAGACTCCGTCCCAGAACTCCTGGTCTTCAACAAGGCCGACGTGACCGACGAAGCTGCCCGCCTGGCGTCGAACCACCCTGGTTCTACGTTCATTTCCGCTGGAACCGGAGACGGTGTCGAAGAACTGCTGTTGCGCATAGGTGATCGACTCAGGTCCCTGGTTCCCACCGTGGAGATGTTCATCCCCTACGAACGCTCCGACCTGATAGCAGCGGTCCATCGCTCCGGCGAGGTGATGACCGAGACCGCACGGGACGACGGCATGAGCATGTCGGTCAGGATCAGCGACCATGAACTTGCCCGGTTCGAGGAGTTTCTCGTTGGACCACCGTCCGAGGAAGCGTCTGAGGATGCGTCTGCAGAACTGTCGGGCGATCCAGCGGGCAAATCGACGGGTGAGTCGGCGGTGGTGACGTGAGTGAACAGGTTGACGGTGGCTTCGTACCGCCGCCCTATCCCTACGATCGTCTGGTCCCCATAGCCGAACTCGCCGCCAAATCTTTCGGAGAAGCGATCGACCTGTCTGTCGGCACCCCGTGTGATGCGCCGCCACGGTCGGTACTCGAGGCGCTGTGTCGAACGTCCGCCGCTCGCGGCTACCCGCCGTCGATTGGCCGGGCGGATTTCCGGCGGGCGGTGGCCGACTGGTTCGCCGGGCGCCTCGGGGTACAGGTGCCCTCCGATCAGATTGCTGCATGCATCGGGACCAAGGAGTTCGTGGTCGGGTTGCCCCATCTGTTGAAGCTGCGCGACCCGTCGCGCGACACGATTCTCTATCCGGCGGTCAGCTACCCGTCATACGCGATGGGCGCGGTTCTCGCCGGATGTCGCGCCGTGCCGGTCCCCGTGGCAGCTGACTGGAGCCTGGATCTCTCTGCCATCACCGCCGACGACGCGGCGAGGGCCCTTTGTCTCTGGAGCAACACTCCCGCCAACCCGACGGGCGGCCTTGACGACCTGTCAGCAGTTGCCAAGTGGGGTCGCGAGCATCAGGTTCCGGTCTTTTCCGATGAGTGCTACGTTGAGTTCACCTGGGCCGATCAGGGTTCCCAGGCTCAGGGATCTCCGGGACAGGGCTCGCCGGGTGAACTGGGTTCTGAGGGCGGACTTCCCGGTGCAACGATCCTCGATTCCGGCTTAGACGGCGTGGTCGCTGTTCATTCACTGTCGAAACGGTCGAACCTTGCGGGCCTGAGGGTTGGCTTCTACGCGGGCGACGCCGATCTGGTGCACTATCTCTCAGAGGTCCGTAAGCACGCCGGGATGATGGTGCCGGGCCCGGCCCAGGATGCAGCGATTGCAGCGCTCGGCGATCAGCAGCACGTCATCGAACAGCGACGCCGCTACCTGTCCCGTCTGGAGAGAATTGCGGCGGTTATGACGTCGATGGGGCTCAGCGCCCCGCTCCCCGGCGGAGGCTTCTACCTGTGGGTGCCGGCACCCGGTGGAGACGCCTGGGCGCTGGCAGAACGACTGGCAAGGGACCTGGGCATCGTTGTCAGTCCGGGCGAATTCTACGGTGAGCAGGCGAGTGGTTACGTCCGGATCGCCGTGGTGCAGCCCGATGACCAGATCGACCTTGTCATCCAACGAGGAAGTGGCCGATGATCGACCTGGGCCAGAACCTGCTCACGTTGGCCCGCTCCGGAGACCTGGTCTCGTTGACCGCGGCCCTGATCGACGTGCCGTCGGAGAGCTTTGCCGAGGCACCGATCACCGACGCCATCGAAATGGTCCTTCGCAGCAATCTGAACCTTGACGTGACGCGGATCGGCGACAACTTGGTCGCTCGGACCCAGATGGGTCGTGACCGTCGACTCATTCTGGCCGGACACACCGACACCGTCCCGGCGGACAACAACCAGACCGCGAGGCTGGAAGGAGACACGCTCTGGGGCCTTGGGTCCACCGACATGAAAGGCGGCCTGGCCGTGATGCTCGGGCTGGCGACATCACCGTTGGATGCGTCCATGGATGTCACCTACGTCTTCTACGCCCGTGAAGAGGTGGCAGCGGTGCACAGCGGTCTTGGTGAACTGTTTGACACCGCCCCCGAACTCCTCGAAGGGGATCTGGCCATACTGGGCGAGCCGACCGACGGAGACATCGAAGCCGGTTGCCAGGGCACGATCAGGGTCGAAGTGGTTCTCGCCGGGTCGAGGGCCCATACCGCCAGGGCGTGGATGGGACGGAACGCGATTCACAGACTGGCAGGAATCCTCGGTGGCATCGACAGCTATGTGCCGCGGCGACCAATCATCCTGGGATGTGAATTTCATGAGGCACTCCAGGTGGTGAAGGTCACGGGCGGGGTGTCGGGAAACGTGGTGCCAGACTCGGCGTCGATCGACATCGCCCACCGGTTCGCTCCGGATCGGACCCTGGCGGAGGCCGAGGCGCATCTTCGCGACTTTCTGGCTCAATGGATAGAACCGGGTGATTCGTTGAGGGTCGTGGACTCTGCGCCTGCGGCCTATCCCGCCGTAGAGGACCCGAGCGTCGCGTCGCTGATCCAGAAGCACGGGCTTGAAGTAAGGGCGAAACTTGGCTGGACCGACGTCGCCCGCTTCAGCGCTGTCGGTATCCCGGCGGTGAACCTTGGCCCAGGCATTGCAGCCATTGCCCACACTGCCGAAGAGCGGGTGGAACGTCACAGTCTCGAGAAGACCTTCCACGTGCTCGACGATCTGCTCTTCGGCGGCGAGTGATTCTGGTTCTACGCTGTCGTGGCCGTCGTGCGGCGATGAGGTCGGCATGGTTCGGAATTCACAGATATCGGGGACGGACGTGGGTGTAGTTGGTGAAGGTGTTCAAGGCTCGGATTCTGGTGCTGTTCCAGAGGGTGCCGCCGGGGCCGGGGCGTCTGGGAGCTTTGCCGAAGTGGTGGCGAGAATCCGTGACCGTCCTGGGCGGGTGGACCCGATAGCTTTCGGAATCGGCGTCGCGACGATCTCTCTCGCAGACGGCTCGGTGCTGGACACCTGGTACGGGACCGCGAACCTCGACGAGAACCACGAAGCCTCAGCGCCAATCGCCGAGGAACTGGGTTGGACCTCGGGGCCCGGAACATTCCAAATGGCCACGGCCAACCTCGAATCGTTCAGAACGCTCTTCGCTCCGGTGATGAACGACGGTGGCCGCCACCCGAACGCCGAAGTGATCCTGGCGCTGGCCGAGGGTGACAGCGCGGATCCGGTCCTTCCGGTCAGGCGTGTCCCGGTGTTCACCGTTATCGAGGATCTTCAGGCGCCTCCGGTAGACGTCCACGACGCTTACCTTCGTCTACATCTGCTCTCGACCCGGAAAGTTCAACCCCACGGGCTGAACCTCGACGGACTATTCGCGGTGTTGCCCAACGTTGTGTGGACGACGCTCGGTCCCTGCGATATTGCGTCGTTCGACAAGGCGGCGATTTCTCTGAGGGCCAGGGGTGTGGGTTTCCAGGTCTTGGGAATCGATCGATTCCCCCGGATGGTCGACTACGTCGTCCCCTCTGGTGTCCGCATCGCTGATGCAGACCGGGTCCGCCTGGGAGCCCATCTGGCCGAAGGGACGACCGTGATGCATGAGGGTTTCGTCAACTTCAACGCAGGGACGCTCGGTCCGTGCATGGTGGAAGGCCGCATTTCGGCGGGCGTTGTCGTCGGCGCCGACACCGACATCGGCGGCGGCAGTTCGATCATGGGAACTCTCTCCGGTGGCGGCCAGGAAGTGATCTCGGTGGGGAAGGGCTGTCTGTTGGGAGCGAATGCCGGTCTCGGAATTTCCCTTGGAGATCGCTGCATCGTCGAAGCAGGCCTGTACCTGACGGCGGGGACCAGGGTCACCACGCCGACGGGCGATGTCGTAAAGGCCCGGTCGTTTGGAGGAAGGTCGGACCTGCTCTTCAGGCGCAACTCGACAACGGGTTCGGTGGAGGTTCTCCCGAGAGAGGGAACCTGGTCCGAAGGCCTGAACTCCAGCCTCCACGCGAACTGATGGTCGCGACGTCGAACGCTGCGATGCGGGCTACACCTTCCGGATGAGGGTTACGACCTTGCCGAACACGTGGACCTCGGATGCATCGAAGACCATCGGGGCGAGTTCCGGATTGTGGGGCACCAGGGTGACTGTCGAGCCGTCCTTACGGTAGGTCTTGACCGTTGCCTCGTCGCCGGGAATACCCGCCACGACTATGTCGCCGTTCTGGACTGCGCTCTGAACCTTGGCAACAACGAAGTCGCCATCCAAGATCCCTGCGTCGATCATCGAGTCGCCGCGGACCCGGAGCATGAACAGTTCACCGTCACCGGTGAAGTCAGCCGGAAGAGGCACAAGTTCTTCGACCTGCTCCTGGGCGAGCACACCGACACCCGCTGCCACATCTCCCACGAGTGGAACGTGGCGGGTCGGCCGCCTCTCGGCCGTGGTGCCACTGGCGGTGTCTGCGGTGACCTCGATGGCACGGGGCTTGGTCGGATCACGCCTCAGGTAGCCCAACTTCTGGAGGGTGCTGAGATGCCCGTGGACGGTTGACGGTGACGCCAGACCGACGGACTCGGCGATCTCTCGCACTGAGGGCGGATAACCGCGGTCACCGACCGTCTTCTCGATGAACACGAGAATTTCCTGCTGGCGCGGACTGATTTGTTTCTGACGCACTTTGGCATCCTCCCGGTAGAACAGACGTTTGGAGCATACCTCAGCCCGATGACAAACAGGTGAACATCCGTTCGATGTTCTGCTTGACATAGAACAACCGTTCGTGCATTCTCATCGAACAGCCGTTCGGAATGTTAGCTCGGCGCAATCGCCCAGCTGAGCAAATCGGCCTCACTGTCACACCTGATCGGGAGAATCATCACATGGCAGCAATCATCGACATCTACACCGGATCAAGGATCTCGTCCCCACCGGCGGGCTCCGGGACGACCGTACGCAGCGGTGCAACCCTGCGGGTGATACCGGGTGGCCTTTCACCCGAGGGGATCCGCATGCGTCGGATCTATCTGTTCCGCCGCTGCTTGGTGGTGCTGGTCCTTCTGGCGGTCATAGCTGGCGCAGGCATGCTTGCGAAGGGGCTGGTCGCGGGTACCGGATCCGCCACGTCTTCCCTGGCCGGAAGCTCGGAGCAGTACACGGTCCATCAGGGTGACACTCTCTGGGGCGTTGCCCGCTCAATCGCTCCCGATAGCGATCCACGCGACGTAATAGACCAGATTGCAGCCGTGAACAGCGCGGACGGTGTGGTCT
>JBATWQ010000361.1:0-2911 GCA_049672765.1 Microthrixaceae bacterium | reverse complement strand
GACGAACGCACTTCCCTGGCCCGCTGAGGGCGACCTGTTGTTCACGAGCGGTCATCTCGACTGGCATAACAACGCCTGCCTGAACTGGACGGATAGCAACCTCGTCCACGTGGAGGGCTACAAGCTCGCTGCCGACAAGTTGGTGAGATCGGTCGAGGCCGGTGGCAACGACCAGGACTTTCTCGTCTACCCGATCGTGTTTCTGTACCGGCACCACCTTGAGCTGGTCCTCAAGGAACTTCGTGCTGCCGGTTGGCGCCTGTACGACTGGGACCTCACCGCCAAAGCGCCGCTTCGGATCTGACGGGGGTGTAGGCGGCTGACCTGGGGTCCGTCGGGCGCGGTACAGGGGCTCGCAGAATCGGTGGTTCCTACGCCAATCGATTCCAGGAGCCCCTGTGGAGACCGACGCTACGCGCATGTGCGCGCTGCTGGTGGGCCTGCCCGCGATCACCGTGATCGGTGTCGTCAACGATGAGGGTGCGCCGTTGCGGGTGCACGTCGAGACCGCCGCTGAGATGGTCGGCTGCGCTGGTTGCGGGACCCGGGCGTGGTTGAAGGACCAGCGGCCGGTCGAGCTGGTGGACTTGCCGGCGTTCGGTCGGCCGGCGGTGTTGGTGTGGCACAAGCGCCGGTGGCGCTGCCCGGAGCGGTCCTGTGATGTGGGCACCTGGACCGAGCAGCAACCCGAGATCGCCGCGGTGAGAGCGGGGTTCACCGATCGGGCGGGCCGGTGGATGACCAGCCAGGTTGGCCACGGTCGCCCGGTCTCTGCGGTCGCTGCCGAGCTCGGCTGTGATTGGCACACGGTGATGGATGCCGTGATCGCTTACGGCACTCCGCTGATCGACGACCCGGCCCGCATCGGCGAGGTCACCGCGCTGGGTCTCGATGAGACCTTGTTCGTGCGGTCCGGGGCCTGGAAGCGACGGTCGTGGGTGACCTCGATCGTCGACGTGACCAAGCCGGCCCAGTTGCTTGATGTTGTCGAGGGCCGCACGGCGAAGGCGCCTTCGGACTGGATCGAGGCCCGCCCGAAGGCGTGGCGTGACAGCATCAGCTGGGCGGCGATGGACCTGTCGGGCCCGTATCGCAAGACGTTCAACGACTCCCTGCCCGACGCCATCCAGGTCGCGGATCCGTTCCACGTGATCAAGCTCGCGAACACACGACTCGACGACGTCCGACGCCGGGTCCAACACGACACCCTCGGTCACCGTGGTCGCCGCGACGACCCGCTCTACCGATCGAGACGCCTGCTCACCAAGGGCCACGAACGCCTCGACGAGAGCGGCGAAGCGAAGCTCCTCGGGTTCCTCGACGCCGGCGACCCCAAGGGCGAGGTTCGCATGGCGTGGCATGCCAAGGAGACCCTTCGCGGGTTCTACGACCAGAGCGCTGACGAAGCCGACGGCTACCTCACCGAGCTGGCCGCCAACCTCGTCGACCCGGAGATGTCGCCCGAGCTGCGTCAGCTCGGCCGGACGCTGCGACGCTGGCACCACGAGATCGTCGCCTGGCACCGAGCCCAGATCTCCAATGGCCCGACCGAAGCCACCAACAGCCTGATCAAGCTCATCAAGCGCGTCGGGTTCGGGTTCCGTCGCTTCCGGAACTACCGCCTACGAGTCCTGCTCTACGCCGGCCGCCCCAACTGGGACCGACTCGCCACGATCACCCCGATCACACCCCCGTGAAATCCGAAGGGCCGCCAAAGCTGACCACAAGTTGCCCGGCCTGTGGAAGGACTGCCGGAAGGTGATCCGGGAAACGTGGCCCGACGCCCCCGGATCGGATGCGGACGTTGTTGAGAAGCTCATCGCCGAGTTCGATGCAATGGACCCGAGCTCCACGGCATTCCGCTACTCCTTGTCGATGAAGGGCGAGAAGTCCCTGCCCGACGACCTCACACACCTGAACCTCAGGCACCTGCGTGAGACGATGGACAAGATGTCGCTCTTCCTGCAGGCGTCGCTCACGGGCGTCGCTGTAGGCCTGGATCTGAAGCCTGACGCGGAGCCTTCGGACTGAGTGGGGCGAGTCTGCTCCTCAGACCGTCTGTCCATCCTGGTCGTGCCAGGGTGCCGATGCGCCGGCTACCTGGCGCGAGCTGAGCCGAGCAGCTTGTTGACTCGCAGGAAGAGGGCCTCGAACCGATCCAGGGATACCTCGCCGAGCTCGGACGCAGTCACCTCGGGTCGGCTGGCGAGGTACCTGGCGGGGGCGTAATGCGAGAAGGACCGGCCGATGCCCCGCTCGATGCGTGGCACGATTCGGCCTGAACCCCTCAGATCGTCGGTGGACACGACGGCGGTACCAGAGTCGTTCACGATCGTCAGGTAGGCGTCGGCGCCGAAGAGGTCCTCGATGTCGGCCTCCTTCTCGTCGACGATCTCCGCCAGGGGCACGAGCTGGTCCGCAACGATCACGCCGCTGTCGACCAGCGACTTCAGCCTCTGGGGAGCTTTCGAGGTGCTGTCGTGAACGGCAACGACATACACCTGTGGGCTGAGTAGGGCCATGAACGTGGGCATCTTGTCCAGGCCTCCAACGGGGAGCACCGTCCACCGGTCGTCGAGTCCCGTTCGACCTTCGTCGGCGAGGACTCGGCTCATCGTCTGGAGGTAGAGGAGGTCGGCGTTGCCTTCGACGATCAGCGTGGCGGGTCCGACGAACAGCGTCTGGGTGACCTGCATCCCGATCGCTGCGTGCAGAGGGAACTGCGTCTCTTCGGTCGTGCCGAGCGCATCATCCCGAACCGTGGTGCCGACCTTATCGACATCCTCCACGAGCCGAGCCCGCTCCAGGTGATCTGCCTGGACCATAAACGGCGAGTGCGTCGTGTAGAGGACCTGGTGGTCGGGCGAGAGCCGCTCGTCGATGTAGCGCAGCAGGTCGGCCTGGGCGGTTG
>JBATWQ010000360.1:0-2945 GCA_049672765.1 Microthrixaceae bacterium | reverse complement strand
CGGCCGGCGGGACCCCTTGTCGATCAACCAAACGCTCGACTACACCCTGGGGTAATCCGGGCGGGCCGAGTGTGGCGCAGCAACTTGGTCCGGACTCAGGCCGGCAGGAGCTTGGACTCCAGCTCCTGTACGGCCGGGAACAGAAGGTTGTTTTCCTTGTGGACGTGGAGTCGGGTGTCCTCATCCAACTCGCGCAGCCCGGAGTAGAGGGCTGCGTAACTGGCGCATCCGTCCGCCGGAACCGAATAGCCGTCGGTGACCTCGATGAGCCTGTCCATGACCCGGCCCTGGTTGTCGTGTTCCTGCATAAGAACCGATATCGGGTTGGTCACGGTTCCGAACGGGAAGCTGGGCACGGACGTGCTCTCCGCCAGTTCCCTGATCGCCGGGAAGAGAACGGACTCCTCGCGGGCCATGTGGGGCTCCAGCTCCGAGCGCATCATTTCGACCAGGGTCAGGACCTCGCCGAGCTCCGGGTGCCTTCCGCCGTGCACCGAGTTCACCTTCATGGCAAGGGCGTGCATCCGTGGAAGTTCTTCCCAGAGAAGGGCGTGGTGGGTGGACACGATGTGTTCGGTCATTTCGGCTGGTCCCATCCCCGCCCAGTCGGCTGGCTTGTCCGCCCCGAGGGCTTCCAGATCGGCGATCACCGAACCGCTGTCGACGCCCAGTGCGTTGGCAGCCACTGCAAGCGAGCGCTTTCCTTCGCAGCAGTAGTCGAGACCCCACCTGTCGAAAACTCGTGCGGCTCCGGGAAGCTCGGTCACGAGACTCGCAAGTGTGCGTTCTCCGCTGATCACGGAATTTTCGATCTGGTCGACGTCGGTCATCGGTCCTCCTGAAGGAACATAAAGTCCAATAGTGAAAGACTAGACGATCGATGGCGTCTGCGAAATAGGGGTGACCAATGTCCGGCGACGCGCCCCGGCTCGATGTCACCTGACCGGCACGACTCGACCCACTAGGCCCGGCCGGGTCTAGCCCTTGACCACCTGGGCGCTGATTGTCGCCTGGGCGACCTGTTCACTGGTGAACTCGGCGGTCTTCCAGTGCTTCTCTGAGAACTGCTGGGTTGCCCGTAGGAAGCTCGGCGCGGATTCGTCAGCAAGGTTTCCGTAAGTGAGGAAGGTCTTTGCCCTCGGTCCGTCCTCGGTGAAGTGGAGCGCCATCAGGAATGAAGTTCCGAAGTCGATCGGGTAGCCGGTCCGGGTCGGCCCATCGCCCGTGATCTTGATCGCAGCTATCTCCTTGCCAAGGTCGGTGGTCGTGATGGCAGCCCTGTCGGGGTCCATCGTGTTCCCCGCAGATCCCCAGGTCACGACATTGGTGGTTCCATCGCCACCGTTCCCGCCGTGGATCGGAACCAGCGTGCCGTTCCTGTTCGAGGACTGCACGTCGCCGAGTTCGACGTCGATCGGAACATCCATCTTCTCGAGGGTCTGGACCGATCTGGCCAGGTTCACCAGCACCTGATCGGCTCCGGTGGCAGGAGCCGGGGTGAGTCCGGAGGGAGTGGCGACCGGCTCGTTCGCGTTGAATGGTTTGGCCCAGAGTGCCCCGGCATCGAGCAGATCCTTGTAAGGGAACTTCGAGATGAACTCGCGCCAGATGACCGGACCCGCACGGTCGATGTCATAGACCCCGTCCCAGTCAGAAAGAACCTTGCATGCAGGGCCAAGGTCGACCGTTGCGCCGGGAAGTACCTCCTTGCCGTCCTCGACGAGCGGTTCGACGGTCACCGAGGCGGTCTGTGTGCACCGTTCAACCAGATCGGTCAGCAGCGCCCGCGACGTGAAGCCTCGGTTCTGCAGCGCGGCCCGTTCGAGTTCACCGAGAGAGAAGAGGCCGTCATCGCCCGATGGACCATCGGGGGACACGTCCGACAGGACCGTTGCGTTCTCACGGGTCCTGGGCGAGCGTGCTGTGCGCTGATCGCCGTGGAGCAGCGAGTAGTCACCCTCGATCATCTCGCTCGCGTTGGCCATCCAGAAGGAATCGTTCGCGTTGAATACGTAGTCGCTGCGTTCGACCATCGGCATCCTGTCGAAGGGCACCAGGCCCGGATCGCGCGCGCCTTTTGCGTTCTGCCATTCGTACAGCGGGTCCGATCCATCCAGAAGTATCGCCCCGTTTTCGTGGGCAATCTTCACTATGGGGTCGCTTTCGAGTGATTTTGTGTAACCCTCAAGGGCCGCCTTGGACAGGTCCGGCGTCGCGGAAGTGTCCGCATACCAAGCCCTGCCATCGTTCGACACGGCAATGGTGTTGAAGAGCGGGACGCCGGTGTACTTGCGGTTCAGCTCGATCAGGCCATCCAGATCGGGAGTCTTGAGCGTCTCCATGTACTGGGTGATGAACTCGTCGTTGTCGATGTTGGCATCACGGAACGAGATCGTCGCATTCTCCGTCCAGCCGAAGCCGGGGAAGTCCAGCACTGGTCCGTAGTGGCTGCGCCAGGTCCTGCGACTCGTCGTGGTGAGCTTGCCGTCCTTGTCGAGGACATCGATGGTGAAGTCGGTCGGTGTCAGTTCACGCTTGTCGTCGCCGTACCGGTAGCTGGTGGGGGAGCCGGGGACAAGGTCGAGCTTGTATGCGGTCATCCGGTATCCCGCGGAGACGGTGTGGGTCCAACCGAAATTCTCATTGAAACCAATGGCAACCCCGGGCAGACCGGACAGCTGCACGCCGTACATGTCGACCGGGCCGGGAACGGTCAGGTGGACCTCCCAGAAGCGCAGTTCGCCGACCCATGGGAAGTGGGGATTGGCGAGCAACATGCCGCCGCCGTCCTCGGTGCGGTCCTTGCCGATCGCCCACCCGTTCGAAGCCAGCGTGACATCCGAATGGCCTTCGGTCGCGTTGCCCGCAACGGCGGCGGCCTCGGAGCCTGCGTCGCGGGAGTTGGTATCGCCGGCGCCGGCCCCGGAGGTCGCGTCGCCGACGGT
>JBATWQ010000359.1:0-12585 GCA_049672765.1 Microthrixaceae bacterium | reverse complement strand
TGGATCTGATCACCGGAGAGACGACTCTGGGCTGACAGACCCACTCGACTTCGACGGGACTTTTCGGACCATCAACTAGACCTAGGGGCAATGGCTCAGACCGCAGGTAACAAACGACGACTGCAGGCCGCCGAGAAGCTGGCTGCCGATCACGAGGTGGCGGCAACGCTTCTTGAACGACACGGCGCACCTGTGTTGGCAGCCGGAGCAAGGGGCAAGGACCGCTTCGAGGCGCTCGCATCCTCGATTGCGTACCAACAGCTCGCAGGTAGGGCCGCAGCTGCCATCTGGGGACGGGTCAAGGAATGCGTGGGCGAAGAGTTCACGCCAACGGCGGTGCTTGAACGTGGTCCCGAACTGCTGAGGGCGTGCGGTCTGTCCAACGCCAAGGTCGCATCCCTTCTCGACCTGGCCGAGAAGAGTTCCGACGGGTCCATCGAGCTGACCCAGATCCACAAGCTCGATGACACCGACGTAATCGAGCATCTGACCCTCGTCCGCGGAATCGGACCTTGGACCGCCCAGATGTTCCTCCTCTTCGAGCTCGAACGCCCCGATGTCTGGCCGACCGGCGATCTGGGAGTCCGGGCCGGGTTCGCTCGTGCATTCGGTCTTGACGAGGTCCCGACCCAGAAACAGCTGGAACCGCTGGGAGATCCGTTCAGCCCGTACCGATCGACCATGGCGTGGTGGTGCTGGCGCGAGGCCGACACGCCCGGCGGTCGTGTCTGACAAGTGGCCGACGCCCGACGCAGCCGTGTCTGACAGGGTTCCTGCCCGGCGTCCTAGTCTGGCCCCATGGCTACCGCTGAAGACCACCGCCTCGCCGCCGAACTGGCCGGGTCCACCGGGGCCCTGCTCCTGGAAATCCGTACCAATCTCCTCGATGAGCACCGGGAGATAGCCGAGATCAAGGACATCGGCGATGCGACCGCCCACCGGCACCTGATGAAGATGCTCGGCGAGCAGCGGCCTGACGACGCGATCCTCTCGGAGGAGGCGTCCGCCGACGAACGTCATGACTCGACCCGCCTGACCGCTCCGCGGGTATGGATCATCGATCCGGTCGACGGAACCCGTGAATACGGCGAAGGCCGCGACGACTGGGCCGTTCACGTGGCGCTTGTCGAGGGGGGTGTTCCCACCGCCGGCGCCGTGGCCCTGCCCGGCGCGGACTTGGTTCTGTCGACGTCGCAGCCACCGAGCGCCGCGTCACCACACGACCCGCTCAGGATCGTGGTCAGCCGCACCCGCCCTCCGGCCGAGGCAGAACGAGTGGCAGAAGTACTCGGTGCCGAGTTGATTCCAATGGGTTCCGCTGGCGCCAAGGCCATGGCCGTCGTTCGCGGTCTTGCCGACGTCTATGTCCACTCCGGTGGACAGTTCGAGTGGGACTCGGCAGCGCCGGTCGCGGTCGCCTCCGCTGCGGGTCTGTCCTGCACCCGGATCGACGGGACCGCACTCCGCTACAACCGGGTCGACACCTACCTTCCGGACCTGTTGATCTGTCATCCCGAACACGCCGCGATGATCCTCGACCTGATCAACTGATGGACACGCCCGTCGCCAGCGACACGAAGTCGTTCGCCTTCACCGACCACGGCCCCTGGATCGTCGACAGGTCAAGGCTCACCTGGACCGCCGGGATCAAGGTCCTGCGGGCCTCGACCCGTCACCAGATCCCGGCCCTGACCGCGAAGCGGATCGCCCCGCCGCCGGGACGGTTGATGATCGTCACCTGGCATCTCGGGCGAGCAGTACTCGGCTGGGCCGCCCTTGATCGTCGAAGGGACGGAACGACTTCGCGGGCAGGACTGTCTCGCCGGTTGCGGATTGCTGCCGAGAGGCTCGGTCCGACCTATATAAAGCTCGGCCAGATCATCTCGAGCGGCGCCGGACTCTTCCCCACCGAACTGGTAGAAGAATTCAAGGCCTGCCGCGACCAGGTTCCACCCGAAAGTTGGGACACCGTCAGAGCGGTGGTCGAGGAGGATCTGGGCCGTCCGCTCGACGAGATCTTCTCGCGCTTCAATCGCACGCCGCTCGCCGCCGCCTCGATCGCGCAGGTCCATTCCGCACGCCTGAAGTCCGGAGAGGAGGTCGTCGTCAAGATCCAACGGCCCACCATCCGCAACCAGGTCCGCTCGGACATGAAGGTCATGTCGTGGCTCGCACCTTTCCTGGTGGGACGCATTCCTGTCGCCGCACTCGCCAACCCACCGGCGTTGGTCGAATTGTTCGCGGAGACGATCAGCGAAGAACTCGACTTCCGTCTGGAGGCCGAGAACATGCTCGACGTCGCCGAGTCCTTCGCCGAACTGGGCCAGAGGGGATTCGTGATCGCTCGACCCCATCCAGACCTGGTCACCCGTCGGGTACTGGTAATGGAACGCCTCGAGGGTTTCGGCTTCGAGGACCTGGAATCCATGCAAGAGGCCGGAATCGACACCCACGAGGTGATCCGTGTCGGCATGCGCGGCTTCACCGAGGGTTGCATGGTGCACGGCATATTCCACGGCGACCTCCACGGCGGCAACCTCTTCGTCCAGCCGGATGGGCGGATCGCTCTCCTCGACTTCGGCATAACCGCCCGGATGACCGATCTAGAGCGCAACGCCTTTCTCCGCCTCACCTTCACCGCCGCGACCGGCGACATTCCTGGCCAGTTGGAGGCATTGCGTGACCTCGGTGCGCTTCCGGCGGACACCGACATCCACGACGTGATCAAGGAACTCCGGCTCGACCAGGACCTGGTGGACCCGACCACGCTCTCCCAGGAGCAACTGGTGGGCGAACTCCAGCGCATCATCAAGGCGCTGCTCGGCATGGGCGCCCGGCTGCCCAAAATCCTGATGCTGTATGTGAAGAACCTCGTGTTCCTCGACGGCGCCATCGCACGCCTGGCACCCGACCTGGACCTGATCGGTGAGATCTCGGCCCTGACCGGGTACCTGTCCGTGACCCACGGCGAGCGCTTGGCCGCCGAAGTGGGGGCCAGGGCCTCGGACCTGATCGTCGATCCTGCCGACATCCGCCGCAACGCCGGCATCGACGAGTCCAACGGCGATGAGCTCACCTACAGCGACCTCCAGGAACGTCGCGCCCTGATACGCAGCCGACTTGAGAGGCGGTGACGACGGCGATGACGGAAACGACTGCCGACCCGACCCCCAGCGCCGTGCTCTGGGACGTGGGCAACGTCCTGTTGCGCTGGGACCCGCTGTGCCTGTACCGGACCCTCTTCGAGGACCCCGACGAGTTGGAGCACTTCGTGTCGAACGTGTGGACCTCGTCGCACAACCTGCGATGCGATGGCGGTGAGCCATACGCGACGGTGATGGAAGAGGTGATCGCCGAGCATCCCCGCTACGAGGCCCAGGTGCGCGCCGTCCTGGATCGTTGGATCGAGACAATCCCGGGACCTGTCGACGGAATGCTCGAGATTCTCGAAGAACTCAAAGGGGTCGGGGTCGCCCAGTTCGGCCTGACCAACTTCTCGGCCGAGACGTTCCCCCTGGTGACCGGTCACCCCCACTTCGACCTGCTCGACGGGGTCGTGGTGTCGGGAAGCCTCGGATTTCTCAAGCCTGATCCCCGGATTTTCGATGTGGCCCTCCAGACAGCTGGGGTGCCGGCCGAGTTGGCGTTGTTCATCGACGATTCGCCCACAAACGTCGACGGTGCCAGGGCGCTCGGGATCCGCTCGCTCGTGTTCGTGGACGCGGCGCGAACCCGGGCCGCGCTGGTCGATCTCGGCCTGCTCTCCTGAGTAGATCCAAAGGGGCCGGGGGACTTCCAACGGCTACCCACAGGCTCAGCACCCGGGAACGTCCCACGCCACAAGGCAGGTGTCACAGCTCCGGGTTCGGGGTAAGAGCCCCATTGCTGGCAGAATTGTCCGTCCCACTTTTTCCAGCGTGCTTTGCGCTGCCCCATGACCGGAATCACGAATGACCACAACCGACGCCTCTCCTACTGACAACTCAGAAGGAATCGCTGTAGAAGGCATCCGCAACGTGGCGATCATCGCCCACGTCGACCACGGCAAGACCACTCTTGTCGATGCCATGCTCCGCCAGGGAGGCGCCTTTCGCGAGGGTGCGGTCGAAGTCGATCGGGTCATGGACAGCACCGATCTTGAGCGCGAAAAGGGCATCACGATCCTCGCCAAGAACACGGCCGTCCGTTGGACCGGTGAGGGTCGCGACGAGGTAAAGATCAACATCGTCGACACCCCCGGTCACGCCGACTTCGGTGGCGAGGTCGAGCGGGCGCTCACCATGGTCGACGGTGTGATCCTCCTGGTCGACGCATCCGAGGGGCCGCTCCCCCAGACGCGCTTCGTGCTCCGCAAGGCTCTCTCGCTGAACCTTCCTGTCATCCTTGCGGTCAACAAGGTCGACCGGGCCGACGCCCGCATCGATGAGGTCGTCTCCGAGGTCGAGGACCTGTTCATGGATCTCGACGCAGACATCGACCAGATCGATTTCCCGGTCATCTACTGCAATGGTCGTGCGGGTCGCGCCAGCATGACCCGACCCGAAACACCCGATGACCTGGCCGAGGACCTGACCCCGCTGTTCGAACTGCTGGTCAACCACCTTCCGGCTCCCCGCTACCTGCCGGAGCATCCTCTGCAGGCATGGGTGACCAACCTGGATTCGAGCGCGTTCGTCGGGCGACTGGCGATGTGCCGCGTGATCCACGGAACGATCCTCAAGGGTCAGCAGGTGTCGTGGTGCCGCGCCGACGGATCGATCGAGCGCGCCAAAGTGGCGGTCCTCTACGTGACCGAGAACAACGCCCGGATCGAGGTCGAAACCGCGGGACCGGGTGAGATCATCGCTGTCGCCGGTATCGACGAGGTCACCATCGGCGAAACTCTCAGCGACCCCAACGACCCGCGGCCGCTCCCCGTGATCACCGTCGACGAACCCAGCCTGGCCATGACCCTTGGCGTCAACACCTCACCCCTGAACGGACGCGACGGCGACAAGGTCACTGCCCGTCAGATCAAGGCCCGCCTCGACAACGAGCTGATCGGCAACGTCAGCCTGCGTGTCATGCCCACGACACGTCCCGATACCTGGGAGGTCCACGCACGTGGAGAACTCCAGCTCGCAGTGCTGGTCGAGACCATGCGCCGCGAAGGTTTCGAGCTGACGGTCGGCAAGCCCCAGGTTGTCACCAAGGAGATCGACGGCAAGATCCACGAGCCCGTCGAAGCGGTTTCGGTCGACGTGCCCGAGGAGTACCTGGGAGCCGTCAGCCAGCTCCTGGCGACCCGCAAGGGACAGCTCGTCGACATGGTGAACCACGGCACGGGCTGGGTACGCATCGAGCAGCGGGTTCCTGCCCGCGGTCTGCTCGGCTTCCGCACGGAGTTCCTCACCGAGACCCGCGGAACCGGCATGCTGCACCAGATCTTCGACGGCTGGGCACCCTGGTTCGGCGAGATCCGCTCGCGTGAGCGTGGCTCGGTGGTTGCCGACCGTTCGGGCCCCGTCACCGGCTATGCGGTGGTGCAGGTGCAGGAACGCTCGTCGCTGTTCGTCGGGCCCGGCGAAGAGGTCTACGAGGGAATGATCATCGGCGAGAACTCCCGCTCCGAGGACATGGACGTCAACATCTGTCGTGAGAAGAAGTTGACCAACATGAGGACCTCGTCATCGGACAATACCGAGCGCTTGACTCCTCCCAGGCGGCTGTCGCTCGAGCAGGCGCTCGAGTTTCTCGCCGAGGACGAGTGCATCGAGGTCACACCCAAGGCCGTGCGGCTCCGCAAGACCCACCTGAACGCCGGCGACCGCGCCCGACTGAACAAGGCTTCCAAGAACGCGAAGGTCTCCTAAGGGGGGCCTTTGGCCGTCGACGATGGCACTTCACGAGGTCGGCGTCGGCTTCGCGCGCAGTCGATAGTGACATGAATCCCCACGCTGATTCTAAATCCGACTTGTTTAGTCGGGATTCGGGTCATACCCTCGTTCTCGATGAGTGATTCAATCTTCTCCTTTCCGAATCCCGTCAACGACGTGGCCGCAAGGGCCGTCGCCTCGGGCGTGGTCATCATGGCGATCCTGGTAGCTGGGCTCGGGTGGGGTTGGGTCCTCATTCCTCTGACTTTCGGCTTCATTGCCCGGGTCGCAAGCGGACCCAGGTTCAGTCCGTTGGGCCTGATCGCCACCAAGGTCGTCGCTCCCCGCCTACCCCGGCACGCCAAGATGGTGCCCGGACCGCCGAAGCGATTCGCACAGGCCATCGGCGTCACCTTCACTCTCAGCGCGTCGGTTCTGTGGTTGGCCGGTGCTCCGACAGCCGCACGGGTCATAATCGCCCTGCTTGCGGTGGCTGCAACCTTGGAGGCAGCGCTCGGATTCTGTCTCGGATGCAGGATCTTCTCGCTGCTCATGGCCCTGGGAGTCATTCCGGAGTCGGTGTGTGAGGAGTGCAACGACCTCTCGCTGCGCTACCCACGCCTGGCTAAGGCCAACCAGCGGGTCGACGCCTAGACTCAGCTAGCGATGCGTCTGGTCATTGCACGTTGCTCGGTCGACTACGAAGGCCGCCTGTCCGCCCATCTGCCCGAGGCCCTCCGCCTGATCATGGTCAAGGCCGACGGGTGCGTTGCGATACACGCCGACGGTGGGGCCTACAAGCCACTCAACTGGATGAACGCGCCGAACCGTCTGGTTGAACACGATGGCTACTGGACCGTGACCAACCCCAAGTCCGAGACCCTGACGATCAACATGTTCGAAGTGCTCTCGGACTCGGCCCACGAACTCGGTGTCGACCCGGGCCTGACCAAGGACGGGGTCGAAGCGCACCTGCAAGAGCTGCTGGCCGCTGATCCGACCTCGATCGCAGCGGGACTGGTGTTGGTACGCCGCGAGTTTCCGACTGACATCGGGCCGGTCGATCTGCTGTGCCGCGACGCGGAGGGTAAGGCGGTTGCGGTTGAGATCAAACGTCGCGGTGAAATCGACGGAGTAGAGCAACTCGCCCGATACCTGGAGCGGATGGAACGGGACCCTGCGCTACGCGGGGTTCGTGGAATGTTCGTCGCCCAGGTCGTCAAGCCCCAAGCACGGGTCATGGCAGAGTCACGGGGAATGGACTGGGTCGAGGTCGACTATGACCAGCTGCGCGGAGCGCGTGAACCCGATCTGACCCTGTTCTGAGCGGCCTTCCACGGGAGGCCCACCCGTGGACGGGCCTCCCGTGACCGTTCAGTTTCTGGGCGCTCAGGCGTCGTAGGTGATGCGGCCAGCATCGATGACGATCCGGCCGTCGCCACCCGCCACGTTGAACACTGCAGCCCCGTCGCCCTGTTCCCAGGCTCTGACCGTCAGGGCCTCGCCGGGCATCACCGGCGACGCGAAACGGCCCTCGATCGATCGCATCTTCGCCGGATCAGATCCGGCGAGCTCGTGCAGAAGAACCCGGCCGGCAAAGCCGTAGGTGCACAGACCGTGGAGGATCGGACGGTCGAAGCCGGCCATCGCGGCAAACGTCGGATCGGAGTGCAACGGATTTCTGTCGCCGGTGAGGCGGTAGATCAGTGCCTGCTCGGGGCGGGTCTGGGTCGTCACCGAATGGTCCGCCTCACGATCCGGCGCGACATTTCGAGGGCCACTCGGGCCGCGCTCGCCGCCCCAGCCGCCCTCACCCCGGATGTAGACGGACATGACCAGGTCGAACAGCGGCTCGTCGGCCATGGCGGCGCGTGTGGTCGCCTCAACCACCGCGCCCTTGCCCTTGTCCCAGATCGCGGTGATTTCGGTGGTCGAAGTGATCGAGCCCTCCACCGGAATCTCGCGGTGCCAGGTGATGCTCTCTTCTCCGTGCACCAACATCGCCGGGTTGAAACTGCCGATGTTGGCAAACGCCCCAGAGGTCGTGGGCAACACGACGGCCATCGTCGGAAGCGCCCGTTGGGTGATGCCGTTGGAGTTCTCGGTCGTGAACGGAAGCTCGAGTTTGTCCACGGGATCCTGTCCTGCTCCCACTCCGACCGCGTACAGCAGCGAGTCCTTGGAGGCCCAGTCATTTGTCACCGGGTCGGAGACCGTCCCCACTGCTTCGGGATTGATTGTCACGACTATCCTCCTGGAATCAGTTTCATCGACACTAGCCAGCGAGTTATCAATGACGGGCAATGAACTTGAGTCGCCAACTCAAGGCGTGGAAGTCACATCTCCCGTCCCGACAGGTGATGGCAAGCTGCGCGACCCTGTTCCAGTGTCCAAACGCCGCAAAGTCACAATCTGGCTGGTCGCAACTCCGCTAGTGGTCCTTGCTCTCATCGTGGCTGCTTGGGCCCTGGACACGTGGCGCAACGGCGACAACGTCTACCGCGGAGTCACCGTCGCAGGAAAGGACGTCGGCGGGCAGTCGCCGGCCAAGCTCGAATCGTCGCTGGAAGATCTCGGCTCGAGACTCCCCTCCACGAAGGTCGCCATCGACGTTGATGGGCGCACCATGGAGACAACCGCTGGCGAGTTGGGTCTGACCCTCGACGTCGCATCCACATCAAGAACGGTCATGAAGTTGGGTCGACATGACTCCGTTCTCATCCGCCCCTTCCGGTGGGTCGGTTCGTTCTTCACCAACCGTGACGCCAAGGTCGCGGTGAAGGTCGACGGAGACCGGCTGGCCACCGAGTTGATCGAACTCCAGGGCGACAAGCGGACCGACCCCGTAGAACCCAAGATCGAAGCCACCGAGGAAGCTGTCAAGGTCGTTGCGGGCTCCGACGGGTCCTCGATCACCGTGAAGGACCTGGTGGCTGCCCTGCCGTCCACGCTCGGCGATGTCACCAAGACGATCCACATTCGGGTGGACTCCACCGAGACGCCTCCCCAGATCTCCGATGACCAGGTCCAGACGATCGTCGACCAGGCGAACCGGACCACCGAGGGAGATCTCACATTCGAGGTCGGCTCGAAGAAGCTGGAAATCGCCGGCAGGGAATTCCGACCGGCGTTCCGACTTCACATCGAGGGCAAGACCCCATCGCTCACCATGGACGGTGAGTTGGTCGAGAAGGTGCTCACGCAACACGCGAAGACAAGCGCCAACCCGACGGGGGTCAAGTTCGACATCGTCAATGGGGTTCCGACACCGGTCGGCGGAACCGACGCCCAGGTCTGTTGTGGTCCGGAAGCACCCAAGTTGATCGTCGACGGACTCTTGGCCGGCAAGACCACCATCTCCCTGCCATTCCGTGTCGTAACCGCCGCCGATGGCCGCAAGTGGGCGGCTGGACTGGGTGTCAAGCAGATCGTCGGGTCCTTCACCACCCGCCACGCCTGTTGTCAGTCACGGGTCAAGAACATCCACCGGATCTCGGATCTCACCAGGGGAATCCTGATCGCCCCCGGCGAAACATTCTCGGTCAACGGCGCGGTCGGCAGACGAACGGTCGCAAACGGCTTCTTCGAAGGCGGGGTGATCAACGAGGGCGAGCACACCACCGACATTGGTGGTGGCGTCAGTCAGTACGCGACGACTTTGTTCAACGCCGCGTTCTTCGCCGGTCTGGACATCCCCCAGCACAAGGCCCACTCCGAGTACCTGAGCCGTTACCCATTCGGTCGTGAGGCGACACTCTGGTATCCGACGGTGGACCTCAAGATTCGCAACGAGACGCCCTACGGCGTCGTCGTCTGGCCGACGTACACCTCTACTTCGGTGACCGTGGACCTCTGGTCGACCTTCAACGTCAAGGGCGAACAGACCGCGCAGCACCCGACCTCGGGTTGCGGAAAGATCACGACAGAGAGAACGAGGACCTGGACCGACGGCCGTGTCGAGAAGGACAAGTTCTACGCAAGTTACAAGTGCGGCTGATTGACCATGAACGATTCGACCCTCACCCAACAACCAGAACCGTCCAGCCGTTTCGAGGACCGCATGAGCGATTCCGACGCTCTCATGTGGAACATCGAGAAGGATCCGATGCTCCGTTCGACCATCACAACTGTGATGATCTTCGAGGACCCGGTACCGACCGACAAGCTCCATCGGACATTCGAGCGGGTCAGCAGATCGATTCCCCGTCTGCGCCAGCGGGTGCGTTCGAACCCGATGTCGCTCGCCCCGCCGCGCTGGGAGGTCGATCCCAACTTCGACATCAACTACCACCTGCGCTACGCCCGGGTCGGCGGCGAGGGTTCGCTGTCGGACCTGCTCGAGATGGTCTCCCCCATGGCCATGCAGTGCTTCGATCGCGCAAGGCCGCTGTGGGAGGCCACCGTCATCGACGGTCTGATCGGGGACATGTCCGCGATCGTCATGAAGTTCCACCATTCGATCAGCGACGGGGTCGGCGGAGTCGAGTTGATGTTGGAGCTCCTCGATCTCGAGCCGGATGCCCCGGAGCGTCCCATGCCGCCCGAGCCGAACGCCCACGTCCTCAACCAGGCCGAGCGGTTCGTCGATGCGTTGCAGTTCGAGACACGACGCCAGACTGCGATGCTCCGTCAGGCGACGTCGACAGGTGTCGACCTGCTCAGAGGTGCAGCCCATGACCCCGCCGGAGCGATGGTCGCATCCAGCGAAATGGCGTCGTCGGTGGCCCGGCTGCTGCGACCCGAAAGCACTCCTATGTCCGGGATCGCCACCCGACGGTCCCTGTCCACCCACCTCGAAGTTCTGAGCATGCCCCTCGACGAGGCGAAGCGCGCCGGTAGCGCTCTCAGGGCCACCATCAACGACATCTTCGTGGCCGGGATCATCCGGGGCATGGACCTCTACCACCAGCAGCACGGGGTCGAGCAGGCGCATCTGCGAATGGGGATGCCCGTCAATGTCAGGGGCGCCGCATCGATGCACTCAGGTGGCAACGAGTGGGTGCCGGCACGCTTCGAGATCGATGTCCATCACGAGTCTTCGGCCGCGCTCGTCGCACACGTCCACCAGCGCTGCGCCGCCGCCAAGGACGAACCGGCGAACAGCCTGGTCAAGCCCATGTCGGCGCTGCTGAACCGCCTTCCGACATCTGTCCTGACCCAGGTGTTCGGCACGATGATGAAGGGGCTCGATTTCCAGGCCTCGAACGTCCCCGGCTCACCCGTGAAGCTCTACCTGGGCGGGGTGCCCATCACCGCCGTCTACCCGTTCGGCCCTCTTGCCGGAGCCGGGGTGAACGTGACGCTGCTGAGCTACCAGAACGACCTCAACATCGGCGTGAACATCGACCCAGCCGCGATTCCCGACGTCGAGTCGCTAATGGAATCTCTGCGGGACGCCTTCGACGAGCTACTGGACTCTGCGTGAGCGCCGTCCGGACCGTCGATGTCCTCGTTGTCGGTGCCGGACCCGCTGGCACGGCCGCCGCGATCACCCTCGCCGGCGCCGGAATCGACACCCTGGTTGTCGACAAGGCCGTATTTCCCCGCGACAAGACCTGCGGCGACGGCCTGACCTCGAGTGCGTTGCGACATCTGGAGGACCTCGGGCTGAAGCCCGACATGGTCGACTCCTGGCAGAGCGCCGAAACCTGTTGGATCCGTTCACCATCCGGAGCGCTGACACCGTTCACAATGCCCCAGGACCGCGGTGCGTTCATTGCGGTCGCCAAGCGGGTCGACCTTGACTTCGCACTGGTGGAACTGGCCCGGAAGGCGGGAGCCGAGGTCGCCGACGGTCATGGACTTCGCTCAGCGACCGAGGACGACACGGGGGTGACCGCCCAGATAGACGGCATCGGTGAGGTCAGGGCGCGCTATGCCATCGGGGCTGATGGTATGTACTCGCCCCTGCGCAAGCACCTTGGGGCCTCACCCAACGAGGTCTACCTGGGTGAATGGCATGCCTTCCGGCAGTACTTCTCCAACGTCGGAGAGTTGGCCGCCCGAGATCTGTACATCTCGTTCGAAGCCGACCTGGTGCCCGGCTACTTCTGGTCCTTTCCGCTGCCGGGGGGCGGCGCGAACGTCGGTTTCGGGATCCAGAGGACCCCGTCGACCAGGACAAAGGAAATGAAGTCGTTGTGGGGCGAACTACTGACACGGCCCCACATCGCTGAACTCCTGGGACCTGGCGCCACCCCGGAAGCTCCGCACAAGGCCTGGCCGATCCCGGCACGCGTCGACCAGGTTCGAGCCTCGACCAAGAGGGCGCTGTTCGTCGGCGACGCTGTGGCTGCGTGCGACGTGATGAGCGGCGAGGGAATCGGCCAGGCTCTCATCACCGGAATCGGAGCCGCTGAACTGATCCGGGACCAGGCGGCAAACCCGGACTTGGCACGCCTCCATGACCAACGGGTCCGATTGAGCCTGCTGGCGGACCATCGTATGTCGCGCCTTCTGGTCAAGGGCCTGAGCAGCCCCCGCGGGGCCAACATGGCAACCGCGATCGCCTCGGCGAATGACTGGACCCGCCGCAACTTCGCCAGGTGGCTCTTCGAGGACTACCCGAGAGCCCTCGTCGCCACACCCAGGCGTTGGCGACGGGGAGCCATCAGCCAGCCGGGGTCGTTCGTGGACAGCTGAGTCCGCCGGGTCCGCTGGGACCGCACAGTCGGAATAGTCCGCGCCGTCCGCTGAGTCCGCACAGTCGGATGAGTCCCATAGTCCGATG
>JBATWQ010000358.1:0-9861 GCA_049672765.1 Microthrixaceae bacterium | reverse complement strand
GTTGAAGGCCAGGTTGTCGCAGAGCTCCTGCACCGAGTCCGCGACCTTCAGGAACGACTCTGCAGCAGAGTCCGTGGGACCATTTGGTGGACCTCCGACGTTTCCGCCCGAGGCGCGGGCGGACATCTCGTCTCGGTAGCGGCCGACGAGGACCCCGAGTCCGATCCGCAGTTCGTCGACGTGCATCCGGCGGGCTTCGCGCTTGTGGCGCTCCTTGAGCCTGGTCAGGTCGCCCTTGCGCACCTCCACCCCGGCCGCCTCTGCGCGCGCGGTGAACTCGCTGATCTCCTCTTCCTGCATCGCCTCCAGGGGAGCCTTCATTTCTGCGATGGACTCCAGAATCTCGTCGACGACCGCGCAAGCAGTCGCCCCACGCCCGTCCAACCGCTCGGGAGCTGTGTACCAGAGTGTGCGGCGCTCCATCACGAGCGGGTCACGAGCGAGCAGCCTGGCTCGCGAAAGGCTTCCCCCTGCACCCTCCGCCGCAACCAGGGCAAGGCCAGGATCGACTCCCTCGGAGCGAAGCCGCTCGGCGAGCACTCCGGTCGGAACGGCGTCGAGGGTGATGTTGACGCAGCGAGACGCGATCGTCTCGAGTTCGATCGGCAGTTCCTCGGCCAACAGGATGAACATCGTCGTTGGCGGAGGCTCCTCGAGGCTCTTCAACAGCATTGGTCCAGCGTCACGGACCAGATGGAAATCGATCATGAGGATGATCTGGAGGGGACCTTCGAGCGGCGAGCGTGAGGCGCGTTCGACCACTGAACGTGCGTCCTTCGCGCTGATGAAGGGTCCTTCTCGTTCGACCACCACGAGCGCCGGGTAACCCTCGACCGAAACCTGGTGACGAACGCGTTCGGCCGCATCCCCGGTCAGGTGCCGACTCAGCAGATCGGCCGCGAACGCGCGGGCGATGGCACGCTTGCCTGAACCTTCGGGCCCACTGATCAGATAGGCGTGGGTCGGCGAATCGACTGCAGCTTTCAGACGGCGGATGGCGTCCTCCTGGCCGGGCACCTCCGCCCAGAGGTCCGTGACGTCATCGGCAGTCGCGTCTGCGTCGGCGCTCATAGTTCGATCCGCAACATCTCGAACAGCGCTGCGTGGACCCTTGCGCTGACTTCATCGATGGACCCGCTGCCGTCAACGGTGATCCAGTTGTCGTCGTCGTCCTCGGCCTGGGCGATGTACCCCTCGAGGACGCGACGGTGGAACGTCTCGCCTGCCGCTTCGATCCGATCACTGGTCGCCCCGCGCCGCTGATTGGCAACCTCCTGGGGGACCGTGAGCAGGATTGTCACATCGGGCCATAGCCCACCCGTTGCCCAACCCGAGATCGCGCGCACCATGTCGACATCCAGACCGCGTCCGTAGCCCTGGTAGGCGACCGATGACCCGATGAAGCGGTCACACACCACGTCACGACCGGACACGAGTGCGGGCTCGATGACGGTCTCGACGTGATGGGCCCGGTCGGCCGCCATCAAAAGGGCCTCGGCCCGGTCGCTCAGGCCGTTCTCCGATGCCGCCAGCACGATCTGGCGTATCTGGGCGCCCAGTTCGGTTCCACCCGGCTGACGGGTCAGTAGAGCGTCGAGTTCGGCGGCCAGTAGCTCGGCCTGGGTTGACTTGCCGGTCCCCTCACCGCCCTCGAAGACGATCAGTCGACCGCGACTCACGTGTCTGACTTCGACTCGCCACCGCCGAGGTCCGAGGCCTCTGCCAGCTTCGCCGGGGTGATAGCGGTGTCCGACTTCTTCTTGGCTGCGGACTTCTTTGTCGGCGACTTCTTGGCACCTGCCTTCTTTGCAGTGGCCTTCTTGGCCGGCGACTTCTTCTTCGCAGGCGACTTCTTCTTGGCGGCTGCCTTCTTCTTTTTGGCAGGACCCCGCGCCCGACGGTCCTCGAGAAGCTCGAGCGCCCTTTCCATGGTCAACTCCTCGACGGAGTCTCCCTTGCGCAGGCTCGCGTTTGTTTCGCCGTCGGTCACGTATGGCCCGAAACGGCCGTCCTTGACCACGATCGGCTTCTTCGAGTCGGGGTCCTCGCCCATCTCGCGCAGCGGACCCTTGGGGGTTCCCTGGCCACGTCGACGCTTGGGTTCGGAGAAGATCTTCAACGCCTCGTCGAGGGTAACCGTCAGGATCTGCGCTTCGGTCTCGAGGGACCTGCTATCGGTCCCCTTCTTTATATAAGGACCGAATTTGCCGTTGAGTGCGAGGATCTCCTGGCTGTCAGCCGGATCGACACCGACCGTGCGGGGCAGCGCCAGGAGAGGAAGGACGTCCTCGAGGGTGACGGTCGCGGGGTCCATGTCCTGGAACAGACTGGCGGTGCGCGGCTTGGTGTCACTGGCGTCGTCGTGGACGCCTTCCTGGACGTAGGGTCCGAACCTGCCGGCCTTGAGATTTACCTCGAGACCCGTCTCAGGATGGACACCCAGGACGCGGTCCCCCGCGGGGGCCTCCAGCAGTTCAACCGCCCGCGAGACGGTCAGCTCGTCCGGGGGAATGTCGTCGGGGATACTCGCCCGCTGGCTCTCCTCTTCGCTGATGACACGTTCCAGATAGGGCCCGTAGCGACCGACGCGGGCGACGATGGGCCGCCCCTCGGAATCCATCCCGAGGGGGATCGAGTTGACCGCACGGGCGTCGATCTCTCCCAGGTTGGATTCGACCATCGCCTTTAGTCCCGGCTGGAGCTTCTCACCCGTGTCGACCTCGATACCGAAGTAGAACCGTGCGAGCCACGCCTCCAACTGGGCGGAGCCTGCAGCAATGTCATCGAGCTCGGCTTCCATACGTGCGGTGAACGCGTAGTCGACGAGATTCTCGAAGTGTTGCTCAAGCAGACCGACCACCGCGAACGCGGTCAGGCTAGGGATCAGGGCGGTGCCCTTCTTCCAGACGTAGCCGCGGTTCTGGATGGTGGAGATCGTCGCGGCGTAGGTCGAGGGTCGGCCCACACCCATCTCTTCGAGCCGCTTGACCAGCGAAGCTTCGGTGAAACGGGCGGGCGGCTGGGTCTCGTGGGAGTTCGCGTCGAGTGAATCGACAGAGATGTCGTCGCCCTCGGCCATGTTCGGCAGGACCCGTTCCTGGTCATCGAGTGCTTCGTCGGGATCATCGGAGCCCTCGACGTAGGCGCGGAGAAAGCCGGGGAAGAGAATCGTCCGACCCGACGCTGCGAAGACCGCCTCGCGGTCATCGGCGGTCGTGGTGACCAGGCGGACCTGGACCGACTCGCCGCGTGCGTCGTTCATCTGGGAGGCGACCGTGCGCTGCCAGATCAGCTCATAGAGCTTTAGCTCGGAAGAGTTCAGCTGGCCCGAGACCTGCTCGGGGGTGCGGAAGGTGTCGCCGGCGGGACGGATCGCCTCGTGGGCCTCCTGGGCGTTCTTCACCTTGTTGGCGTAGACCCTCGGCTTGCTCGGCAGATAGTCCTGGCCGTAGCGCTCCAGGATCTGTGAGCGGGCGGCGTTCAGGGCGGTTTCGGAGAGGCTCGACGAGTCTGTCCTCATATAGGTGATGAACCCGTTCTCATACAGACGTTGAGCGGTCGACATCGCCTGAGAGGCCGACATGCGCAGTTTGCGACCGGCCTCCTGCTGGAGGGTCGAGGTCATGAACGGTGGGGCCGGGCGACGCGTGTATGGCTTGCGTTCAACCGAGCGGACCTTGACGGGTCGGTCGCTCAACGCGTCGCGCAGTGAGGTCGCGGCCGCCTCGTCCAACAGCAGCGGGGCCTTTCCGGTCGACTTCTCGGACGCGGCGGTGAGCTGTCCGTCGGAGCCAAAGTCCTTGCCGGTGGCCAGGCGTGAACCGTCGAACTCGATGAGCGTTCCTGTGAACTGGGTCTGATCCTTGGCCGGCTCGGCGTGGCGCATCCTGGCCTGGAGGTCCCACCAACCGGCGGAATGGAAAGCCATGCGGTCCCGCTCACGCTGAACGATCACCCGGGTCGCGACCGACTGCACCCGACCGGCCGAGAGCCCGCGCATGATCTTCTTCCAGAGGACCGGTGAGACCTCGAAGCCGTAGAGACGGTCCATGATCCGGCGTGCTTCCTGGGCATCGACGAGGTCGCGGTCCAGGTCGCGGGGATTGGCGATCGCGTTCAGGATCGCGGATTCGGTGATCTCGTGGAAGACCATCCTCTTGACCGGCACCTTCGGCTTGAGGACCTCGAGCAGGTGCCAGGCAATAGCCTCCCCTTCGCGATCCTCATCCGTCGCGAGATAAAGCTCGTCGGCGTCCTTGAGTAGTGCCTTCAGATGTCGGACGTGGTCCTTCTTGTCGGCGTTGATGACGTAGATCGGCTTGAAGTGGTTGTCGGTGTCCACACCGAGTCGGGCCCACTTCTCTCCCTTGTACTCCTTCGGGATCTCGGCCGCGTTCTGCGGCAGGTCCCGTATATGACCGATTGACGATTCGACCTGGTAACCATCACCCAAAAAACGGGCGATGGTTCGGGCCTTGGCTGGTGACTCGACGATGACAAGCGGGTTTCCCACGGGTGACAGCTAACGAAGCGCACGGCCCAATGTCAAACAACTCTTCAATCTGGTCCACGGCCGTTGGTGCTCAGATAGGTTCATCAGCATGAGTTTCGAACCCAGTGAACGTGGTCGCGACCTGATTGCCCGCCTCGAGGACTTCATGGACTCCGAGGTGTACCCGGCCGAAGCCACCTACGAGCAGCAGATGGCGGAACTCGGTGACGTGCACGGTCATCCCCAGATCATCGAGGACCTCAAGGCTTCTGCCCGTGACCGCGGGCTGTGGAATCTGTTCATGCCGCACGCGACCGAATGGACCCCGGACCCGGTATCGAACCTGGACTATGCGTACCTGGCCGAGATCTCGGGGCGCTCAAGTGGGCTCGCTCCGGAGGCCATGAACTGCTCGGCTCCCGATACCGGAAACATGGAAGTACTGACCCTCTTCGGCAGCGACGCGCAGAAGGAGGAGTGGCTGGTTCCGCTACTAAACGGTGAGATCCGCTCGGCGTTCGCCATGACCGAACCCGACGTCGCGTCCTCGGATGCCACGAACATCTCGATGAGCATCGATCGCGACGGCGACTCCTACGTTCTCAACGGTCGCAAATGGTGGACATCGGGCGCGGCGTCCGAACGCTGCAAGGTGATGATCGTCATGGGTAAGACCAACCCGGGCGCACCGCGACACCTTCAGCAGTCAATGGTTCTGGTCCCCTTCGACACCCCTGGTGTGACGAAGGTGCGCAATCTGCCGGTGTTCGGATACCAAGACCGCGAAGGTCATTGCGAGGTCGACTTCAACAACGTGCGTGTGCCCCTGTCCAACTTGATCGGACAGGAGGGCGGAGGCTTCGGAATCGCCCAGGCCCGCCTTGGCCCCGGCCGGATCCATCACTGCATGCGCTGCATCGGAATTGCGGAACGGGCACTCGAACTCATGTGTCGACGAGTGACCAGCAGAATTGCGTTCGGCGGGCCGTTGTCCAATCAAGGAGTTATCCGCGAGTGGATCGCCGACTCCCGAATCGAGATCGAACAGGCCCGCCTGCTGACCCTGAAGGCCGCGTGGCTCATGGACACCGTCGGGTCAAAGGGCGCTGCCGTAGAGATCTCGGCCATCAAGATCGTGGCCCCCAACACTGCTCTGCGTGTCGTCGACCGTGCCATCCAGGCCCACGGCGGCGGCGGCGTCTCGGACGACTTCCCGCTGGCCCGGATGTACGCGGGGCTACGCACACTCCGTTTCGCTGACGGCCCGGACGAGGTTCACCGTCGCCAGGTCGCCCGCACCGAACTCAACCGCTACGCCGACACGAAGTAGCGAAGTAGCGCTGAAGCGCACAGCGACGACTTGTCTGCGTCCGCCTGATCCACCGCTGTCAGGCTCTGTCTGCTGGCCGAGGATGTGGAGAGATGTCGTGAGCCAGGCGATAAAAGGCATCCGCTCTGTTCACTTCTTGTCAGATCCGCACAATCTCGAATTCGACCCGAAGCTTTTTCGTGGCTGGCCAGCGACCATCGGTCGTCACGAGTTTGTCGGCGCCAACGATGACGGACGTGGCGATGACGAGAGCATCCGGGAGCCGTAGCGACCGATGCCGCGACCGGAGTCGTGCCGCTTCAATCGCAATCAGCGGGCTGAGGTCGACGATCTCGATCGGTAGACGGTCGAACGTGTCCCTTACGACTTGGATCGCGGAGTCACTTCGCCGGGCCGGGCCGACGAGACACTCCGCGAACGCGGATGCGGCCATGGCGAGGTGATCACCATTGTCGAGCGCCTCGGCCAACGAGGCTTTGGCGTTTACGTGATGGACATCCGATGAGTCGAGAAATCCGATGACCACTCCGGCGTCGAGGTGTGTCAGCCCCATTCGGAACGGAGATCGTCAAGTTCGTCTTGTTGGTAGACGCCAGTGAGTGCTCCAGCGAATTCGCCAATGACGTCGTGCTCGCGTTCGAGGATCACTCGGCCTGCGCCGTCGGAGCGGGCGACCAGGCGGTCACCGACTTCCAGTCCTGCGCGCCGGAGTGCGTCGGTGGGAATCGTGATCTGATGTTTGGAGCTGATCCGGGAGGTCCCTCGACGCCTCTTCTTTACTTCAGACATGAATGTAAGGGTATTGTCGACCCCAACGAATCACAAGGCACACGATCAGCCGCCCGGCATCCCGTCACGATGTGAGCTCCGGGCATATCCAGGGGCCGCGTCCCTTGACGATTCGACGGTTACCCGCGCCCATTGCTCAAGCGGCCCTCAAAAGTCGTCGAAACAATTCTCTACCCGGCCCATTCCACCACTGTCCCCCGGGGCGAACTTAGCCCCATGCGCTACAAGGGCTGAAGTTCAGACCTATCAGCCACCACAGCGACGATCTGATCGAGACCGATCTCGGCGAAAAGGTCTCTCGGTCGACCTGGCGGGCACACGACGCAGAACTTCCCGTCACGACGCTTGGCCTTCAGCGCCGCAGCCATCACGACGCCAAAGCACAGTGGGTCGAAGTGGTCGACACCGGATATGTCCAGGGCCAGGGCGCCGGTATCGACAGCACCCAGACGGGTGCTCAACGACGGCATCGTCGCCAGGTCCACATCACCGACGACCGCGACCACGGTCCATGGTGGCGACTCGATTGTCCGGACGTCGAAGAGCACGCCCGAGACGATAGGGGCCGGGGGCGGCCACGGCCGACCCGAGGTTGTCACTCACCTCGTTTAGCGTTTGGGCAGATGCCCACGTCCGACGACCTAGCGAATTAGATGACCGACCTCGTTGATCTCGACCCGACGGCACGCCACAGCCAGAGGATCGCGGTCGCGCTCGAGAAGCTCCTCGATGACCGCCGGTTGGTGCATCTACACGAGCTGGGTCCTCGCGAGGCCCGGGTAGGCACGCTCACCAGGCCGCTCCCGCCGGCCCTGACCTCCCTGGTTCCCTATACCGAGCTCTGGGCACACCAGGCGGAGGCAATCGACCGGATTCGCTCTGGGCGGTCGGTCGTCATCGCGACAGGCACAGCGTCGGGAAAGTCGCTCTGTTATCAGGTGCCGATCGCCGAATCAGTCTCCCAGGAAGCGACCTCGCTACTGATCTATCCGACCAAGGCTCTCGCTCAGGATCAGCTCATGTCACTGACGTCGTGGGACGTTCCCAGATTGACCGCGGCGACTTACGACGGTGACTGCACCCCCGAGGAACGCTCCTGGGTCCGGGGCAACGCAAACGTTCTGCTCACCAACCCCGAGATGCTCCACCAGGCGATCCTGGCCAATCACAAGCGCTGGAGCAGCTTCCTCTCACGCCTCAAATATGTCGTGATCGATGAACTGCACGTGTTCCGGGGAATCTTCGGCACCCACATGTCCCACGTGCTGCGTCGTCTCCGTCGACTGATCCGCCATTACGGCGGGGCAGACCCCACCTTCGTGTTCACCTCTGCGACGATCGGAACTCCCGGAGAACTTGCCTCATCGTTGTCGGGCATAGACGTTGAGGTGATCGACGTCGACGCGTCACCAAGGGGTTCGCGCCGTATTGCCCTCTGGAATCCTGCCGAGACCGCTGACGACGAACGCTGGTCAATCAATGTCGAAGCAGCTCATCTGGCCGCAGGCTTCATCGACGCCGGACTGCGGACCCTCGTCTTCTGTTCCTCTCGGCGAGCGACCGAACTCGTTGCGGAACAGATCCGAGCACTGCTGCCTGACCACATGCCCTCCACCGTCCGCTCGTACCGGGCGGGATACCTGCGCGATGAGCGCCGCGAGATCGAGTCCGAGTTGTTCAGTGGCCAGCTCAACGGCATCGTCGCGACCAGCGCGTTGGAACTCGGTGTCGACATCGGCGGACTCGATGCAGTGGTGTTGTGCGGCTATCCGGGGACCATCGCCTCCTTCCGCCAGCAGACCGGCCGGACCGGTCGTTCGACAGAGGAGTCCATAGCGGTGATGGTCGCCGGTGAGAACCAGTTGGACCAGTGGATGATGGCCAACCCGCTAGAGCTGTTCGACCGCGAGCCCGAACGCGCGGTGGTCAATCTGGACAACCCGTTCGTGTTCGTCCCCCACCTCGGATGCGCGGCGCTCGAACTACCGCTGCGTCACCGTGACGAGAAGTACTGGCCGACCCAGCTCGACGAGGGGATCCGCCAGCTGGTGCTCACCGACAGGGCGAAGATCCGTACCCACCGCTCCGAGCGTCTGGTGAACTGGGCCGGGCGGGGCACCCCCGCCCCCACGCTCAGTCTGCGCTCCGCAGGTCGTGGAGAATTCCGTATAGCCGAAGCAGACGGAACCGTGATCGGCACGGTCGACGAATCAAGCCTGTACCAGTCCACCCATGTGGGCGCGATATATCTGCATCAAGGTTCGGCCTGGAAGGTGACGGACCTCGATTTCGACACTCGCACGGTCACAGTCGTTGCCGATCCGGGCAAGACCTACACCCAGGCACGGTCCTCCAAACAGCTACGGGTGATTTCGATCTCGGATCAACGGCAGGTCGGGGCGTCCACGCTGCACCTCGGGTCGGTCGAGGTCGCTACCCAGGTCACCGGCTATCAGCTCCGCAATTCCTCATCGCACAAGGTGATCGCCAGCGAAACTCTCGACGTCCCGGCGAGTCAGCTGAACACACGAGCCGTCTGGTACAGCTTCGACGACGCACTGATCGATCGAGCACGGATAGATCCTGCGGACCTGGGAGGGGCGCTGCACGCGGCAGAACACGCGGCCATCGGAATTCTTCCGTTGTTCACGATCTGTGACCGTTGGGATGTCGGAGGGGTGTCCACCGACTGGCTCGAGTCGACGGGACAGCCGACCGTCGTCATCCACGACGCATACCCGGGTGGCGCCGGCATGGCGGAAATGGCCTTCGAGGCTGCCGATCGTCACCTTTCGGCGACCCTCGAGGTCCTCAGGAAATGCCGTTGCAGCGACGGGTGCCCGAGCTGTGTCCAGTCGCCAAAGTGCGGCAACGGTAACGAGCCGCTCGACAAGGCGGCGGCGATCCGGCTCCTCGGTGCCACTCTTGCGGACTGAGGCTCAGCCCGATCCTTCGACTCTGACGGTCAGGGATTCCTCCAACACAATGCCGCTGACGACCCTGCCCACTATCGGCACCCGGGTCGCGGGCATGCGCAGTGTCACGGTGGCCAGTTCACCGGACGACATCCGACCACCGAGGGTGATCTGGGCCTTGTCGACGGCCGGACCCTGCGCTTGCAGCGCATCTCGCGCTGACTCGACCCGGGGCGAGACGATCACCGCACGCCCGGCTGCCCGCGCCGCGTTCACCAGAAGCATCCGGTCGCGCACCAATACCGCCGCTTGGACGGTTGCGAGTAGCAGGAGCA
>JBATWQ010000357.1:0-3622 GCA_049672765.1 Microthrixaceae bacterium | reverse complement strand
GAACTGGACTGGTATGAGGACCTTGGGTTCTGTGGCCCCGGTGAAGCCGAGAAGCTCCTCCGGGACGGGGTCACGACCATCGGCGGACGTCTTCCGGTCAACCTGTCAGGTGGTCTCGCCTGCTTCGGTGAAGCGGTACCGGCGCAGGCCCTGGCGCAGGTCTGTGAACTCACATGGCAGCTGAGAGGCACCGCCCAGGGTGTACAGACCGAGAACGCAAAGGTCGGCATCTCGGCCAATCAGGGTCTCTTCGGACACGGATCGTCAGTCATCCTGTCCAGGTAGATGGCGCCTGAGCGAATCACGGTCTGAGGTGCCCACAACCGCGACGGTTGGTTGCCGACCGTGAAGGGGCCGAGTCGATCGACCGACGTGTCAGTCGAGTGGAAAATTTCCCGCACCTGACGAATTTGCCACCCGACTAATTTGGCAAGGCCTGCTGCCGATATGAGATCTGGGAACACCATGAAAAGCTGAAGCTGTCGGAATGCGGTCGGCGGGGCCAACGCCCCTCCGACCGGCCGGCGGCTCATCATTGCGCCAGACTGTTCTTGAACGGGATCGGGTCCGAGCGCCTGGTCCGGAAGAACCCGGGAGCAGCCATGGAACCGTCCCAGACAGCGCACGAAATTGCCCGACCGATGAACGATCTCGGAGGGCGCTTCATGCTCACGGGTCGAACCTATGCCGCTGGCAACGAGCGGGGATTCGCCGGTCTCGACTTCTACTTCTGCGGCCGAGCGGGAGTGCTCGGAGACGTGGATGCGTCCACAGTGGTCCAGGAGCTCGGGTTCTTCGAACCCAGAAACGTGGAAGCTCTATGGGCGTCGGGCGGCAAGGTCATGGACCGCGACGCGGCCGCCGCCCTGTTCATGGAATGCGGCTACGACTGGGCCCGCGCCCGTCTGCCCAAAGAGGTTCCCGCAGGAAAATTCGCCGAGCTGGTCCGCGTGGCTATCGACGCGAGCAGCGAGGACCAGCCGGCGCTGTTCCAGGGTTGGCGCAACACGCCCTGGCCCGAGGACGACACGGCCAGGGCGATGCACGCCATCCACCTTCTTCGCGAACTGCGTGGGGGTCATCACGTACGGGCGATTCGTTCCGTCGGGCTCGAACCTCACGTAGCGGTGGTGGTGGCCGGTGGCGACGGCAACGCCGAGTTCTTCGGCTGGCCCGAGCCCCACCCAGATCCGGACGGCTTCCGCGAGCTGTGGAACCGGGCCGAGGAAGAGACCAACGCCGGGGTGTCCGGTGTTCTCGACGCCCTCGATGACGAGCAGAGGGTTGAGCTGTGTGGGCTCGCACGGAGCCTGACTCCAAAGTCATGACCTTGGCCCCGGCCTTCTAGCATTCACCGGATGAGCAAACCCGACCCTGACCGAAAATCGACTCCAAAGGTCTTCGTCGAGGTCACCGACACACTTGCCATCAGCTACACCACCGGAATCCAACGGGTCGTCCGCGAGCTGATCATCGGCCTGCGGGGCCCCGACGGCGCCGGGTTGCAGATCATCCCCGTGGTGAAGCCGTCGGCCCGCAGTGATTACCGGGCGCTGACCGACGACGAGGACGAAGCCCTGCAGGGCCACCCGCCGGGCGGTCGCGCCGGCCGGCGTGCTGACAACTTCGGTCGTCTCTCACCGATCGTCAGACGTGTCGGGGACGCAAGGCCGGTCATCGCCACAAGGGTCCTGGCCGGAAAGGTCCGCAAGAAGCGGCGCGAGTACCACCCCCAGAACGCAGCGCTGGCGATTGGCCCGATGGGACCCGGGTCGATCTTCCTGGACATCGAGGGTTCCTGGTTCGACCCCGAGCCGCGTACCGAACTGCTGCCCCGACTTCGTTCCCAGGGTGTTAACCCGGTCGTTCTGGTTCACGACGTAATGCCGGTCATCCATCCGGAGTGGTTCGATCCACGACAGGTGGGCGTCTTCGAGGACTGGCTGATGGCCCACCTTCGTCACAGCACGGGATTCCTCGCCAACTCCGAATGCACCGCCAACGACCTGCGCACCGTTGCCCGGAACAGAGGCATCCGGTCCGAGATGGATATAACCGTGATTCCCCTCGGCGCCGACTTCAGCGACGAGTCGCCCGTCCCGGTGGACCTTCCAAACGAGATCGGTCGCTACGTAATTGTGGTGGGAACGATTGAGCCGAGAAAGAACCAGAAGCTGGTGCTCGACACATTCGACGCGCTCCGTCACGAGTATCCGGACCTCGGGCTCGTCCTGGTCGGCAAGGAGGGCTGGATGGTCGACGAACTCGTCGCCAGAATCCGCGGCCACGAAGAGTTCGGGCACAGGCTCCAATGGTTGGGCGGGATCGATGACGGAGAGCTCACCTGGCTGTACCAGAACGCATTCCTGTCAGTCGCCCCCTCGTTGTATGAAGGTCTCGGCGTTCCGGTGATCGAGGCGCTGGGACACGGGTGCCCGACTCTGTCATCGACGGGAGGTGCGCTTCCAGAAGCTGGAACCGGATTCTCCGAACTGTTCGACCCGGACGACGGCGAGTCCCTGACCGCAATGGTCGCCAAGCACCTCGATGATGACGCTTACCACTCAGATCGAGTTGAATTGGCGTCCCGATACATCCCCCCGACGTGGGTGGACACCACCCGCACCGTTGCCGGAGCAATCCGTGCCGTGACCGACGCCCCCCGCTCCCACGACAGGCTCTCGGCGGACTGAGAACACAATTCACGTGAACCAACCCCGCGAAACCCTCCCCAACATGCAGGCCGCCCAATCTGGGGACCCGACCCGGGCAGATCGTCTACTGACCGCTGTCGCCGCGGCAGCCGTCGTCGTCGGCATCGTCATCAGATTCCTCCCCCGATCCGGACTGTGGCTCGACGAAGCCCTGTCGGTCAACATCGCCAACCTTCCGGTCGGCGAGATCACCTCAGCGTTGCGACACGACGGCCATCCGCCCCTCTTCTACTTTCTGCTCCACTACTGGTGTGCGGTGTTCGGCGACTCGGACTGGTCGGTCCGGGCGATGTCGGGAGTCTTCTCGGTCCTCACGCTGCCCCTTCTGTACATCGCCGGGGCCAGGGTCGCGGAACGATCCGACGCGGGCCCGTTGGGCCGTCGCAGGACCGGTCTGCTGGTCATGTCGGTCGGCGCAGCGATGCCTTTCGCGATCCGCTACGGGTCCGAAGCCCGCATGTATTCGATCGTCATTCTTCTGGGGACCGCTGGCTATCTCCTGGTCGACGACCTCCTCGGCGGTAGGCGTGGGGGATCGAATCGCCTGATGACGGCGGTTCTGACGGGGCTGGTTTCGGCGGCGCTGTTGTGGACCCACTACTGGGCGATGTGGCTGCTGGTAGCAGTTGGACTTCTGGCCCTCTGGCGGTCCTGGCGAGAGAGCGATCCAGTGCGTCGTGTCGGGGCCAGGTACCTGGTCGGAGCGCTGGTCGGGGGAAGCATCCTGTTCATCCCCTGGCTCTCTGCGCTGCTGTACCAGTCCAGCCACACCGGTACGCCTTGGGGCGACAGCTATGGACCAGCTTCGGTCATCGTAATCACGATCCTCGATTTCGCGGGTGGCCGCTTCGGCGTCGCCCAGCTGCTCACCTACTTCCTGGTCCCTCTCATTCTGATCGCCCTGTTCG
>JBATWQ010000356.1:0-5775 GCA_049672765.1 Microthrixaceae bacterium | reverse complement strand
GCCCTGGCTCTCGCTGTTCCGGCCGTTTGGGCCGGTGGGGGTGGGTTGGGTGTGGTGGCGTTGGCCGTGGAGGCGCCGCCCGTTGGGGGTGCCCCAGTGGGTCCAACCACATTTGTCGAGGGTGACGCTCCAGCCGGTGGTGTGCGCTATCCCGTGGTGGCGGCGACAGAGGCTGATGAGGTTGTCGATGTCTGTTGTTCCGTCGTGTCGCCACCAACGGATGTGATGCGCGTCGGTCCACGCGTGGGGCATGTCGCATCCGGGGAACACACATCCCCCGTCTCGGGCGGCGAGAGCCCGACGCTGCTCGGGGGTGGCGTAACGGACTTGTCGTCCCCGGTCGAGTTGCCATCGAGTGTGTTCCCAAGCCGCTGGCAGCTTGGTTTCGAGTTCATTGAGCAACTGCTTGTACAGGTCACCTGTGAGCCCGAAACCACCGGCCGGTCGGGGTGGAATCTGGAACGGAAACCCCGGGCCCATCCGTTTCGGGTTGCCGTGGGTGTCGGTGAGGATCGTGACGAGATCCGGAGCACAGAACAAGACGCTGTCAGCGAGAGTCACGGTGTCACCCCAGCGGGTGACACCATGGGCGAAATTGTCTGGTCCGACACTCAACGAAACCTCCGGACGACCAGGGGTCGTTTCGCCGACTGGCTTCGCGGTTGCTCGTCGACATATCTCAACCAGCGCCATTGCCCGCAGGGTCGCCCGGTCCGGGATCTCGAGCTCACCACCGGTCGCCTCCGCGTCTCTCTGGCGCGATCTGAACAGCTCATCGGTGACAGCCTCAATGGCTTCGGTCACAGTTGCCGCGTTCGCAGCATCCAACTGGCCTCGCAACAGTGTGAACTTGTCAGACGCCCCGAAACTCAACCGGTTGACACTCTCGTCATCGTTGCCGGGTTCAGGGCCATCAGCATCGAAAAGTTCCGCTGCTACCCGGATCTCTTGTTTCCAACGGTGAAACGACAACACCAGTGCCCGTTCCACGTGGACAGGCGCAAGAACCGCCATCTGGTCCTGGTTTCGAGTGTTTGTGACGTGGGCCAGGACTTCCACGTGGGACCAGCCGATCACACCGGCCGACAACGCTTCATCAATAACCGGGGCCAGAGTCCCATCAACCAGAGCAGCCGACACCCGAAACCTGGCACGTGTCGCCCCGGACGGCTGTTTCACCGCATCCGCAAGCCAAACAGGCGCAGCCAACCCCGTCTCGTCACACCCACCGGAACGGACAAGCCCATAAGCGACATGGGCTTTGGCTGCGTCCAACACCCGCCCAGCCAACTCCAGACTCTCAAGAACCCCCCGCAACATCTCACCATCGAACCCCGAACCAGACTCCCCCAGACCCCCGACACCCCCCACAGCACCCACAACACCAACCGCACCCAGACCATCGACAGCACCCAGACGCGCCAGACGATCCAACCCGAGGCGCACCTCGTCCAACACCACACCAATCCCACCAGGTTCGATACCAGCAACATCACGCACAGACCACGACCGCACCGTCGCCCCCGCCCTCTTCAAATCAACACTCGGATCGAACATGTGTTCCACAATAGAAGCGGGGTGTGACAACGAAGCTAAAACCACCGAAAGAACCCCACGCTTGTTGACAAACAGCAGCGAAACCATCTGAAAAGCGCGCCCAGCCGGCCCCATCAAACCAGTCCCAACGATCACGACCGGAGCGACGCGACCAACCCTGACCCCAGCCAACCGGAGCGACCCGACCTACCCCGGCCCCATCAAACCAGTCCCGACGATCCCGACCGGAGCGACGCGACCGACCCCGGCCCCAGCCAACCGGGCTAATCGGCAGGAGCGCAGACCATCGAGCCAGGAGCGCAGATCATCGAGTCATCAAGTCAGCTGGCGAGACGCGTCCGTCACCAGAGTCCAGCGTGATGCGAACTCAGTTGGGCAGAATCCGCCGGCCCGTCAGATCCTCGATCATGACCCGCACCCAGTGAGAACGGACGTCCGGACGGGTCCACGGCTGAACCGGCAGAAGCTCCAGTCGGTCCGTCTCATCCGGATCCAATACAACATCCGCCACTCCTTTTGCGAGGACGCTCCAACCTGTGTGGGACATGGTGTCCCACGAGTCGATCTCAAGGCACACGGGCTCCTGCATCAGTGCTGCTGACAGCTTGGAGCCCTCGCCGGTCTTGAATACGACTGCCCGCCCATCGACCGCGAAGTTGACCGGCAGGATCACGGGGCCACCGCTCTCCACGAAACCGATCCGACCAACCACCGTGTTGCGGAGCAACTGGAAGCATTCTTCCGATCCCAGAACCTCGAGGCCCGTCCAGTCCAGATTCAACTCACCGCTGTCTCGCTCAGCCATGGTTCGATCCTCGCCGTTGTCGCTGGGCTTAGCAAGGGGAACAGCGCGGCGTGGCGAGAAGGGATGGCGACAAGGGATTGTGACAACGGGCCGTCTGCGGAGGCCGAGCCGATCTGAGAGGATCTCGACGTGGCTTTCACCGTTGCGTCCGTCAATGTCAATGGAATTCGTGCAGCAATCCGCAAGGGCATGCACGGGTTTCTGGAACAGTCGAGGCCCGACATCATCACACTTCAGGAGGTTCGAGCCCCCGACGAAGTCCTGCGTGAGCTTCTCGGCGACGGATGGTTCATCGCCCATTCGGAGTGCGCTTCAAAGGGTCGGGCGGGCGTCGCGATTGCTTCGCGCACCAGCCAGGTTTCCAGCACCGAAGGGCTATTCAACCCGTCCGGGTCATTCAATGACTCGGGCCGCTGGGTAGAGGCCGTGGTCGAGTCCCCCGGAGGCACTCCGATCACCATCATCTCGGCCTATGTCCACACCGGCGACAGCTCGGACGACGCCAGAATGGCCGAGAAGTTGGCATTCATGGACGCAATCATCGATCGGGTCAGCATTCTCCGGGACGAAGGCGCCCACGTCCTGTTGACCGGCGACCTGAACGTCGCGCACCGCGAGATGGACATCAGGAACTGGAAGGGCAACATCGGCAAAGCGGGGTTTCGCGAGGACGAGCGTGCTCGGCTGGACCGACTGATGGTCGAACTCGGTTGGGTCGACCTGGGACGTGCCCTGGTCGGTGACATGGAAGGCCCCTATACCTGGTGGACCTACCGCGGCCGGGCGTTCGACAACGACGTTGGATGGCGCATCGACTACCAGATCGCCAGCCCCGAGCTCGCCGAGACAGCCAAGGACGTACTCGTCCATCGAGCCGGATCACACGAGGAGCGCTGGTCGGACCACTCCCCGGTCTCGGTCACGTTCAACATCTGACGGACTGCGGAGGCCGCGCCCCTGACCGGCTGCGGAGGCCGCGCCCCTGACTTTGGAGGGGACGACGGAATCACTGTCGGACGGCTGAAACCGGACCGGGCACCCAGCGCAGGCGATCAGGAACCACCGCCCGGTCAGTGAAGCACCGAATGGCTGCCGATCGACTGGGTCAGCGCATCCACCATGTCAGCAACCTCCTCGACCGGTTGGTCCAGCGACAGGCTCTCCTCCCAATTGTGGAGCGCCCTGTTCACCTGCAGAGCAAGTTCGAGTCCCGGTTCGGTCAACTCCACCACCACACGTCGACCGTCGTCGGGGTCCTTCGACCTCTTGACCAGGCCGGCGTTTACCAACCGGTCGAGAGTAAGGGTCATGCCTCCCGAGGTCCTTCCCAAGACCTCGGTGATGACGCTCGGCGACGTGCGTGAGCCCGGAGCGCCGCGGATGACCCCGAGTACCAGGTAGTCGGGCATGGCCACACCGAAGCTTCCGACGATCTGCTCAAGGACATCGGTCACGACCAGGTTGAGTCGCACGATGCTGCCGAGCAGACCGACGGTAGGACTGACAGACCGGTTAGAGCCTCCGCCAAACCTGAAGCCACCGAGGGCAGAGCTACCCGAACCGGTGGAACCGGATACCGCCCGCTCAGACACTGATCCCGAATCGTTCCAGCCCGTAGCAGCGGATCGCATTTCCACGCAGGAACTCGTAGCACTCCTGCGCGTCCATTCCGGCACCCTCGCACAGCCGATGCGCCACCGCCCGGGACTCCGGGAAGGTTCCGTCGGTGTGGGGGTAGTCGGTCTCGAACAGAATGTGCTCCAGGCCGACCGAGTCGCGGCTGACGAGACCGTGTTGGTCGTCGAACACGCACCCCCAGACGCGTCCCTTGACCATCTCGCTGGGCTTGATGTCGAGTTCGACTCCTGCGGCGGCCCCGACTTCCGCAACGAGATCCATGCGCTCGAGGAGATAGGGCATCCATCCGATCTGGCTCTCGGCGAACGCGATCTTGAGTTCGGGGAATCGCTGGAGCGTCCCTGAGAAGACCCAGTCGGTCAGGGAGCCCTGGGCGTTCTGGGAGCTGAGGGACATGCTCACTGCGAGCGGCGCATCCGGACTAGTGGTGGGCATCGACGAGGACGATCCGATGTGCATGGACACCGTCGTGTCGGTTTCGGAGCAGGCGTCCCAGAGGACGTCCCACTCACCGCTGTGCATTGATGCGAAACCGAGCTTCGACGGGTTCTCGGTAAATCCGATCGCGTAGCTTCCCTTCGCAGCGCAACGACGCACCTCCTCGGCTGCCAGAGCCGGGTCCCACAGCGGGACGAGGGTCAGCGGGATCAGTCGGCCACGTGCATCGCCGCCGGACCAGTCGTCGATCATCCAGTCGTTGTAGATCTGGAGGCACAGGAGAGCGAGGTCCTTGTCGCCACGCTCGGCGAAGCCCTGGCCGGCGAACCGGGGGAAGGTGTTGGGGTAGTTGATGGCTGCCTCGACGTGATTGAGATCCATGTCGAGAAGCCGAGCGGTCTTGTCATAGGTCCCCGGGCGGAAGTCCTCGTATATGGCCGGAATGTTGAGCTGGTCCTCGGGCGCGTAACCCGCTGCCGCGTGGAGAAGGCCGGTCGGCATGACGAGATCGTCGAAGACCCACAGGTCACAATCGCGGCCGTCGGGGTCGTTGCGCTTGACCCCGAAGTGCCCACCGACAAACTCAACCGAGACCTTCTCACGGACCACCTTGGGGCCCCGATCGCGGAGGCTTGGCGGAAGCTGTTCCTGCCAGAGGGTGCGGGGCTCGAGAATGTGGTCGTCCACCGAGATGATCAGTGGCAGTTCGTGTTCCGCCGGCGTCACCGAGGTGCGTTCCTGCGTTGCTGTCATTGGATCTCCTTTGGATTACTTCTGGTTTGATTGAGCTGGGCCAGCTTGGTGAGCCGGTTGGTGGGCCAAGCTGGTGAGCCGATTCCTGCCGGGTCCGAGGTGGACGGGGTCGAGTGGCTCTAGGTGTGGGAGCAGAGTCGTGGATGCGTTAGTCCTGGGCGTCGGGAGGTTCGCCGACCCAGTGGGAGCGCAGGTCGGAGAGCCAATCGGGGAACTCGAGCGGTGGGTCGGGCAGGGCTTGCGCTCCACTTTCGTGAAGTGCGTTCTCGAACGAGGCGGGGTCGTCTCCCCAGGAACGCGGATCGCCCATCATCACCTCGAACATGACCACTCCCTCGCTCCCGGCCTTGATCGGACCGAACGCCGCACCCTGGGGCAACTCGATGTGGGTGCCGGCAGGACACCATCGCTCACCGAAGAACGCACCGCCTTCGATGATGAACAACACGTGCGGACTGAAGTGCCCGTGACGCCGGACGATCATCCCCGGGTCGTAGCGGGCATACAGCGAGAGATACTGCGGGTCGGGTGAGAAGGCCAACCATTTCTCCCAGACTGCGGATTCACTCCCATCGGAATTCAAC
>JBATWQ010000355.1:0-10724 GCA_049672765.1 Microthrixaceae bacterium | reverse complement strand
CGAGGGCGCTCTGCACCTTGTTGTCGCGCCGGATGTCGTTGGTCTTGATCGAGCCCGTATCAACGGTGAACTCCGCTGCGGTCAACACGTTGTCTGCGATCGTCATCGACCCCTCGACCTGACCGGTTCGCCCCACTGCGGTCGCCGAACCCAGGCGTGCAAGGTCTTCCTTGATGCGGAACCCGACGAAAGTTCCGGTGGCCGATTCGAAATCGAAGCCACCTGTGCTGGTGTCCACGGTCCAGGTCCCGTCGGCCTTGCCTGCCTGGACGCCGGAACCAGACGCGCCCTTGTTCTCCAGACCTGCGATCGCCTTGTCCAGGTTCGCCTCTTCGGGGGCGTCGCGGCTGGTGAACCACCAGACTCCGGCGATCACCACGGCAACCACCAGTGCGCCGACTCCGAGCAGGCTCTTTGACAGCTTCGACTTCATCAACAGAACTCCAGTGTCGGGGACAGCCCTCTTAGGCAAGCCGGAATGGGGATCGCCCCATGGGTCAGGCCAGGAGGATGGTCACCCGGTCCGGCGTGCCGACGCTGGCAAGACCTGCAGGGTGACCGACCGGGCAAGATTCGCTCAGGCTAGGACCCCGAGGTGCGCGTTCGACAAGGGCATGCTGAGAGGTTCTGCAGCGCTCCGCAGAACCTCTCAGCTATGCATCGCTCCGTTTGGCCCGGCCGTGTCGTCACAGTGCCGTCTGCGGGCGTGACGGGCATTGCTTTCAGACGTAGGAGACGGGCATGGCCTTGATGCCGTTGAGCCATCCTGAGCGAAGACGCTGCTGGGGACCGGTTGCCGCGATGTCGGGGCAGTGGTCGGCAATTGCGTTCAGCATGAGGTTGATCTCGAGCTTCGCCAGGTGTGAGCCGGGACAGAAGTGGGCCCCGCCGCCGCCGAAGCCGACGTGGTGGTTCGGATCACGCAGGATGTTGAACTGACCCGGGTTTTCGAAGGCCTCTTCGTCGTAATTGGCCGAGCCGTAGAGAAGCCCCACACGCTGACCCTTGGCGATTGCCTGCCCACCGATTTCGGCGTCGAACATCGCGGTCCTCTGGAACATCTGGACTGGAGTACCCCAGCGGACGACCTCGTCGGCCGTGGTTGCGGGACGCTCCTTCTTGTACAGCTCCCATTGGTCGGGGTTGTCGAAGAACGCCTGGACGCCATGGCTGATCGCGTTACGGGTGGTCTCGTTGCCGGCAACGGCGAGGATCAGGATGAAGTAGGCGAACTCTTCGGAGCTGAGGACGTCGTCGTCGGTTGCCGCCACCAGGCGGGAGACGATGTCGTCACGAGGAGAGGCCTTTCGGTCCTCGCCCATCTCCATCGCATAGCCCAGGATCTCGGCGGCGGCGACTGCCGGGTCGACGTCGAAGTCCGGGTCGTCGTAGGCCATCATCTGGTTCGACCAGTCGAAGATCTTGCGGCGGTCCTCCTGGGGGAATCCGACCAGATCGGCGATCGCCTGGAGCGGAAGTTCGCAGGCGATGTCATCGACGAAATCGCCGGTGCCACGCTCTTTGGCGGCGAGCACAATGTCATTCGCACGCTTCTCGAGCAGGGATTCCAGCTTGGCGACTCCGCGTGGAGTGAACACGCCGCGGGCAACCACCCCGCGGACACGGTTGTGCCGCTCGCCGTCCATGTTCAACATCATGTTCTTCTGGACTTCGCGTTCTTGGTAGCCGACCGTCTTGCCGTCGAACTTCGGGATCGCAGTGTTTTCCTCACTCGACCAACCCTCGCGTGCGCACGAGACGTTCTTCACGTCCTCATGGCGCGACAGCACCCAGAGGCCACCGTCCTCGAAGCTCGAGTCCTCCTGGGTCTGTTCATTCCAGAACACCGGAGCGGTCTTACGGAGCTGTGCGTACTCCTCGAGGGGAACTCCTTCTTTGAAGACGTCAGGATTTGTGAAGTCGTAACCCGCAGGGATTGTTGTCGACATGGGTTTCTCCAGTTGTTGGATCGCTGATTGAGTCGAGTAGGGGACTGGGAGGCTTGGTTGGTAGTGGGTCGGGACTGAATGGTGGGTCTTGAATCAGGGTCGTGGGTCGCGCTGGTCGTTGGGTAGACCCAACAGACGCTGCACCGCTTCGACAACGGACTGTTTGGAAAATGAGCTCGGATCGAGCCTGTGCTGGAATGCCGATCCGACGAGGAGCGCAATGATCTGGCCTGCGAGTTCCTTGGGGGGAGCCGGTAGCTCGAAGCCGAACTCGTCCGCCCAGTTGACGACGCCCTCGGCGAGCCCGAGCCTCATCTGGTCGAAACGCTCTGCTCCGACGACGCCTAGCTCTGGATCGCGTACCGCGTGTAGCCAGAGCTCGAATTCGAGCAGGAGCCAGGCGTCTCCGCTCTCGCTGTCCCTGGACACGATGCCGTCCCACAGTGAGCCGAGTTGGGCGCCAAGGCCCTCCTGCACGGCGAGGCTGGCGGTCACATCGACGATCGTCTCTTCGATCCAGAGCTCCAGCAGCGCGACCAGCAGCCCGTTCTTGCCCCCGAAATGGTCATAGAGCGCCCCGGTCGTGCGATCGGCCGCCGACGCGACAGCCTCTGCGCTGGTCGCATGAAACCCCTTGTGGGCAAAGAGATCGGCGGCTGCTTCGAGTAGCAGGGCACGCGTCTCGGTACGGCGATCCTCCTGGGTTCTACTCAATCGAGGACCCAGCCGTTCGAAGAGATAAATCGGACTGCCGATACATGTCGATCACCTTATATATCTCTCCCTACATAAAGTGAGAATGTGCGAAGTGTCACATTTTCGACTGTCCATAGCCTTGAGACTTCCCGACTGATAGACACTGGCGTACACCAATCGTCCGACAGGCGGGGAGCGCCCGCTGGACGCAGCGGGACAGGGGATTCAATGCAACGTATTCAGCTGGACGACGCATCGGTCGCCTACGAACGCGACGGCAACGGGCCGCCGGTGCTGTTTATCCACAACGGAGGCACCTCCCGGCGGATCTGGCGCGAGCAGTGCGACGCCATGTCACCCCGCTACGACACGATCGCCATTGACCTTCCCGGCTTCGGGGACTCACCACTCCCGCCCGAGAAGCTCGAATTCTCCCGCTACGTGGAGATCGTCGAAGGGCTTGTCGAGTCGCTCGGTGTCATCCCCTTGTCGATCGTGGGTAACTGCATGGGCGCCAACATCGCAGCGGCAATTGCATCCAACCACCCCGAATGGATCTCGGCGCTCGTGCTGATCAACCCGCTGACCGAAGCAACGTTCTCTGCGGGCCAACTCGGTCCGCTCCACAAGCTGGAGCGCTGGGCCCCGCGGACCAGCGGCGCGCTGCGACGGATCTCCCGTGCGGTGGTCCTTCCGGGTGTGGCTGCGAGGGTCGTCCTTCGATTCCAGGTGGGACGCAAGGGCGCAGCGCGGGGCATCGCCAAGGACCCGGAGTTGATCGCGTGCAACCGCCGGGGGGAGCAGCTCCCGGCGCTGGTGGACGTTCTCGACGACATGGGCGCATACGGCCAACTTGACCGGGAGGGACCCGTCGCCGGACTTCCGATCTGCACGATCTGGGGAGCCCAGAACCGGGTACTTTCGGCCAAGGCCGGTGTCCGACTGAACGACGTGCTCCGTCCGGATCGTTCCGAGGTGATTCAGGGGTGTGGTCACCTGGTCATGCTCGAAGATCCCGATGCCGTAACCCAGATAATCGAGGAGTTCCTCACGAGCACCTCCGAGTCCGGTTCCATGCGCCCCTCTAACGCAGCGCTCCGCCCCAACGCGGCGCGCCCCTCCGACTCACCGAGGACAACGACATGAGCACAACGATCAACTCCGACCATGACGCCACGAGCTTGTCCATCCGGGGCGACGGGATCGTGGCGATCGCAGACCGGGTACTCGAGATAGCGAGGACGGATCCCGACCGCGTTGCGATGATCCACGCCCATCACCGGCCGCTGATCGGCCCCAAATACGTCTCGTACACCTACGCCGAGTTGAGTCGTCGCGCCGAGTCACTGGCGGTTGGACTCAGAAGCATCGGAGTCAGGGAGGGGTCGCTGTGTTCGTTCATGGTGCCGCCCTGTTTCGACTCGTTGGTCCTGGGCGTCGCCCTATGGCGCGTCGGGGCCGTCACCGTTGGGATCGAACCCCACAGCCACGGTCTACGCCGCGTTGCCCGCTGCCTGGAGAAGGTCGGCCCGGAGTTCTTCTTCGGGACGCCGCGGGCCCATGCGGGTCGCATCGCCTTCGGTTGGGGGAAATCGACTATCCACACCAACGTGGTAGTCGGCGGTGTCGCCCCACCCGGGATGCACTCCATGGAATCGCTGATCGGGGAGCCGATCGAGGAGCCCCAGCGCGCCGCGGTCAACCCGGCAGATATCACGGTAATCGCCTTCACCACCGGCAGCACCGGCGACCCCAAGCCCACGGTCCTGCGGCAGCGGAACTTCTCGGCACTGATCTCGATGGTCGGCTCGCATTGGGGACTGACCGACGGAAACGACGTCGTGGACATGCCGACCTTCCCGATGTTCTGGATCATCGGGCTTTCGTGTGGCGGGACAGTGGTCGTACCCCCGATGGACTTCACGATGCACGGCCCCGGCGACGCGGACCCGGCCCGGTTGATCCAGACGATCGCCGACTGCGGGGTCCGTTCGATGTTTGCCTCGCCGGCGCTTCTCGAAAACCTGGCGGACCACGCGCTCGTCACCAACCAGAAGATCCCGTCGTTACGGCGCATCGTCTCGGGTGGGGCAGAAATACAGGGTCCGCTGTTCGCCAAGGTGAAGTCCGTTCTCGATCCCGCGGCCGAGATGTACTCCGACTACGGGGCAACCGAAGCACTCCCCGTCGCCGAAATTGCGGGCGCAACTGTCCTGGGGGACACCTGGGCACAGACCGAGCAGGGCGCGGGTGTCTGCGTGGGTCTGCCGCTCCCGGGTGTCGAGGTGAAGATCATCGCCATAGACGAAGGAAACATCGCGACCCTTGACGACGCGACCGTCCTCGAGGTCGGCAAGATCGGCGAGATCATCGCCCGGAGTCCCCATATCAGCGAGGACTACTTCCAATCGGAGAAGGCGACCCTCGAAAACAAGATCCCCGATGGCAGCTGGCATCGCATCGGTGACACCGGCTACCTGGACGACCTGGGGCGCCTGTGGATCTGTGGGCGGCGTTCGCATCTGGTCCACCCCAACGCGATTCAAGCGCCGGGCGCCGACGCGCCCAACATCGGTACGGCGTCCGGGGAACCGATCTACCCGTTGCGGGTAGAACCGGTGTTCAACGCACATCCCGAGGTGAAGCGGAGCGCGCTCGTAGGAGTCCGATACGGCGGGTGGACCGTGCCTGTCGTCTGCATCGAGCGTACCAATGGCGGCAAAACCCAGTCCGGCGCCGCGTTGTTGGAGTTGGATCTGCTGGCGCTCGCCCAGCAATTCGAGGCAACCCGGCAGGTCAAACGGGTCGTGTTCATCGACCGGTTGCCGGTCGATCAGCGACACAACGCCAAGATCGATCGGCCACTACTGGCCCAGCGGCTCTCGGAGCAGTGGAACAACTCAGGCGCGACCCAGACCGTCTCGCAAAAATCAATCTCGGATGGCTCAAGCCTCACCCGCATGCTGAAGTGAGGCAATGCGCCTGACCGAGCTTCCGAGGATCTGGCCAAGCCCGAGAAGACCTCGGATCAGCGATGTGGATCGCGAGATCGCAAGGCTCGCGTTTCCGGCCCTGGCAACCCTCGTCGCAGAACCGCTCTACGTCCTGACCGACACCGCCGTCGTCGGACACCTCGGGACCCCTCAACTCGGCGGACTCGCCCTGGCGTCGACGGTCCTGCTGACCGGCTACTCGGTGTTCATTTTCCTCGCCTACGGGACCACCGCATCGGTCGCCAGACTGCTCGGCGCCGGCCACCAACGCGAGGCCGCCCAACAGGCGATCCAGTCTCTGTGGTTGGCAGCGGCACTCGGCACCGTCCTTTCGGTGCTGGGCCTGGTATTCGGACGTCAGATCCTGGCCCTCCTCGGCTCCGGCGATGCGGTGCTCGGGTATGCCTGGACCTACCTGTGGATCAGCCTCCTGGGAGTTCCAGCGCTCATGTTGACCCTTGCGGGAACCGGCTACCTGCGGGGCCTCCAGAACACACGGGTCCCGCTCTATGTCACCGTCGGTGGAGTACTGGCCAACCTAGTGGTCGAACTCGTGTTGATCTTCGGACTCGGCATGGGAATCGGCGCTTCGGCGTTCGCATCGGTCCTGGCCCAGTGGGGTGTCGCCTCCATCTATTTGGCCATCGCAGTTCGAAAGGCCCGCTCGGTCGATGTCGGGTTGGCGCCCCGCCCTCGGCTCATCGTTTCCCAACTCGGGGTCGGATCCGATCTGCTCGTGCGGACCGTGGCGCTGCGTTCTTCGCTGATGGTCGCGACGGCCGTCGCTGCGCGCATGGGGACGGTCACCCTTGCCGCCCATCAGATCGCGTTTGAGATCTGGAACTTCTTGGCGATGGCGGTCGATGCGATCGCGATAGCTGCACAGGCGCTCATCGGGCGCATGTTGGGAGCGGGTGACGCGACCGCAGCCCGCTCTGCGGCCGGACGAATGCTCCGATGGGGACTGACCTTCGGATTCGGCGCCCTCGTGGTCACAGCCGTGGTCAGTCGGGTGTTGCCCGAGCTCTTTTCCTCGGACCGCGCGGTTACAAGCTTGGCGGCGACGTTGCTGTTGTGGGTCGCGTTCCTCCAGCCCGTGAACGCTGTCGCCTTCGTGCTCGACGGGGTGATAATCGGCTCGGGCGACACCCGGTATCTGGCTTTCGTGATGGTCCTGGCCGGAGTCGTGTTCATTCCGCTCGCTGTGGCGGTCAACCTGACGTCGCTCGGGATCGAGGCGTTGTGGGCGTGCCTCGGAATACTCATGGCGATACGGCTCGTCACGCTGTGGGGCAGGTATCGGACCGACCGCTGGGAGGTCACCGGCGTCGGCACACGCGCCCTTGGCTAGATCAGATCCGGATCCACCAGCCCTGCCGAGGCCAGTGAGCTGCCCAGGAATGCCGTCACCTGCCTGGACCACAGATATCCGACGTGATTGCCGCCGTACCAGAGAATCTCGGGCTGATCCCAGTGGTTCCACAACTGGTGGGCCTGGGTTGGAGGTGCCATCCGGTCACCAAGGCCGCCGAAGATGAACCGTCCGCTCTTGGGGACCAGACATGGCGCAGCGAGGGGAGACACCACTTGGTGGACCGCTTCGGCATTGCCGCCGAGAATCTCGTGTTCGATGGCCCGCATTCGCACCCGGTGCGGGCTCTGATGCCGAAACATCTCGGGGATGTCGACGACGGGGATACCCGCGATCACGCAATCGATTCCGTCTTCGACGGTTGTCAGCAGCGATGAGACGTAGCCACCGAGAGACACGCCGTAGACGCCGATCGACGGCGCACCCTGGGCGCGGATCCAGCCGATCAGGCGACGGATGTCCCATACCGACTGGGTCAGTCCGTGGAGGGTGTTGATCAGATCGAACGAGAGCAGACCTTCGCCGCTGAAGGCGCCGTTGCGGCGGGGTCCATGGAGTGGCAGCACGGGAAGGGCGACGTTGAGACCCAGGTCCCGGTGCAGATGCAGGGCGTGGAGTCCGATGAAATCCATGAAGGCGTATCCGCATCCGAATCCGTGTGCTCCGACGACCCATGGTCGGGGCTCGCCCTCGTGGCGAAGAACCGTGACCGACGCTGTGCGGTTGGCTCCGTAGCCCATCCACCGCTCCTCACCCGGTTCACCGGGATGCGGTGACCAGCCACTCGGAAACAAAAGGCGCTCGTAGCGTTGACCGAGGGCCCATCCCGTGGTTGTGATCGGATCGACGAGGGGAGGGGGGTTCTGGTGGTAGCCGGGGGAGGAATCGATCCACCCATTCGTGTCGAAAAGCAGTCTGGCGTGGGCAAGCTCCGCGGACACACGCTCGTAGTCGGCCCGCGACGGCATCAGGTTCGGACCGAGCGCCATCGCAAGGATCGTCTCGTCCATCGCCACCTGGACTGCCAGGGCCGGCGAGATCGCCGGAACCGGCAAGCCTGGAGCGGTGCCCCTGACCTGTCGATAGGCGGTGGCGCCGACAAATTTCGCCGTTCTCGGCAAGGCCGTTGCGGCGCGGGCCAGAGCGTTGCTTTCAAGACCCCGTCGGGCGTCGCGTATTCGACGGTCCGCCCAGCCGACGACCCCTGGCACTGGTCCGCGTGGAAGGGACCGGGACGAACGCGAGGTGCCGCTCCCGGCGAGATCGTGCCCGGAACCGTCAACTTCGATTTTGGGTATCGGACCAGCCGATGCTCTGGCAGGTGTCATCGCTGTCCCTCCCTGTGGTAAACACGACGGAGTTCACGTCGCCTGGTCAGGGTATCGGCGCGGATCGCGTTGGGGTGACACCTCCAGCAGATGAAGCACTTCCTCGTCGTCGACCTGGTCGAAGTTCTTGTACCACCGGCCGACCGAGTCGAACGGTTGCGGGTGCGAGAGGCAGACCAGTTCAATGTCGTTGAACTGACCGATCGCGGCTCGTGGACAGACCGGTACGGCCAGAACGAGCCGCGCCGGGTTTGACTCCAGAACCGAGTCGAGTGCCGCTCTGGCGGTGTACCCCGTGGCGATGCCGTCGTCGACGACCACGACCTGTCGACCGGCGACCTCCCTCAGTTCGTTGTCCCCCCGATACAGCTTGACCCGTCGAGCGAGTTCGGCCTGCGCGTTGCCGACCATGGCCTCCAGTTCCCTGTCATCGACGCCCAGGAACTCCATAGCGGCGCGTTCAATCAGGACCACGCCATTCTCAGCAACTGCTCCGATGGCGAGTTCGGGCTGATTCGGCGAACCGATCTTCCGGCTAACGATGACATCGAGGTCCGCAATGCCGCGTTCAGCGCCCGCGCGCAATCCGCCGAGACGCCGAGCAATTCGGGAGGCCACCGGAACTCCTCCGCGGGCCATTCCCAAAATCAATGGGTCGACCAGATCCAGCGTCGCAAGGGTGTCTGCGAGCGCGTCCCCTGCCTCGGCACGATCACGAAACACCCTGGATCCTTTGGGACCGCTTGAAGACTTCGTTCGCTCACTCATTTCAGGTCCTAGCCAGGCCGGCAGACTCGGTCGGCATATGCAACTGGCGGCCCAACGCTGTGCACCTACCCAAATCAGCTCTGACGATTGACTGCCAGAATCTTCTTGAAGATCAGGACCTTCCACATGTTGCGACGGCAAGCGTGTGTCACTGTCGCCAGGGACAGAAGGGCGGGTGGAGTGAATAGCAGCGGGTGATGTGCGGATATGTTTCACGGATGCAGTCAGCGATCCAGGTGGACGGGCTCACCAAGTCCTACGGCGATCTGCAAGCCGTGCGGGGGGTCGGCTTCGAAGTGGCCGAGGGGGAGTGCTTCGGCATCCTCGGCCCGAACGGCGCAGGAAAGACGACCACACTCGAAATCATCGAGGGGCTCCGAGAGCCGGACGACGGGGTCGTCTCGGTGTTCGGGCAGAGCCCATGGCCCAGGAATCCCAGGCTGATGCGGCTGATAGGGGTTCAGCTGCAAGCCACGGCATTCATCCTGAGCCTGACGGCGCGGGAGCAGCTTTCGACCATGGCCGACATCTACGGGAGTCCAGCGTCCCGGCCCGATGAGGTGCTCGAACTCGTCGATCTGACAGACATGGCAGACACCGACGCCATGAAGCTCTCCGGGGGCCAACAGCAGCGACTGTCAATCGGCCTGGCGCTGGTGCACAAACCTCGCCTTTTGTTCCTGGACGAGCCTTCGACCGGACTGGATCCGGGTGCGCGCCGCTCGCTTTGGGGACTGCTCGACAAGATCCGTGCCGATGGCACGACCCTGGTCATCACCACCCACTACATGGAAGAAGCCGAAGTGCTCTGCGACCGTGTGGCGATCATGGACCACGGGTCCATCCTGGCCATGGACACCCCGGCTGCACTGGTCAGGGAACTGGACGCATCCACATCGATCCTTCTTCCACCGGGTGCTCTGCCTCTGGATGAGGCGTCGTCCCTCGATGGTATCGAGACCGCCGAGAACACCCCGGGGGCGCTGACCCTCAAGACCAGGGACCCCGCCCGCGTGCTCACGCTGTTGGCGGATCGCAGCGCACTCGGCGGCGTACAGGTTCGGTCCGCGAATCTTGAGGACGTGTTCGTAAATCTGACCGGTCGTCAACTCCTCGACGTCGAGCAGCCATGAGGGGCTGGTGGGCGCTCACCAGAGCAATGGGGAAGCAGCTAGTCCACGACAAGACGGCCGTGTTCTTCTACTTCCTGTTTCCGCTGATGTTCCTGGTTCTGTTCGGCCTGCTCTTCGGAAACCCCAACTTCTCGAAGGTCTCTCTCGGTGTCTCGGGAAGCGGTCCGATCATCGATGCGCTGCCGAGCGATGTGTTCAAGATCGAGCGCTACGAAAAGTTCAGCGACGCCCTCGACGACGTCGAATCGGGACGAATTCCGGCGGCGATCAACGGCCGGGGCGACGTTGCCGACCTCAGGTATTCCCAGACCGAACAGGTTGCATCCGCAACCGTTCAGGGCGTTCTCCAGTCCGTGGTCAACGACGCCAACCTCAAGGCCGCCGACGCTGCCCGTATCTATTCGGTCGACTCCAAGCGGGTTGAGCGAGACAGCTACGAGCCGATCCAGTTCCTCACCTCAGGCCTCCTCTCGTGGGGCGTGGCC
>JBATWQ010000354.1:0-1655 GCA_049672765.1 Microthrixaceae bacterium | reverse complement strand
GTCCGGGTTCAACCCCAGGATGCTCGACGATCTGATGCGCAGCCACCTTCCGCCGAGCCGAAGGGGCGAGTCTTCACCCGGTCAATCGACCAGCGCGACGGAGAAGAAGAGTGCGTAAACGTCGCCCCCACGCCGAGGACCACGAGGAGCACGTCAACCACGAGGCGTGGGTAATTCCCTACGCGGACATGCTCACCCTGTTGATGGGTCTGTTTCTGGTGCTCTGGGCCATCGGCAACGAGGATCTCGCAAAAATGAAGGAGTTCAGCGAGAGCTTCCGCTCCGAGGTGGGAATCGTCCAGAAGGGCGGTCCCGGAATGGGCCCAGGAGACGGCGCGGGATCTGCCCCCACCAAGGAGAAGCTGCCCGAAGAGGCGCTCAGCAAGGCCGAACTCGAAAAGGCCGGGCAGGCACTCGATAGGGAAGCGGCAGCGCTCGCAGCGGCCAAGGGTGAGAACCAACAGCTGTCCCAGGCCGAGTCGATCATTCGTGAGCGCGCGGCGGCCGCCGGCGTCAGCGCGGCTATCAGTTTCCGCAGGGAGGACCGCGGGCTCATCGTGAGCATCGTCAGCGATGACGTCCTCTTCGCGCCGGGATCCGCCGACCTGCGTGCCGACGGTCGGGTGGCTCTCGATGTCCTGGCCGGAGCACTCAACGAGCTTCCCAACAGGATCTCGATCGAGGGTCACACGGACAACATCCCGATCTCGACCGCGAAGTTCCCCTCCAACTGGGAGCTATCGACGGCGAGGGCGGGAACGGTGCTGCGCTATCTGGTCGATTTCCACGGACTCGACAAGACCAAGGTCGTGGCCGGGGGCTACGCCGAGCAACGCCCGTTGGAACCAAACGAAACCGTCGAGGGCCGGGCAAGGAACCGTCGGGTCGACATAGCGGTCCTGTCGTCGGTGGGCTCGCCGGCAGTTCCGACGACCGGTGCTGAGGTCGCCGACGGGTGACCTGAGGTCAAGTTTCGGACAATTTTCAGCGAAGGCTCACAATGGGCCGGCCGCGTCCGAAGTTATGGGTGTGCCGCCCAAAGCGAACCTGTTAGCCGGAAAAGACACCAACCCTTCCCGAATGACGCCGCCGCGGGCCCGGAAGTTCGATTTCCGTCGGCCGAACAAGCTAAATCGCGATCATCTGCGAAATCTCCAGATGATCCACGAGACTTTCGCCGGCCAGCTGTCGACCCTGTTGTCTTCAAGCCTTCGCTCGGTCTGTTCGTTCACGGTCGAATCCATGGAGGAGATCTCCTACGGGGAGTTCGTCCGTGGCATTTCGGTTCCGACCCACCTGTCGATCCTGTCCCTCGAGCCGCTCCCCGGAGTCGGTCTGTTCCACCTGTCCATCGACGGGGCGATGGCGATCGTCGAAATGCTCCTCGGTGGCAGGGGAGACGGTCCACATCCGCACCGTGCGTTGACCGATATCGAAGCCAGTCTGGTCAGAACGATCACCGAGCGGTCACTGCCGGAGCTCCGTTCGGCCTTCGAGCCGGTCGTCGAATTGAACCCGCGGATCGTCGGTACGGAGTCGAACCCACAGTTCGCCCGACTCGCTTCGCCCTCCGAGATGGTCGTCCTCGTCAACTTCAAGCTCAGCATCGGCGGTGTCGTGGAGACATCCGCCTCGCTCTGCTACCCCTATACGAC
>JBATWQ010000353.1:0-5622 GCA_049672765.1 Microthrixaceae bacterium | reverse complement strand
CCATCAACGAGGCCCCACCGATGCCGCCGAGCGCCCCGAGGAGCGCACACCCGAGCGACAACAGGATGAGTACCCAGACGGCGGGCATCAGCAGCGGGCCCTCATCGCGGACTTACGATTCGGGCCTCATCGGGACCCAGGGCGACCAGACCAGAGCCCGGGTCGGCTGTTTGCCCGTCGATTCCGGGACGATCCGATCCGCCGGATGATGTGATCAGGACTTCGCCGTCGGAAATGGCCGCTTCAACGCGCTCGGGAGTGAAGTTGATCGCTATCTCGAGAACCGTAGGCGCTGAACCCCGCCCGTCATCGGAGGTGTCACCAGATGCGCTGCCCTTGGTACCGACCGTGGCCCCGGTTGAGCCACCCTCGGCCGAGTTGCCTACCGGGCCTGTAATGGTACGCCGCCACCGCAGGACTCCCTCGGGGGCATCCAGAAACTCGATCTCGCCGTGTAGCAAAGCCGGAGTCTTCTTGCGCAGGCGCAGCAGCGAGCGGTACAGCTCGAGCATCGAACTCGGATCGCCCGCCTCCTGCTCTGCGGACCGGATGGTCGAGTCCGCCGAGAAGGGCAACCAGCTTCCGCCTGGCCAGCCGTGATCGGGTTCGCTCGTCCACGGCATCGGCGTTCTGCAGCCGTCGCGACCGCCTGGATCGACCACCGACTCATCCGGGATCTCACCATTCTCGAGTCCGAGTTCCTCACCCATGTACAGGAACGGCGTCCCGCGTAGCGTCAGTAGCAGAACCGCTGCCGCTCTCGCCGCTTCCTGACGGCCGATCCTGGTGGCCTGACGGGGCGTGTCGTGGCTGGACAGGACCCAACTCGCCCAGCTGTCGGACCTTTCGAGCAGGTCATAGGTGAGCTGAGCCTCGGCCCGCCAGCTGGCCGCATCCCAGGGACAGTGCGTAGCCGTGAAGTTGAACGCCAGGTTCAACTTGTCGGGGCCCACGTAGGAAGTCATCCGCTCGGTGTCGAAGAACGCCGTCTCACCGACGATCATCCGATCTCCGGGATAGGAGTCGACGAGCTTTCGCAACCCTCTCATCTGCTCATGGGTGCCGGGGCCGAAGTCCTGGAGCATTGCCGGTAGTCCGACCAGCTCCTCGGGCATGTCGGGAAGCTCAGGATCCTTGCCGATGCAGTGCACCACGTCGGCTCTGAACCCGTCCACACCCTTGTCCATCCAGAAGCGCAGCACCTGATGCATAGCCTGGACGACCGCCGGATTGTTCCAGTCGACATCGGGTTGTTCGGGAAGGAACAGGTGCAGGTAGTACTCGCCACTGCTCTCGTCGAGGGTCCAGGCGCTGTCTGGTCCGAAAGCCTCGGTCCAGTTGTTCGGCGGACCGCCATCTGCGGCCGGAGGTGCCCAGTGGAACCAGTCTCGCTGGGGATCGTCGACCGAGGACAGGGCGGCCTGGAACCACTCGTGTTGGTCCGAGATGTGATTCGGAACGAAGTCCAGAATCACCTTCAACTCACGGGCGTGGGCCTCGGCGAGGAGTTCGTCGAAGTCGGCCATCGTTCCGAAGAGGGGATCGACCGCACAGTGATCCGAGATGTCGTACCCGAAGTCGGCCATCGGGGAGAGGAAGAACGGCGAGAGCCAGATCGCGTCGACCCCCAGGTCGACGAGGTAATCCAGCCGGGATGTGATGCCCTTGAGGTCGCCCACCCCGTCGCCGCTGCTATCTGCGAAACTCCGGGGATAGATCTGATAGACAACCGCCGATTTCCACCATTTCTGATGATCTTCGGCAGACTGGATATCTGTCACAGCGATAGTTCCGTTTCGATCGAGAATTGGTGAGAAACCCTCAGGCAAAGGCCTCGACGCAGCGTAGTGTCCCGTTGGGGAACTGATGATCAGGACAGAACGCGCTACACTCGGCCTCTCAGTCATTCGGATGACGGGAGTCCCATCGTGAAGAAGGGTCGGCACCGCCGATATGAAGAGGCACGCGCCCTCAAGCGCGGCCCCGATCTCGATATTGATGCGCTCTTCACAGACCTCGAAGGTGAGCCTGTGGTGGTCGCAACAGGGTTCGATGACAGCACCGGCGACAGCAGCAATGGCAATCGAAGCAACACGAGCACCGACGACGACGCATATTCGTATGAGTCAGGTGACGATGATGGCTACGACGATGACGTCTATAAGGGCCGCTGACGGCCGGACCCTGTAGCTGGCTCGGCCAGTCGTTGCATCAGTCGAGCGATGTCTCGCTTCGACGAAACCACAATTCCGCCAGGTGGCAGGTCTGACTGCCAGGGTGAGCCATCGACAACACCGGCAGGTGGTAGCAGCGGGATCCCCCTGATCGCCAGACCCGCGGGTGCGTCACCACTCGCCGACGGGTGACGAAAAGAGATCGGACCGGCCCAGACTGCTCCCTCGAAACACGTCAGCCTTCCCGGCAGGCGTATGTGGGTTGCAACCTCAGTGGCGACCCCGAGGACGAAGTCGTGGTAGCGGCGGGTCCACTCATCGGACATGTCGATGACCGCCTGCGCCTCGAGAGGGTCGCTCTGATGGTCAAAAAAGGCGACGACGCTTGCGAGTCGCGCCAGTCGGCGGCTGCCTCTCAGACGCGCTGTGTCCCGGGCGGTCAGTCGCCGCGCAGCGACATCGGCGAGCCTTGGCCCGTCTCGCCACTTCTTGGCCAACATCGCAGCGTTACGGGCCCTCTCGCATACTTCCTCGGGTAGCGAGGTCACGGTCTCCGGGCTTCGGAGCACGCGTTCGGCCTTGGCTATCGATTCAAGTGCCGCCACCAGGAAGCGGTTCTCGACGGTGTCGAAGCTCCGCGACGAGGTGCCACAGACGAAGACGTCTTCGTTGCCGAGGGCGTTTGCTCTGGCGGTGATCGTCTCGGACCACAGGATCGGTCCTCTGACCGACAGGATGCAGCGCTCGCTTTCGGTCGAGATCGTGGTGGTGAGTGTACGAAAGATGTGCTCCATCTGCTTGAGCATCTCCTCGGCTTCGTCTGACGCGGCCAGGGAGATGGTCAAGAGGTTCCGGAGCGAGAACATGTCGACGCCGGTCAGAGCGGCGGCAAACGCGATTGATCTGCTGCCTCGCGCCCTTCGCTCCCAGATATCGGCGGTGGAGGCACCGCCTGTGTCACTGAAGGCGGTCCTGGAGCCGACAGCGGTCTCAGGCGACAAGTTCCTCACCGAGCAGTTCAGCGATCACCCGACGGCACTCCGACTGCTCCGCGGGCTCGAGGTTTGCCGACAGCAGCCGGGAGAGGCGGATTCCCTGGTGTTCGTCGAGGCCTTCAAACTGGGGCAGGAAGAACGCGTAGAAGATCTCGTACAGGAGTCGTGACTCCGTGATCGAGTCCTTCGCCCTGCGGCGGGCGTATCGGGCCGCGTCGACGTAGATGGCTGGGCCCAGGTTGTTGAGCGTTCGCAGAGGTAGGAGTTTCCTGACGACCTCGTCCGCTCCCCTGAGCAACTGCTCGTACGCCGCTTCGGGCGGGGTGCCGATCTCGATGAACGCGAACCGACGCATCAACGCGTACGACATGTCGAACAGCAGATGCTTGTCCATAGCGTTCATGGTGGCGATGATCCGCCAACTGGCGGGAAGGCGGATCGGGTCGGTTCCATCGGGAGCCGGCAGACCGTGCGGTACCAGCGAGACGGGTCGGACCTGACCCGAGCGGCGGAAGGGCAGAACCACCGCTGAACCGGACAGCACCGTGAACAGCTGTCCGAAGGCCCGGTCGAAGTTTGAACGGTTCAGTTCGTCGATGACGAGCCACTTGCCGGATTCGATAGCTTCGACGAACAAGCCCGGGCGGAAGATCAACCCCTCGGGTGTGGGCTGGAGCCCACCGATGGTCTCGAATGTCGTCCATTCCGAGGTGGCTGTAGTCGGCTGGTATCCGGTGCAGAGCATCGCGTGACGGGCCTGCTCGGCGGCCAGATAGGCCAAGGTGGTCTTTCCCGTACCGGGCGGCCCGGTCAGGATGACGTGCTTTCCAGCTTCGAGAGCTGCCACCAACTGTTCAATCACATGATCGGGAAAGATCATCCCCTCGGCTATCGCCAAGCGGGTTAGTTCGGCTGCAGTGAAACTGGCCATGACACGAGATCGGCCTGGACCCCGCGGAACTTGAGAAAGCCGAACTGCGCTGACCCGATTGTGACAGCGGACTGCCCTGGCCCGGTGGTGACCGGCTGCTCAGTCCCGGTTGCGACGGCGAACCGGTGCAGCGACCGACGTCGTACGTGCGCCGGCGAGCGCTACCAGTTCACCGAACACCTCGTCGCCGACAAGGGCGACGATTTCATCGGCGAGCGATTCGAGCACGGTGACGTGACCGATGAAAGCGTCGTCGGACTCGGTGCACCACCAGTGGAACTCCTCGCCACCTTCGCCCCAGTCCCGACGCTTCCAGTCGGTCAAGGTCCAGGTGGTGTGGCCGACGTCGTCGACATGATGCGAAAGCCGCAGCGGAAGTTGCCAGCAAACCTCGGGCTTCCAGTCGAGAAAGCTCTCGCCTGCCTCGACGGCTCCGACATGTAGGGCGCAGCCCGGGCCGGCGGCAAAGTCGTTCCGGTTCAGAAAGATGCAGGCCCCTTCGTGGACCGTGGTCATCCACTTGCCCTTCGACTCCCTGGTGAGCGGGCCGCCGAGTTCCGCTGCCGCCGACGAGAACTGCCACTGCTCCGGAGTCAGCCGCTCGACGTGTTTGAGGACCCGCTTGCGGTCGGCGGAGTCGGCGAAGTGGGCGCCGTGGCTGCAGCAACCCTGGTTCAGGTCGGTGGCGTCTTCGGGCAGCACGCCTTTACAACCGTCACCGAAGATGCACGTCCAGTTGCTCTGCAGGAAAGTCAGGTCGAACAGATACGTGTCGCCGTCATGTTCGAGCGAAACCCAGTCCCGTTCGGGGGTCAGCGGTCCTGGGTCGACTACGGGGTACACGGAACCTTGGCCACCTCGCCGTAAAGGGTCGTTCGCTGCACAAGTGTTCGCCCGAGCGGCTCGACCAGGTTCTGGAAGTCCTCGACGCTGACGTCCGTGCCGTGTTCGGCTCCGGCGGCCCTGGAGATGTTCTCGTCCATCAGAGTCCCGCCCAGATCATTCGAGCCTGCTTGGAGGAGTTGGCTGACACCGCCGAATCCTATCTTCACCCATGACGCCTGGATGTTGTCGATCCAGCCGTTGTAGACGATCCGGGCGACTGCGTGCATCAGCAGAGTTTCTCTGAAGGTCGGACCTCGACGCGCCCGACGTTGCAGATACAACGGTGTCGCCATGTGGACGAAGGGAAGCCCCACGAACTCGGTGAACCCGCCGGTTTCCTTCTGCAGATCCCGGGTCCGCACCAGGTGTCGGGCCCAGCTGATCGGCTGCTCCACCGAGCCGAACATGATCGTCACGTTCGAACGCAGGCCGATCGAGTGTGCGACGCGGTGGGCGTGGAGCCACTCTTCGGTGTTGATCTTGTCGGGACAGAGGATCTCCCGAACCCCGTCGTCGAGTATTTCGGCTGCGGTGCCCGGCAGGGACCGTAGTCCTGCGTCCATCAGCCGCTGAAGATACTTGTCGAGCGGTTCCTCCAGGCGCTTGGCGCCCTCTGTCACTTCGAGGGCGGTGAAGG
>JBATWQ010000352.1:0-6849 GCA_049672765.1 Microthrixaceae bacterium | reverse complement strand
GTCTGTGACCGGCGCCCCGCTCGATGAGTAGGAACCGATCATGAAGAGGCAGCCACAATGACCAACTTTGACGAATACCAGACCAAGTACGACCACGCAGTCCTCTCAAAGAGGGAGGACGGCGTGCTGGAGATCCGGTTCCACTCCGATGGTGGGCCCCTGCAGTGGAGCATGGCTGCTCACAAAGACTGCGAAGGGCTATTCGGCGATATCGCCGATGATCCATCAGTGCGAGTTGTGATCATGACCGGCACGGGAGACGAGTTTTCCGGCCCGAATGGAGCCCTCGACGAAACCCCGGCCGTCCCCCGCATTTCGGGTGAACAGTGGGATCAGATTCGAAAGGGTGCCAAGGATCTGCTCGGCCACCTGCTGCGCATAGAGGCACCCGTCATTGCCGCCGTAAATGGGCCGGCCCGTCGCCATGCCGAGTTGCCTCTGCTATCCGACATCGTCGTCGCATCGGAGCAGGCCACATTCCAGGACACCGCCCACTTCATCTCGAAGACTCCACCCGGTGATGGGCAGCACGTCATCCTTCCCCTGGCGATGGGAATCAACCGTGCGCGGTACTTCCTCCTCACCGGCCAGGAAATCAAGGCGGATGACGCGTACAGGTTCGGGTTGATCAGCGAGGTGGTCCCACACGGAACTGCGCTGGAGCGCGCCTGGGAATTGGCGGACCTACTCATGAAGCAGCCGCCACTGGTCTTGCGTAACTCGCGTTTGATCATGACCCAGATCATCAAGCGCGACATGCACGACTTTCTTGAGTACGGCCTCAACCTAGAGGCCCTCGCGATCGTCCAATAGTCCCCCAAGAACGGACCACTAGATCAGGAGATCCGACAGATGACAACAAATGACGCTCTGCAGTCGCAAGACATGAAGCACTCGATCGTCGACGTAGCCATCGTGGTGAGTGACGCCGAAGCCGCAGTGAAGTTCTACCGGGATGCACTCGGTCTTGAGAACTTCGCCAATACCCCTCTGCCGGATGGGGGAACCGTGCATCGGTTCAGTCACGGCGAGTCGCAGGTGAAGATCATCGAACACGCGGACGGACGGGAGAATGACCCGCTGCTGGACGCGATGTCGGAGCGGGGAATCCGATATTTGACTCTCTACGTCAGTGATCTTGAGAGCCGAGTCCAAGCGGCGCGGGACGCATCGTTCGAGGTTCTTGTCGGGCCAACCGAAGTCCGTCCGAACTTCTGGATCGCCATGCTCAATGACCCCGACGGAAATCGAATTGAACTGATCGAGACTCCACTCAGCTGACGAGGCGCAGTTTCAACTTAAACGCTTGACCTTACGACAAAGTGTGACTAACTTCACGAAACGGCCGTTCGTTTGGTGCTACGGCCCGCCGGCAACAGCTGGCCCTACCAGGGAGATTTAGCTTGACTCATATGGGCAGAATGACCCGCAGGTTGGCGGCTTTGCTAGCTGTCACTGTGCTGGCCGTGACAGCTTGCGGAAGCGGAGACAGTGGTTCCGCAAGCTCTGACGGAAGTTCAAATAAGGGCGACGAATCTGGTCAACCCACCCCTGGCGGTGACATCACCTGGTTGACGACGGGCGAGCCGGTGTCGCTCGATTCGAAGTCGGGGCCATCGGTATACGCCGGCATCTACCTGGGGATCTATGACCGCCTTATGCACATGGATTCCGAGAACGAGGTGGTCACCCCCGGCATGGCGGAGTCGCTCACCGACGACTCTGGCGACGCCACCGAGTGGACCCTCAAACTTCGTCCCGACGTCCAGTTCTCTGATGGAACCCCTCTGAACGCCGAGGCCGTCAAGTTCAACTGGGACAGGTACCTCGACCCGGCGACCGCAGCCCCTGTACGGGCGACTCTTGCTTCGTTCACCGGCTGGAAGGTCGTCGATGACCTCACCCTGTCGATCTCGATCCCTTACTCCCGAGCCGACCTGCCGAACGATCTGGCGACGACCTCCTTGGGTCTGATCAGCTCACCCGCGGCTGTAAAGGCCGCTGGCGAGTCCTATGGCACTTCGCCCGAGACGACAGTCGGTGCCGGCCCGTTCGTGGTTGCTGAATGGCAGCCCGGCGACCACATCACACTGAAGAAGAATGCGGAGTACTGGGACAGCAAGCTCCCGTACCTCGACTCGGTTACCTTCAAGCCCGTCGGGGATCCTGCTCAGCAGGCGGATGCGGTACTGACAGGTGCCGCGGATGTCGGTTGGCTTGCCTCCGTCAACCCGGAAATCACTCGCCTGCGTGATGCAGGAATGTCGATCTTCAGCGCTCCTCCGACACAGGTGCTGCAGATCACCTTCAACTCGGGCACGAAGCCGTTCGAGGATGAGCGGGTGCGCAAGGCCATCGCCCTGGCAACCGACCTGGACAAGCTGAGTGAGAACGTCCAGCAGGGTCTGTCCTCGCCGGCACACACCTGGTACGCCGAGAGCTCCCCATACTTCAACAAGGACGTCGTGCAGAAGACGAATGACCTTGAGGCCGGTCAGGCGTTGATCGATGACTACCTGAAGGCGAATGGTGGTCAGATCAAGTTCACGTTCGTCGCAAATGAGGCCACCCGCCCGCTGTCCGTAGCGATCCAGCAGCAGTGGTCCCGTCTGGACGGCGTAGAGGTAGAGCTTGAGGTTCTACAGACCCAGGCCTTCCTGGAGCGTCGAAACACGAGCGAGTTCCAGGCCATTCTGTCGACCTCTCCGCAGAACACCATCGACGGGTTCTTCCAGATGGCGTCAACCAACGGAGGCCAGAACTGGAGCAACATCTCGGATCCGGCACTGGACAAGGTGCTGGAGGAGAGCAGGGCGCTGAGCGATCCCGAGGAGAAGAAGGCCGCCTTCACCGAGATCACGTCCCAGATCCTCGACAAGCAGTACTGGCTGCCGATCGAGCACTTCGAAGGCTGGACCATAGCGACGCCGAAGGTGCACGGAATCGAGATGTTCGACTTCCGTCAGGGGCTCGCGAGTTCGGCCTGGCTCGAGAAGTGACCTATTACGTCTCGGGGTCTGAATCGCTTCGGTGTACAGGTATCTGTCAACGAGGCGCCGTGACGCCCAGTCTGTTGTCGAGGAATAGCCTCAGGGCTTGAGAATCCCCCCTCCACTCGACAACCCCGAGCCCCTGGTAGAACGCGAGGCGACACCGCCTCAACGGTTCAGCCGGGGGCTCGGCCACTTTTGGAGCCCGGCAATATGGAGCGCATCTGTTGCGTCCTTCCGAACGTCGGGGAGTCCAGCCTTGGGGCGAGGACTCCTCGGCCCGGGGAGATGCATCGTCCGACAGAGCGGACTAGCCCCACGCGTTCGACACCCCAGCCTGACCGTCAGAGCGGAACTACGCCTGCCCCGCGCCCGTCGGAGATCATGGCCCGGCTACCAGGTGTCGAAATGCGTAACTCTGGAAGCGGCGGGACGAGCCGCAGGCTTGAATCCCGAGCCGGTGTAGTAGGCGACCGGCAACATCGCGACCTGGGTCCACGACGACGGGATACCCAGGAGTTCCGCGACCTCACGTTCACGGGTGAGGTGGGCCGTGGTCCAAGCGGCGCCCAGACCACGCGCTCGACAGGCGAGCATGAACGACCAAGCGGCAGGGAGCACAGATCCGAACCATGCGGCTTGGTCTGCGAGGTGGGTGACCGCCCTCAAGTCGGTGTTTACACAGGGGATCACTATCGCCGGCACATCCTGCAGTCGCTCGCTCAGATGTCTGGCAGATGCCATCACCCTCTGAAACGACTCATTGGCAGGTGCCGGGGTTGCACTCTGGTCGGTGCTCGTCTCTTCAATTCGCTGGCGCTGGCCAGCGCGGTACAACTCGGCGAGCCCCCGCTTGAGCGCCGGTTCGGTTACGACGAAGAACGCCATCTTGTCCGATTCATCCGGTCTGGCGCTGGAGGGAGCCTGCAGAGCGACGTCGATGCATTCGAGAATGAGATCGCGGCTGACCGGTCTGTCCAGATCCAGGCGCCTACGCACCGATCGGGTGGTTGTCAACAGCCCATCCGCGCAGGCGATGTCTATTGCGTCGGTCATTCTGACCCGTCCTCTTCGTCTATGGCCTGGTCCCACGACAGGGCACCCGAAGGGCACTCCTCGACTGCGCGTTCGATCTCCGTCTGGTGGCCCGTTGTGTCCCCGACCACCGTGACCGTTCCGTCATCGTCCTGGCTGAAGACCGAGGGTGCCTCAACGACACACTGACCGTTGCCCACGCACAGACCTCGCTGAACGCGAAGGACTCTGGCGTTCACCATGAGACCTCTAGCTCTTCCACTCCGTACACCACGCCGTCCTTGAATTCGACGTCGTCCAGGTCGCTGACCAGTTGCAACTCCGGGAACCGTTTGAAGAGCTTGTCGATAGCTACGACCACCTCTGCACGGGCGAGGCGTTGGCCCACACACTGATGCACGCCGTAACCGAATCCGGTCTGGGCCCGGGCGTCCCGGGTGATGTCGAAACGTTCGGGATGCTCGAAGATGGTGCCGTCGCGATTGGCGGCGTCGTTCGCAACGATCACGCCTTCACCCGCCCGGATAACCTGCCCACGAACCTCGATGTCTTCGAGCGCAACCCGCCGCCGACCGTAGTGAGTCACATTGGCGAACCGATGAATCTCCTCCACTGCGCTTCCGAGCAACTCTGGATTTGAGCGGAGAAGTTTGAGCTGATCGGGGTGTTCGAGGAGCAGGATGACACCCATCATGATCTGGTTCGCAGTGGTTTCATGGCCACCGAACAGAAGGACGAGCGCAATGTTCACAGCCTCGTCCTCGGTCAACTTGCCGTCGACGATGTTGCTGGCAAGCCTCGACATCAGGTCGTCTTCGGGATTCTCGTAACGGCTGACGAGTAGCTGCTTCAGATAGCCCCACAGGTCCTCGGTTGCCTGTTGGCCTTCTTCAACGCTGACACCGCGAGCGACAATTTTGCGGCTGCGATCCTGGAAGAAGTCGTGGTCGCTGTAGGGAACACCGACGATCAAGCAGATAGCGGCCGATGTGATCGGCAGCGCGTACAGGTCGACCAGATCGGCCGGGGCCCCATGTGCGTCGAGCGCGTCCAGGCGCGCATCGACAATGGCGTCAAGGTCGTCGCGAAGTCCCTCGATCCGTTTCACGGAGAAATCGCCGGTGACCATCTGTCGGTAGTGGGCATGTTCCGGGGAGTCCATGCTGATGAACGTCCGCTTCGAACGCTGCGACATCACTCCGGCGTTCTGATGGGGAAAGCCCCGGAGTTCCGTGTTCGAGCTGAGACGTGGGTCCTTCAGCAGCGCTCGTGAGTCCTCGTGACGCGTAATCAGCCAAGCTTCGCTCCCGTCCCAGATGCGTACCCGGGAGATGCCATCGCTGGCCCTCAGGCCTTCGTACTCCGGAGGCAGGTCCAGCGGGTGATTGCGATGAAAGGGAAAGTCCAGGACGTCATCCATGGGTCTCTGCCTCCGGGTCGACGAGAGCGAAGCCTTCAAGGTCCAGCCCGTACTCGAGCAGGTCCTCCATCGCTCTCCTGATCTGCTTGGTCAAGATCCGGCGGGTGGCGCGCAGATTCAGAATCGGCTGACGGGCGAGTGACCGCGCGACATCCCAAGCACGATCCATCAGAAGGTCCGGGGGATGGATCTCATTTACCAGACCGAACTGCAGCGCCCGCTCAGCGGAGATCTCCTCACCCATCAACAGGTAGTACCTGGCCCGGTTCATGCCCATCACAAGCGGCATGATCACGTGTTGGCCATCCCCGGGAGGCATGTGGTTGATGAAATGCGAACTGTCCTGGAACGAGGCGGTATCAGAGGCCAGGACGATGTCACAGAGTGCCGGGATCTCGGCGTGGCGAACGGCGGGTCCATTGACGGCGCAGATCACGGGCACGTCGATGCGCAACAGGTCCAGAAGCATCTGGTGGGCACCGGGACGTAGGTCGTCGAACTGGCGTGGAGTCAGTTTGCCAACCTGATCGGAACCACCGAAGGAACCCTTGGGCCCGATGAACTCGTCGCCCGTTCCGGTGATGATGACGACCCGATTCTCACGGTCGTCAGCGATGTCGCGAAATATGGTCTCGAATTCGCGGTGCGCATTCAGGCCCCAACGGAGTGGGCCGTCGCCGCTGTGCAGGCGCACGCAAAGGATCCCGTCCTTGCGTTCAAGGTCGACCAACTCGTACCGGCTTTGATAGTCAGGTCGGTTCTGTGTCATTCAGTTTCTCCTGGCCAGTGCTCCGCTAGTTGCGAAGCGAAATGCTGTGGGCGGAGGAACAGTGAGCGAGTTCCTGATACAAACGACCGCCCGTTTGGTGACGCCCGCCACCATAGCAGTAGAGGTATCCCATCGGGCGGGCCAGATTCAGCGTGGCATGGGTATTTGGCTCGACAATCCGCCGTCGACCACCAGATCCGAACCGGTCACGTATCTCGAGGCCGGTGATACGAGGTGGAGAACTGCGGAGGCTATATCGGTGACCTCGCCGATCCTGCGCATGGGGACCAGGTCGGCCCGCTCGGGTTGGGGAGCGCTGCCACCGCTCATCGGTGGCATGAATCCGGGGTGTACTGAATTGACGCGGACGCCGTGCGGGCCGTATCTCACAGCGAGGGACTTGGTCAGCATCCGGACCGCAGCCTTGGAGGCCTGGTACCCGAATGCAGCGCCGGGCACAGCGTTAAGCGCCGCGACAGATGCGATATTCACGACTGATCCACCGCCGGCCGAAATCATGTGTGGAATGGTTGCTCGACAACCGAGGAAGACTCCGTTCAGATTGACGTCGAGAAGAGTGCGCCAACTCTTCAACTCGAACTCGTCGTCCGGAACGATGCTGCCGGTGATTCCGG
>JBATWQ010000351.1:0-9351 GCA_049672765.1 Microthrixaceae bacterium | reverse complement strand
CTTGGAAACCGACGCGGACGCCCGATTCATGGATCCAGACCGCTCTGCACCGATCGCGGTCGGAAGACCCACCGACAGAACGGCTAGCACCAGAACCGTCCTCAAGTACCTCAAGCGGGTCCACCAGCGCTGAGGCTCCCCATGCGACACACCGCTCCCTGCCTCTCCCGAGAACTGTTCCACCACGGAGACCACGCTCACAGACATTAAGCGACCGCACATGCATCAGCACCGAACCAGATCATGGCTAGGTCCGGTGCACGAACCGGACCACTCCCCTCGCAGGGACCGTAGCGATAGCTGGCTCTCCGGCTTGGCCGGCCCCAAGCGCCGCACATCTAGACTCGGGCCGTGCAGGCAAGAACCCCCGACAGACTCCCCGGCGCGCGCAGACGCCTTGCCCCAGAGGAGCGCCGGGCAGAGTTGTTGGAAATCGCAGGCGAGTTGTTCCTGACCCACGGCAGTTCCTTCACAGCCGCCCAACTCGCTGTCGAGGCTGGGGTATCCGAGGGGACGGTGTTCAGGTACTTCCCCGACATGGGGTCGCTGATCTCGGCCGCCCGCCGCCAGGCGATAGGACTGCAGACCCTCCTCCCCCAGTTCCGTGAGGCCCTCCAGCATCCGACGCTCGAACTTCGCCTACAAGCGGCAGGTCGAGCCATCACGGTCCGGATGATCCAGACGATCCGTCTTATCGAGGACACATCCACTCCGGCCCGGCGACCCCAGTCATCTGAAGTGACCGAGGTCCTGGACGCCCTGGCCCCGTTGTTCGTCAGCGCCGGTGGCGAAGGCGGGGGCGACGGTGACAGGGACCGGTCGGTACAGCTCGCAGCAATCTTCCTGGGGATGTTCGTGTCGAACTCGGTCCTGACCAAGTCGACGCTCGCTCCGCCGATGGACGTCGACGAGATAGTCAGCATCTTCATGCGAGGCGCCATGAACACGACCGCGGGCACGACCGCGAACGAAAATTCGACGACAAGCGAAGGGTCCTTCAATTGAGCGAGCAGATGACAGTTGCTGACACCGACGGTGTCAGGACGATCACCTGGACCAGACCCGAAGCCTTGAACGCCATGTCGATCGACATGTGGGACGGCACCCGCGACGCCCTTCGATCCGCCGAGTCCGACGGCGCCAGAGTGATCGTGTTGACCGGCGAAGGCCGAGCGTTCAACGTCGGACAGGACCTGAGTGAGTTCGCGGATCCACGCCACGGTGAGGAGGGATCCGGATTCCGGGGTCTGATGTCGGCGCTCTCAGACGTTCCGGTTCCGCTCATCGCCGCAGTCAACGGCATGGCCGTCGGTTTCGGGTTGACCGTGATTCCCTGGTGCGACGTGGCCTTCGTCGCAGAATCGGCCCGCTTCAAAGCCCCCTTCGTCGGCCTTGGCGTCGTAACCGAGGCCGCAGCGAGCGTGAGCCTGGCCGCAGCGGTCGGCCCACAGCGCGCAGCCGAGATGGTGCTGAGCGGTGAGTGGTTCTCATCGGAATGGGCTGTCGAGAGCGGCCTTGCGCTGCGGAGGGTCCCCGATGCCGACTTGAGCGGAGTTGCCCAGGATTGGGCACGCAAACTTGCCGAGCAACCCCCGGACGCGCTGAAGACGACCACCGCGCTTATGCGCCAGGGACACCGCGTCGGCTGGGCCGAGGCCCTGGTGCGCGAATACGACCAGATGGCACGCCTTGCCGGCGGACCCGAGAACATCGAAGCGATCACGAAGTTCTTCAATCGCTCCTGACAGCCCGAAACAATCCTAGATTTGGACCGCTCTTGACCGATGGGGTCGAGGATGACGAAAGTGAGCCCCATGCGCGCACTGGTGATACACGAGAGCCTCACTGGCAATACCCGCAGGGCCGCCGGCCTGATCGTCGCCGGCCTAGAGGCACGGGGCTGGGAAGCGTCGGAGTGTTCGTCACGACAGGTCGACCTGGCCGCATTGCAGCAGGCCGACGTGTTGGTGGTCGGAACCTGGGTGGACGGCATGATCCTGTTCGGTCAGCGCCCCGGAGGTGCCGGCAAGCTCGCCAAGTTGCCACTGTTGTCGAACAAGCCGACCTACACCTATGTCACCTACGCCGTCGACGCCGGTAAGACGCTCGAGAAGCTGTCTGCCCTGTTGGAAGAGCGTGACGCCGATGTCCGAGGTGGCATGGCCATCCGTCGCGACAAGGTCATCGACGGCTGCGCCGACTTGGTGGATCGGATGATCTCGGCCACAGCCGCCGCCTGAAATAAAGTTTTGTGACCGGCCGGGAGTTATTGGGCAATTTTCCCGGCAGACTGGTCGCCATGTTTTCCAAATCGACGAAGCACGCGATCGTCGCAGCCGCTTCCATGGTCACGCTCCTTGCGGTCGCATGTACACCCGCACCGCCGGTTCATTCGACCGGGACCACCTCCACCACCATCTCAACGACGACCACGACCTCAACCCCCGTCATCCCGGCGTATCCGTACCTTGCGGTGATGGGTCCACCGGTGGTCTCGGCCCGAGAGATGGCCGACTGGTTCGAATACAAGACCGCTTCGCACAGTCCCCAGGGCGAGGCGACGGTTTCGATCGAGGAACTCGCACAGCTGTTCCTGGATGAAGGTCGCGACGAAGGAGTCCGCGGCGACATTGCGTTCGCCCAGGCGATGCTCGAGACCGGTTGGCTCCGCTTCTCGACCAGGATGCCCAAGGAGAACAACAACTTCTCCGGCATCGGCGCCGTCGACACGGGCACCGGGTCAGCCAAGTTCCCGAGCGCACGGATCGGAGTGAGGGCCCAGATCCAGCACCTGAGGGCCTATGCGGACAAGTACGTCACCAAGGCGAAGCTCGCCCACGATCTGGTGGACCCGCGCTTCGATCTGGTCAGCCCCAAGGGCAAGGCGCCCAACTGGAGCAACTTCGGCAACGGGATCTGGGCGACCGACCCCGGATATGCGGCCAAGATCAAGAGCCTGTACGACTCGCTGCTGACCTTCGACGACTGAAACCATGCGTGCCGATTCCGCGGCTCAGCGCTCGACGGGCGAGACTGTGGGTCCATGGCTTCACCGCTCCAGCTCCAATTCGTAACCTCGGCTGCGAGCATCGACCAGCTTCCCGACGATGACATTCCCGAAGTAGCGGTCGTCGGTCGATCCAACGTCGGTAAGTCGTCATTGATCAACTCACTCAGCAACCGCAAGGGTCTGGCGAAGGTATCTAAGACCCCCGGGCGCACGCAGCTGATCAACTACTTCACGCTCGCCGACAAGGCCGCCGTCATCGACCTGCCCGGCTACGGCTTCGCCAACGCACCCGCTCGGGTGCGCGCAAGTTGGCAACCGATGATCGAGGGATATCTGTTGGAGCGTTTCCAACTTCGGATGATCATGGTTCTCGTCGACGGCGAGATCGGCCCGACCAAACTGGATGTGCAGATGCTCGAGTGGCTGGCCGCGTTCGGCCGCCCGTACCGGGTGATCGCCACCAAACACGACAAGGTGAAGTCGTCCGCCCTCACCCGACGCAAGAAGGACCTGGCCGAGAAGTGCGGTCTCGACAAGTCAGACATCGTCTGGGTCAGCGCTTCCAAGAACGTCGGGATTGACAGACTCCGCGGGCTGATCCACCAGTGGTTGGAGCTGGCCTGATGGAACGCGAGCCCGTCGACGGGTTGGGCCTGTTCCACGCGATCGCCATCACCGAGGCCGTCACCTATCTGGCGCTGGTCGCAGCCTCGGTGGCACACAGGGTGTTCGACACCGCGAACCTGGTGCCGGCGGTCGGACTGGTGCACGGCACGGTGTTCCTCGTCTATCTGGCGACATCGTTCATGCTTCGCCGGCGTTTCAGCTGGGACACGCTCACGATGATCATCATCGTGTTGGCCTCGGTGGTTCCGTTTGGAACCCTCGTCGTGGAACGGCGGATCGCACGCTCCCCGTATTCGCCGAATCTGCTGGGAGCCTGACGCACCCATGGCCTCCCCGAGCGACCCGCTTCCAGGGTCCACTGCCGCCGAGGCCTACTCCTCTGTCGTCGAACCGGTCTTCGACGTGGAGATCCAGGACGGACCCACCCGGTGGCGTTTCGAGTCCGGGTTTCTCAACTCCAATTGGAACTGCATCTGGGGCCGCGGCTGCCAGGGGATTCTCGATCACCCCTCAGAGGAGCTTCAGCAGGGTTGTTGTTCGGTGGGGGCCGAACTGGTCGATGACGAGGCCGCCTCGGTTCTGGCGAACGTCGCGTACCTGGATCCGGAGATATTCCAGTATCACCGGGCCGCCGTCGTGGACGGGATCTTTGCCGACGACACGATGACCAACACAAGGGTCATCGACGGTGCCTGCATATTTCTCAACCGTCCAGGCTTCTCGGGCGGGGCGGGGTGCGCGCTGCATCTGGGTGCGCTTCGTGACGACGAATCACCACTCGACTGGAAGCCGTCGGTCTGCTGGCAACTCCCGATCCGGGTCGACTGGGTGGCCGGCGAGGACGGAACCGAAACCGCATCGCTGCGTGCCTGGCGTCGACACGACTGGGGCGACGACGGCCCGACCATGGCCTGGTGGTGCACCGAATCGCCGGACGCCTACAGCGGCGGATCCCGGGTCATCGACGGTCTGGCCGAGGAACTCGAGGAAGTAGTTGGCACCGAGGTCTTCATCCAACTGAAGGGCGAACTGGGCGCCGACCGAGCGAGCCGTCGAAGCGACGGGTGAGCGTGCAGAGCGGGATCGCAAGCACCAGCGGTCCGATCAGCCATACGGGACGCTGCAGCCACCATTGCGCGTCGATGGTCGAGCCGACCCCCAGACCGAGCCTGGCCACGATCACCCATAAGAGCGCGTAGGCAACCAGGTGCCAGGCGTAGACCGACCGCCGACGCCGTGGACGCAGGCATGATCTGCAACAACCAGGTCAGCAGCCACATGCCGGGGGTGACTGCGACCGGGTTTCCGACGTGTGGCCCGTCGTGGGACCAACGCACACTCGTGAAGATCCAGTGCCACAGCACCACGACCAGCAGCGCTGACGCGCGCACCAGATCGAGCAGCGCATCCCGAGCTACCGGTCTCGGTACAGAAATCTGTCTGTCCATTGGGGGTGACTCAGACATATTCGCCTACCCTTGTGAGTTGAGCGCTCCCATCCGGGGCGCCCTTGGATCCTCCGGCGGACGCAGCCGCTTGGTAATCCGGTGGATCCCCCAGATCCGCTCGGTCCTCCCCCATATGTCACATGGGGATTCTGGAATACCGCTCGCAGCGTCACCCATGGGATCGTGATTAACAGGAACGAATAGTTCCGAAAGGAACAGGAGATCAATGAGCACCCACACCGCGGGCGAATCGAACGCCTTCGCCGAGTTGGGGCTGAGCGCCGATCTGCTCACCGCATTGAGTGAGCTGGGTTATGAAGAACCGACTCCGATCCAGCGTGAGTCCATTCCCCCGCTCCTCGAGGGTCGGGACCTTCTTGGCCAGGCCGCCACAGGCACTGGTAAGACTGCGGCGTTCGCGCTGCCGATCATCGAGCGTGTGATCGCGTCGGACCGCAAGGGTCCGACCGCTCTGATCCTCGCGCCGACCCGTGAACTGGCGATGCAGGTGTCCGAAGCTGTTCACCGCTATGGACGGGGTGCCGGCATTCGCGTCGTGCCGATCTACGGAGGCCAGCACATCGGTCGACAGCTCGACGCCCTGCGCCGGGGCGTCGACGTCATCGTCGCAACCCCGGGCCGCGCGCTCGACCATCTGCGCCGGGGCAGCATGGACCTGCACAGCCTGTCGATCGTCGTGCTGGATGAGGCCGACGAAATGCTTGACATGGGATTCGCCGAGGACATCGACGCGATCCTCCAGGAGGCTCCCGCCGAGCGCCAGACCGTTCTGTTCTCGGCCACGATGCCGAGCCGGATCAACGGTATAGCCAAGCGTCATCAGAAAGATCCCGTCCGCATCCGGATCGAACGTCCGGCCCACGATGCTGTGAGCGCGCCCCTTGTCCGACAGACCGCGTACGTCGTCGCCCGGGCACACAAGGCGGCGGCGCTGGGTCGGGTCCTCGATGTCGAGTCGCCGGCCGCCGCGATCGTGTTCTGTAGGACCCGCCATGAAGTCGACGCCCTGACCGAGACGCTCAACGGGCGCGGTTACCGCGCCGAGGGGCTACACGGCGGAATGAGCCAGGAACAGCGTGACCGGGTCATGGGACGCCTGCGCAACAAGACCGCGGACCTGCTCATAGCGACCGACGTGGCCGCCCGTGGCCTCGATGTTGATCACCTGACCCACGTCGTGAACTACGACGTGCCGTCGGCACCCGAGGCCTATGTGCACCGGATCGGTCGTGTCGGAAGAGCGGGCCGCGAAGGCGTTGCGATCACCCTTGCGGAGCCCCGTGAGCGTCGTCTTCTCAAGAACATCGAGCGGACCACCGGGACCCCGATCCGTGTCGAGAAGGTGCCCAGCGCCGATGAGCTGCGCAGCAAGCGGATGGAAATGACCCGCAGCTCGCTACAGGAGGCCGTTGAAGCCGAGGATCTTGACCGCTACCGGGTAATCGTCGAATCACTGGCCGAAGAGATCGACCTGTTCGAGATTGCCCTCGCGGCAGTGAAGCTCGCCCACGAGGCGGCGGTGGGAACCGAGGACGTCGAGGACATCCCCGACGTGAAGGCGCGACCCGAAAAGAGCTACGCAGACCGGAACGGTTCCAGGGGTCCGCGTTCGGGAGGCGATCGTGGCGGCGAGCGGGGAGGACGTCCGGACCGCGGCTACAAGGGCGACAGGGGCGAGCGCAAGAATCGCGGCCCGTCAGAGGGAATGTCGAAGGTGTTCGTCGGCGCCGGCAAAGAGGCCGGGATTCGGCCCCAGGACCTTGTCGGAGCAATAGCCAATGAGACCAAGCTGAGCGGCAAGCAGATCGGGTCGATCGAGATCCAGGAGCGTTTCTCGCTTGTCGAGGTGCCCTCTGGCAGCGTTGACGAGGTGCTGTGGGCCATGAAGCGTTCGACCTTGAAGGGCCGCAAGGTGAACGTGCGGCGCGACAAGTTCTGAGTAGCGTCCCGATCGCCATGGAACAGCTAGATGTCCCCCAGGGAAAATTCGATCTTGAGCGTTACCCCCGTCGCAGCAACGATCGCCTGCGGGCGTGGGATGCCGCCGATGAACTGGTCCTCGAATATCTGGCCGGGGAGTTCGCTGGCCCAGTCGACGACGGCGGCCCGGTAGCTGGGGGCGCCGTCGACCGGAGTGGCACGACGGTCGTGGTGAATGACTCCTTCGGAGCGATTGCGGTCGCCCTGTCGGCATCGATGTCCACCGGCCGGCTCGTGTCCTATGGCGATTCGTTCATCTCTCACCGTGGAACCGAAGAGAACCTGTCGGCCAATGGCTTCGAGGTGTCCGCGGTCGAACGGATTGGAAGTCTGGGCGCCCTGCCAGAGCGGATCGACACGTTGGTGATCAAGCTCCCCCGGTCGAACGATCTCTTGATCGACCAACTCGCCCGCCTGGCGCCACACGTACACCCCGAAACGGTCGTCGTCGGTGCTGCGATGACCAAACACGTTCATCGGTCGGGCCTGGAAGCGTTCGAATCGACCATCGGGCCGACAAGGACTTCGCTGGCCAAGAAGAAGGCTCGGCTCATCATTGCTTCCCCTGACGCCGGGGTTGTTCCGCCAGAACCGCTAGGCCCGCGGACGTTCGTGCTCGACCCGGGAAACCTGCGCGTCAAGAGTCACCCGGGAGTGTTTTCACCGGAACGCCTCGACATCGGAACGTCGCTCTTCCTGGACAACCTGCCTGACCAGGCGGGCCAGATCCGGATAATCGACCTGGGCTGTGGCAACGGAGTTGTCGGACTGGTGGGACTGGTCGACAACCCGAACGCCGAGGTGCTGTTCGTCGACGAGTCGTACTTCGCCGTCGCTTCCGCCGAGGCGACGGTCCGCGAGAATCTGGGCGGATCAACGGGAGCGGAGTTCGTGGTCGGATCCGGACTCGAGGACCTGCAGGGTCACGCATCCATCGAGCGGGGCAGCGTCGACCTGGTCTTCAACAATCCGCCCTTCCACGTCGACCATGCCTTGAGTGACGCCACGGCGTGGCAGATGTTCTCGGAGTCCCATGCGGCACTCCGCAAGGGTGGACAGCTGTGGGTCATCGGGAACCGCCACCTGGCCTATCACGCCAAGCTCAAGCGGATCTTCGGCAACTGCGACGTGATCGACTCAAGCCCCAAGTTCGTCGTCTACCGCTCGACGCGCAGCTGAGCAACAGACTCGTTGCCGCCCATACGGCCTAGCGCTGAAGTAACAACTTCCGTCTCGGAGCCTCAGCTGCACACAGCACGGACTAGACGGCGACGCATGACAATGCCCATGCCGGTCCGCATGTCGGCGTACTTTCAACAACGGGCTCTTGGAGCTAGGCATCGAGGCCACCGTAGAACTTAGGGCGCGGAAACGTGCTCGTGGCGCGCCGATTGCGCCCGAGCTTTGTGCGGGAGGGGATCCGGAGCGGTCCCGAGTATCCGGAGGGGGTCCGGGGGGTGTGGTGCTGTATTCGGGCGGTTGGCTCTGCCTGCTTCAGGCGGCGGGTTGTCGGTTGGGCCGGTCCTGCCTGGCCTGGTCTGGTTCGCGTAGGTCTGGCATGGCCGGATCGAACCTGGGCCGGTCGGCGTCGCGTGGGCCGGGCTTGGGCGCCTCGGCGTCGGTTTTGTTGAAGTGGACCCAGCGTTTTTGGAGGCGTTCTCCGGTCGGGCTGGTGTAGGGCTCGTAGGCGGGGAAATCGTCGGGCCGGGGTGGTTTCGGCTGTCCGGTCGCTTCGATTGGGATGCCGTGTTGGTTCGTGAACCTGAGACCGTCGGGGTGGCCGTCTGGGAGGTCGGGGTTACCGGTGATTCCGAGCAGACCCTTGTGGTGCATCCGGTGGTGTCGGGGGCACAACATCGCGAGGTTCTTGACGTGTTACAAATGTGTCTATGGCATCGACTCGGGTTTCAGCGGCAGCGATTTACGCACGAATCTCCCAAGATGACGGGACAGCGTTGGGCGTGACCCGCCAAGTTGAGGACTGTCGCCAGCTGGCCAGAGAGCTGGGTTGGACTGTCGCTGAGGAGTACATCGATAACGACGTGTCGGCCTACTCGGGGAAACGTCGCCCGGCCTATGAGGCGATGCTTGCCGACATCGCTGACGGTTCTCGTGACGGGGTGATCGTCTATCACGCTGACCGGTTGACTCGTCGACCGATCGAGCTTGAACAGTTCCTCGACGTTGTCAGCGGTGCTGGCGTGTCGCAGGTTAAGTTTGTCGCTGGCACAGGAATCGATGTCGGTACCGGTGACGGATTGATGG
>JBATWQ010000350.1:0-2153 GCA_049672765.1 Microthrixaceae bacterium | reverse complement strand
CACCGGCGCGGGACAATCGTCCCATGAACTCCCGCACCCCAACACCACGCCGGCGCCAGCCGCAGCTCAGGGCAGTTCCTTCAGCGGACCATCCTTCAGTGGACCAGCTGTCGAACTCGCCGGTCACCGTGTCTACACATGACCATTCAGCCTCGGCGGCCGACTTTTCAGAGAGCGTCCGCCTGGTTCTCGCCGTTGCCAGGCGCCTCGACCTGGACACCCCGGTTTTCCGGTCCCCTCCGCGCACGGCCGGCCTCGACCGGACCATCCAGCGCCGTGGGGACTCGACCGTCATCGCAATCCGTCGGGAGGCCAGGCCGCTGGCCGCGGTCCAGGCTGACATCGTCGAAGGCGTGGTTGTTGCCAACTATCTGGACCCGGAAGCGGCCAACGAGTTTCGTCGATTGAGCTGGTCGGCCATGGACTCCCAGTCGGCTCTCGGATCCATCTCGGGCGACTCGTCGGGCAGGTCCACCGGGGGAGTCGCCCCAGCGGCAACTGAAGCGCAGGAGCGCCACGCGGCGTAGTCCGGATCTTTCGATTCTCAGCTAGATTCACTGCGGGCCCGGGTGGCGGAATCGGCAGACGCAGAGGGCTTAAACCCCTCGGCTCCCAGGAGCATGCGGGTTCAAATCCCGCCCCGGGCACCCTTTGTTTGCAAGTCGTGGCTGTTCGCCAGGATCGTATCCGAGCGGGGCTCGTACGGATCGTTAGTGAGCGGCGATCGCCAAGATGCAGTTCGAGGGCATGCAGTCCGTCAGCTGGCTGGTGCATCCCAGCAATGCGCCGTCGATCGGCTTAAGCCGGCAGGTGCAGGTTCGATGTCGTCAACATGTGTTGACGACATCGAAGGGAGGCGGTACAATTTGAAGGCAATTGACATCGAGGCGAGCGCCCGCAAGCACGGTGTCTCTGACGACGACATGCTTCACGCAGTGCGTAACCACTGGAGAGCGTTCGAGACCGACGACGCAGCTGTAACCATGTACATCGGCCCTTCGAATACCGCAGTGCCACTTGAGGTCGGCGTCGTCGAAGATGACCACGGAACTGCTGTGATCCACGCGATGACAGCGCGACCCAAGTTTCTGACGGGATGGTGGACACCGTGAGCAAGAGCCGAGCAGAACGAACGACAGCGCTCGAGCAGTGGGCCGACACGGTGGCCCCCGAGGATCTTCGACTTTCTGACACCGATTCGCTGCGCCACGTTGCCGAGCTTGCGCAGCAACGCGATCAGGTCGATTCCGAACTCGTCGAGGCCGTCCGTGCAGCCAGAAAGGCCCACCGGTCCTGGTCGGAGATCGGCGCCATGTTGGGAGTCTCCAAGCAGGCGGCACAACGCAAGTACGGATCGAAGACATCAGTCTGACCGAGGACGCTCGACACACTGCGAACGACGTTCCTGGCGTGATTCATGGTCTATTGGACTTCTGTACGTGTCCCGGTAATTGCGGGGCGAATCGCCTGCTGGGGGCACCAGGGCCTCCGCCAAGGTCGTGATTCAAAAGGATCGACGAGCGGTTGGTCCAGGTCAGGTGCCGGTCATCTCGTACACCATGCGAGTGGGTTTGTCATCGAGCCCGACGACCATCACGGCATGCAGAGACACGCTGTCCACAGATGCTGAGGCCCGGACGATTCTTCGGCCCAGCAGTTCGAATTCCTCCACCGTCGGGGGGCCGCCGAACTCTGCTGACCATTCACGCAGCTGATCCACATAGCCGGCCATCTCTTCATCAGGTTCTCCCGTGATGTCGAGCACCGTCTGGAACGCTCCCTGTCCGTAGTCCGACTGTGGCGGAACGACGGGTCGTGAACCTGCGACGAGCCGCGGCCCACCGGCGTTATCCGAGATGATGCGTTGCGAAATGACTGGATCTCCGACATTGATTGCAGGTGGTGTCGGCGCCGGGGGTGCCTGTGGGTAGGACTCCGGAAGAGGCTCGATCGCAGTTGGCTCTCCTACTGGGCCCGTTATCAATAGCTCGGGGGTCTCAGGGGCTATCTCCTGGACAGCGATGCTTCCGCTCGCAGCGGGATGTGCCGAAGTTCTGATTCACATGGATCAGAACCTGCTCGGTCACACCATGGCCGGGCCGCATTCCGCTCACCGCACAATTGAGTGACTTCGGTACGCCGTCGGCTTCTGG
>JBATWQ010000349.1:0-2778 GCA_049672765.1 Microthrixaceae bacterium | reverse complement strand
GCTTCTCGGTGCAGAGCGTCGGTCCGCTACCTATCACCTGGGCCGAACACCTGGTTGCCGAAGGCTATTGGGGTGCGGGGTTGCGTGAACAGATGCGCGACTACGTCCACTGGGCGTGCCTCGGAGTGTTGTGTGAGTTTTTGCCTCTGCCCGAGAATCGGGTGACCCTCGCGGAAGAGGTCGACCGCCACGGTCTGCCGGTTGCCCGCTTCGACTATTCACAGTGCGAGAACGACCGCAGCCTCATGGCCGCGGGTCGCAAGGTGATGACCGACATTCTCCAGGCGGCCGGCGCCCAGAGGACCGCAACCATCAACCGCTACGCCCATCTGGTCGGCGGGTGCCGTATGGGGTCCAGCGCCGATCGCGGCGTGGTCGACGGCGATCTACGCAGCTTCGCGGTGGACAACCTGTATGTGACCGACGGGAGCGTGATGCCCACCCAGGGGAGCGCAAACCCGGCGCTTACGATCATGGCGCTCGCCGCTCGCTGCGCCGACCATCTTTCGTCGGCTAACCGGGGCTTCGGAAAGGATTCCGACCGGTGACGTCGTCGGTGGAGGCGCGTCGTCCCTCGACCTCCTCTTCGACAGTTCCGGTGCAACGCATTGATGCGTCGGTGTACGTCGTCCCCCTTGATGAGCCAGAATCAGACGGGACGCTGACCTGGGATGCGACAACGGTGGTCGTCTGTGAGGCAACGGCCGGGGGACACACCGGGATCGGGTTCACCTACTCGACCGGCGCCTGTGCTCGGGTCATTCAGGACGTTCTCGCTCCGGCCGTGCTGGGCCACGACGCCCTCGACGTGGCGGCGGCGTGGAGTTCAATGGTGGCAGCAATCCGGAATCTAGGCCGCCCCGGAATCGTGTCCACGTCCATCGCCGCCGTCGACACCGCTCTGTGGGACCTCAAGGGGAAGCTGCTCGACCTGCCCGTGTGCAAGCTTCTCGGAATGTCCCAGGAATCTGTCGACATCTACGGCAGCGGCGGGTTCACTTCCCTCACACCGGAGCAGTTGGTCGACCAACTCGGCAGTTGGGTGCACGGTCAGCAGATCCCGCGGGTGAAGATGAAGATCGGCACCGACTGGGGCGGCGACGACAAGCGGGACCTGGATCGGGTGGCGCTGGCTCGGCGGACGATTGGCGACGATGCGCAGCTGTTCGTCGACGCAAACGGCGCCTACACCCGCAAGCAGGCCGCGCGTCTGGCACGCGCCTTTGCTGATCTTGGCGTGACCTGGTTCGAGGAGCCCGTCTCGTCCGACGACCTCGATGGTCTTCGCGAAATCCGCGACCTGACGGACATTGATGTGGCGGCCGGGGAGTACGGATATGACCTCGTCTATTTCGAGCGGATGTGCGCCGTCGGCGCCGTAGACGTGCTCCAGGCCGACGTGTCGCGCTGCGCCGGAATAACCGAATGGATGCGCGCTGCTGCCGTCGCTTCGGCGCACGGGCTGCAGATATCGGGCCATTGCGCACCCCTGTTGCACCTGCACCCGGCGTGCTGCGTACCGAATATCCGTCATCTCGAATACTTCGCGGACCACGTGCGGGTGGACCGCATGCTCTTCGACGGAGCGCGCGAGCCAGCCTCTGGGAGGTTGTCTCCCGATCTTTCGAGGCCGGGGCTCGGGCTTGAACTGCGCCGCGGCGACGCAGGCAAATTCTCCAGTGACTCCTGACGATCCAGCTATTTGGGTAGGAGTAGGTGCCGCGGATGGCAACAGGCCGATCCCGTGAACATTGTCGAAAGGAGCGTAACGATGCCCAGAGCTTGGAGCGACAAACGAGAACGACAGTACGAGCACATCAAGACGAGCGCTCGGGAGCGGGGTGAGGACGAGGACACCGCCGAAGAGATCGCAGCGAGGACGGTGAACAAGGAGCGGGCCAGAGCCGGGGAGTCCAAGGAGTCGAGCAAGTTGTCCAAGGAGGACATCTCGTCGGGACGACGCGGTGGACTTCGTTCGCACAAGGGCGCAGGCGGCCGGACCAAGGACCAGCTCTATCAGGAGGCCCGCCACAAGAACATCAAGGGCCGCTCGAAGATGACCAAGTCCGAACTCGAAAAGGCAGTCGACCGCTAAGACACGTCTTACGGCTGTGGGGTGAGCTCGACGAGCAACTCGTCCAACTGACCGAACGTCTCGTGCATTGCCTCCAGGGCACCGCCTTCAGCGTCGAGGGCTTCCTTGGAGGGATAGAGCTCGCTCACCACGACTAACGTTCTGCCATTTGTCTCGGTGAAGCTCACGGTGGTGACAGAGCTGTCGTCGCCCTCCTCGTTCGTCCAGACGATGAGCGACGGGGGTGTGACTTCGATGTACCTGCCGAAGAAGTCCATTCCGTTGCCGAAACCGAGGCGGTAGGTGCCACCGGTGCGCACATCCATCTCGCAGGCCTCAAGTGTCATGTCCATCGACCTTGGCACCCACCAGCGCTTGAACAGCTCAGGCTTCGACCAGGCTTCGAACACAAGGTGGGCCGGAGCGTCGAAAGTTCGCGTGACGACGATCTGGCGATCGGACCTCCGCTCGATCTCGGTGAGGTTCTTCGGCGGGGAGACTTCGCCTTTACTTGCTTGGTCCATCTGGATTCTCCTTCTGTTTGGCTTCTTCCCGTTTCAAGTCTTCGATCACCTGATCGAGTTGGCCGAAGCGCTCGTCCCAGAGCTGGTTGTAGCGATCGATCCAGTCCGCCGCTTCCTCCAGCCGACGACCACCAATTCGACACCTGCGCACTCGGCCGACCTTCCGGGTCACCACAAGGC
>JBATWQ010000348.1:0-11221 GCA_049672765.1 Microthrixaceae bacterium | reverse complement strand
AAACCAAAGGACAAAAAGCGACATGAGTTTCACCGAGACCGAAGAGCAACTCGCGCTGCGGCAGGCGGTCAGTTCTCTGGGTGCCAAGTACGGCTACGACTACTGCGCAAAGAAGGCGCGCGCGGGTGAACACCTGACCGAACTCTGGAACGAGGCGGGAAGCCTCGGCTACCTAGGGGTGAACCTGCCCGAGGAGTACGGCGGCGGCGGCATGGGCATGTACGAACTGTCCATAGTCCAGGAGGAACTGAGCGCCTCGGGCTGCGGGCTGCTCATGATGGTCGTGTCACCGGCGATCTGCGGCACCGTCATCACCCGCTTCGGAACCGACGCCCAGAAGGCCCGCTGGCTGCCGGGCCTGGCCGACGGGTCCTCGATCATGGCGTTCGCGATCACCGAGGCCGACGCCGGGTCGAACTCCCACCGCATAACCACCACAGCCCGACGCGACGGTGACGACTGGGTGCTCAGCGGTCAGAAGGTCTTCATCTCCGGGGTCGACGTGGCCGACAACGTGCTTGTCGTCGCCCGCACCGAGGACGCGACCAGTGGACAACTCAAGCCGGTCCTCTTCATCGTCCCGACCGACAGCCCCGGCCTTGAGAGAACCAAGATCGAGATGGACATCGTTGCGCCTGATGACCAGTTCGTCCTGTTCCTCGACGACGTCCGCCTTCCTGCAGATTCGCTCGTCGGTGATGAGGACGCAGCCATCGACCAACTCTTCGCCGGGTTGAACCCGGAGCGGATCATGGCGTCGTCCTTCGCCGTCGGGATGGCCCGCTACGCCATAGACCGGGCCGCCGGTTACGCGAAGGAGCGTGTGGTCTGGGGTGGCAAGGCGATCGGCACGCACCAGGGAGTTGCCCACCCGCTCGCGCAGGTCCACATCGAGGTCCAGCTGGCAAGGCTGATGATGCAGAAGGCCGCGACGCTCTACGACTCGGGCGACGACATGGGCGCCGGCGAGGCCGCCAATATGGCCAAGTATGCAGCCGGTGAGGCCGGCACCCGCGCGGTCGATCAGGCGGTCCAGACCCTCGGAGGCAACGGGCTCGCAAGCGAATACGGACTCGGTACCCTGATCGCCTCGTCCCGTCTCAGTCGGATAGCTCCGGTGAGCCGCGAGATGATCCTCAATTTCATCGCCCAGTTCAGCCTTGGGCTGCCCAAGTCCTACTGACCCGGATCGCCCCGGGCGTAACTGACCCCGGGCGCAAATGACCCCGGACGCAACAGAAAGGTCGAACAGATGGCACCCGCGAACAGTCAGCTCGATCAACCAACCGGATCCGAACCCGGGGATGACGAACTGGTTCACCTGAACGTCGATGGAGGCGTTGCGACAATCACCCTGGACTCGCCGTCCAACCGGAACGCCCTGTCGGCCAGGCTTGTCTCGGACCTGCTGTCACACCTTTCCGAAGCTGCCCGGAACGAACGGGTGCGGCTGGTCGTATTGACTCACACGGGCAACACCTTCTGCGCCGGGGCGGATCTGGCCGAGAGCGCCAGAGAGGGCGGGCCATCCAAGGGGACCCAACGGCTGGTGGAGCTCCTGCGGGCAATTCTTGAACTTCCGAAGCCGGTCGTTGCAACCGTCGACGGCAACGTCCGCGCCGGGGGACTCGGCCTGCTCGGAGCCTGCGACATCGTGATCGCATCCGACACCTCGTCGTTCGCGTTCACCGAAGCGCGACTTGGGCTGGCTCCGGCCATCATTTCCCTGACCCTGCTCCCCAGGCTCGATCAGCGCTCTGCCAGTCGCTACTTCCTGACAGGCGAGAAGTTCGATGCGACCGTCGCGGCCCGGATCGGGCTGATCACCGAATCGACCCGGGACGTGGTTGCCGTCACCGACGACATCATCGGCGACCTGAAGCTCGGCTCCCCCCTGGGGTTGGCGGCGTCCAAGAAACTGAACACCGACCGACTGCTCGCAGATTTCGATGCCGAGGCTTCCAGGCTTGCTGCTGAATCCGCGCGACTGTTCACCTCCGTCGACGCCCAGGAGGGGATCGCGTCGTTCCTCGAAAAGCGGCCGCCCCGCTGGGTAGAAGGCAAATAGGGGTGGAGCCCCAACAGGAACGCAGCCGCGCGACACGACTTGGCCTGCTCGTCGCTGCCGTCGAGTGCCTTGCCGAGAGCGGCTGGTCGAACACCACCGTGACGGTGGTTGCAGACCGCGCCGGGGTCTCGCGCGGGGCGGCCCAGCATCACTTCCGGACCCGCGAGGACTTGTTCATCGCAGCCGTCGAGTATGTGGCCGAAACCCGTGCCGCCGAGGTCCGAGAGTTTGCGACACGGGTTGGCCCCGATCCACTCGAGACCAGGGCGGTCGTCGACATCATTGTGGACTTCTACACGGGGACGTTGTTCCGTGCTGCTCTCGAGTTGTGGGTCGCCTCGTCGGCAGAGCCGCAACTGCGCGAGAAGGTGGTTCCGTTGGAGGCACGCATCGGTCGTGACGTCCACCGTTTGACGGTCCAGCTTCTGGGAGCCGACGAGTCACTTCCCGGGGTAAGGGAATCGATCCAGGCGACGCTCGATCTGGCGAGGGGACTCGGATTGTCGAACCTGCTGACCGATGACCGTCGACGCCGTGAGCCCATCCTCGCCCAGTGGGCAATCCAGTTGCAGGCGACAATCCGCCCACCCGGAACCGCTGGCAGCTCCGACTAGATTTCCGCGATGGCCGGAGACTCCACGTTCAAGGTGCTGAATTCGCTTCACCGCATGACCCTCAAAGTCACCGGCGGCCGGTTCGGGTGGAAGCTCCGGGGGATGCAGGTGGTGGAGTTGACCACCGTGGGTCGACGCTCCGGTGAACAGCGCACCGTGATGCTGACATCACCACTGACCGACGGTGACGCGATCGTCGTCGTCGCTTCCCGTGGCGGTGATGACCATCATCCGGCCTGGTATCTGAACCTTCTCGCCAACCCGGAGGTTTCGGTTTCACTCCGCGGGCGCTCAGTGGTACCGATGACGGCGAGGGTTGCGTCCGAGACCGAGAGAAAATCGCTGTGGCCGCGGATCGTGGCCGCGTACAAGCCGTACGCCGGGTACCAGGAGAAGTCGACCCGCCAGATACCGGTGGTCCTACTCGAAGCCCGCTGACCCGGAACGACGGGTCGCCTCTTCAAAGAGCCAGACGACCTCGGCCCGTACCTCGGCGCGTTCGGTGATTCGTCCCCGCCAAGGCACCCGCAGCCGAGTCGCTCGGCCGTCGACGGTCGTCTCGAAGTCCGCGCCCAGTTGATCGAAATCGGTCATGGACGCATCCGTCGCGGTCGGAGTTCCGAACTGCTGACAGATCAACAGCGAGTCGGAGCCATGGTCTCCGTTCATGTGTTTGACGATGGCCGCCACGACTTCGTCGGAAAAGCGGTTGTCCAGTCTCATATCAGGGCCTGCAAGTATATAATGATAAGTTCACTTTACATTCGATTCACGGTAGGTCTAACTTCCTGCGTTGCCAGAAGCAACCCACGATCTTGGGAGTTGGATGTCGGAGGAATCGAAGCGCTTTCGGGACACATTTTCTACCTGGCGTGTCCGCCTCTGTGTCGCCGCAGCGTTACTGGCCGCGGTCCTGGGAGTTGACCTCGCGTCGCCGGTGGGTGCCGGGGCGGCAGGCAGGCTGACCGTGTCACGCACCACCGCACTCGAGCCCACCGGGGCAGTTGTGAACGTCCGGGGGAGCGGTTACGACACAAATAAGGGCGTCTACGTCGCGCTGTGTGTGATCCCCCCGACGGCCGCTGTGGCGCCGGGACCTTGCGGCGGCGGAATCGCACTGGAGGGCTCCAACGGATCGTCACAGTGGATCTCCTCCAACCCGCCGTCCTATGCCGAGGGTCTGACGATCCCGTACGGAACGGGCGGAAGCTTCGACGTGACCCTCACGCTCAGTTCGGCGATCAGCCCGACGATCGACTGTCGCAGCACGCCGTGTGCGATCGCCACACGCAATGACCATCTGCGCTCGGGTGATCGCTCGCAGGATGTTCTGGTACCCGTTACCTTCGCAAAGCCCCAGGCTCCGCCACCAACCACCGTGCCCCCTGGGCCGACCACGCCACCACCCACAAGCCCGACCAGGTCCGGAGTCACCGCTCCAGTTCAATCAGGCGATGGAACGGGTCAGCCGAATCTGGGGGTCCAACCCGGGTCATCCGGCGCTCCGTCGGGATCGCCCGATGCGACCGGATCGGTGGGTGAAGGACCTGGAGGACCGGCGATGGACGGACCTGGATCGGATGGAGCCGGCGGCCCGTCAGCGCTGTCGGCCGTCGACCCCGACGCTGCTTCCGCAGAGGTTGAAGCACAGAAGTTGGACGACGAGGGCAGCGCAGACGCATCCGACCACAATCGCGGCGACGCGGGTGCCCGTGACGAATCCGCCGACGGCCGTCGCGCTGGGGCAGGGTCCGGTCGAGGTCCGGATGGCAGTTCGACCGGATCGGGTGTGGCACCCTGGCTGATCGCCGGAGCGCTGTCGCTCTCGGCACTGGGAGGTGGTGCCGCGTACCTGAGCCGCCGATCTGGTCGCACCGGGAGCCCCGAATGACAGGCCCGCGCTGCGGACGGCGGGTACGGGCACGGGCACGGGCACGGGTGCCGGCGTTTGTTGGCTGGTCGCTGCTGTGCGCCTTGCTGCTGGCCACCAGTTGTGTCACGAGCACCAGTTCGGCGCGGTCCGCCTCCGAACAGTCCGCCTCCGAACAGTCCGACTCGCCCAGTTCCGCCCCGACCAGGTCCAACGGCGAGAACTCCGATTCGGACACCCCTGGTGACGAAGTCAAGACCTCGTCGAACGACGGCTACTCGCTATCGATCGACGTCGACGGACCCGAGCCGCGCCTCCCGGTCACCGTCCAGTCTGCGGACGGGACCACCGCCGTGGTGAAAGACATAAGTCGGATCGTTGTCCTACGAGGGGCGATCGCCGAGGTGGTGTACTCACTCGGGCTGGGCGACAACGTCGTGGGACGGGATGTTTCGACGACGTTCACCGAGGCAGATGATGTCCCGTTGGTGACCCATGGCCACGACATGTCGGCCGAGTCGGTCATGTCGCTCAAACCCAGCGTCGTGCTGGCCGACACCGACTCCGGCCCGCCCGAGGCGATCGCCCAGATCCGATCCATCGGCGTCCCGGTCATTGCGTTCGATCCGGTGACCAGTGTGGAGACGATTCACGGGCACATGACCGAGATCGCATCTGCCCTCGGACTCGCCACAGAGGGTGCTGCTCTTGCCGAGCGGACCATGAGGAGTATCGAAGAGGTCGCGGACCGGGCTTCCTCGTCCGGCGAACATCCCCACGTGGCGTTCCTCTACCTCCGGGGAACCGCCGGCGTGTACCTGCTCGGCGGGCCCGGGTCAGGCGCCGATTCGATGATCGCCGCAGCAGGCGGAACCGACGTGGGAACGGAGATGGGCTTGACGAAGCCCTTCACCCCGTTGACCAGCGAGGCGCTGGTACTCGCAGCCCCCGACATCCTGTTGCTCACCACGACCGGACTCGAATCGGTCGGGGGTATCGACGGACTGTTGGCAACCCCCGGGATTGCACAGACACCCGCCGGAGCGGCACGCCGAATCGTGACCCTCGAAGACGGCCTGCTCTTCAGTTTCGGAACCAGAACACCCACGGTTGTGCGGAACCTCGCGAGCAAGTTCGCTGCGGAAGCAGGCCGGGGATGACCACGCAGGTGATGAGCACAGAGGCCCCATCTGGAACCCAACCCGATGCGCAGCCCGCGCCGTCAGGCGGGCGCTCTCGTCGTAGCCAAGTGGGTGGCCCTGTCCTGCTTGTCGGTCTCGCCATGGCGCTGTGCGTAGCTGCCCTGGTCGGTTCCGGGATTGGTGCCTTCCAGATCTCCTCGGCCGATGTTCTGACCTCGATCCTGAGGCGGGTCGGTTTCGGTTCGATGGATGGCATCGATCCGACGGCAGACGCCGTCCTCTGGCAGATCCGCTTCCCACGGGTCGCTCTTTCGATGATCGTAGGTACCTGTCTGGGCTGCGCCGGTGCGGCGATGCAGGGCACCTTCGCCAATCCGTTGGCAGAGCCGGGGATCGTCGGAGTTTCCGCCGGAGCGAGCCTTGGGGCGATCACCGCGATCGTCGCTGGAGCGACGGTGCTCGGAGCCTGGTCGGTTCCCGCGGCAGCGTTCCTCGGCGGCCTCGCAACCGTGGTTGTGGTCTACGCCTCGGCCCGGGCAAATGGAAGGACCGAGGTCGTAACTCTGGTTCTTACCGGGGTGGCGGTGAATGCGCTGGTGGGCGCCCTGATCGGACTCGCGACCTTCATGTCAGACGACGCCGAGTTGAGGTCGATCACGTTCTGGTCCCTCGGCTCGATGGCCCAAGCCAGTTGGACCAAGGTCGCCGTTGTCGCACCCCTGGCGGTGGTGGGGTTGGTCGCGTCGTACGTGCTCGCGCCAAGACTCGACCTGTTGGCGCTCGGGGAGCGACAGGCCGGTCACGTCGGCGTCAACGTCGAGAGGCTCCGTGCCGTGATGCTGGCCGTCGTGGCCATCCTGACCGCGGCTTCGGTGGCCGTCAGCGGAATGGTTCTGTTCGTCGGGCTAGTCATCCCGCACCTGATGAGAATGGTCGGTGGTCCGCGGCACCGTGTTCTCATTCCTTCATCCGCCCTCGCGGGCGCTCTGGTGGTGGTCATTGCCGACCTCATCGCCAGGACCGCTGTCTCTCCCCAGGAGTTGCCCCTGGGCGTGCTGACTTCGCTGGTCGGCGGCCCCTTCTTCTTCTGGCAACTCAGACGTACCCGTGCAGCCCAGGGCGGTTGGGCATGATCGAAAAACACCCGTTGTCGATACGGGCCAGGCAACTCGAGTGCTGGCTGGGGGAGCGGCGCATCGTCGGTCCGGTAGACCTGGATGTCGGGCCAGGTGAGATCGTGAGCATCGTCGGACCCAACGGAGTTGGGAAGTCGACGCTGCTCGGGGCGCTTTCTGGTGACCTGGATTTCAGTGGGTCGGTCGACCTGCTCGGGGAGCCGATACGCGGAATTCCGACATTCCTGCTGGCCCAGCGTCGTGCGGTTCTGCTCCAGGATTCGACCGTCAGCTTTCCGTTCCGGGTTCGAGACGTGGTCGCCATGGGAAGAGCTCCGTGGCGCCGTAGCGACAGGTCTGGAGATGACGACGAACTAGTAGCTCGTGCCCTCGGTGACTGTGACGTCGCACACCTGGCGGACCGCAGCATCCAAGAACTATCCGGGGGAGAGCGCGCGCGGGTGACCCTCGCGAGGACCCTCGCCCAGGAGACCCGGGTCCTCTTCCTGGATGAACCCACCGCAGCGCTTGACGTCCATCATCAGGAGAGGACGTTCGACCTGTTGCGCAAGCGCGCCGAGAACGGGGCCGCGGTTGTCGTGGTGGTCCACGACCTCGGACTCGCGGCTGCACATTCGGATCGGGTCGTCGTCCTGAGCGGGGGCGTCGTGGCGGTCGATGGCCCCCCGGATGTTGCTTTCGATCCAGACGTTCTGAGTGACGTCTACGGCCACCAGGTGACCGTTATCCGACACCCCGACTGTGCGAGCCCGATTGTCGTGCCCGTTCGAACTGCCCACCCAGCAACCTTGACAACAAGGAGAAATCAATGAGCCTCATGAGTCCACCACACCCACGGCGGCGCACGCCCGCTCGTCGCACACCAAAGCTGTTGGTGTCGCTGCTCGTCATCGTCGGGGCCGTCACGGCCCTGTCAGGGGTCGCAGCCGGCGCCGAACAGACCGACACCACCAGGACAGTCAATGGTCCGACGGGGCAGACCCTGACCGTCACTCCAGCTGACGGTCTGGCTCTCACCGGAGCTTCTGTGAAGGTAACGGGAACGGGATATGACCCGACGATCGGCGTCTACCTGGCTCTATGCGTCGACAACGGCGTCGGAGTTTCGCCGGGTCCGTGTGTCGGGGGAGCATCGATGGCCGGGGGCGCGGGTGCATCGTTCTGGATCTCGTCCAACCCGCCTTCCTACGCGGTTGGTCTGACGACCCCTTTCACTGCCGAAGGTGCCTTCGACCTGACGCTGTCGTTGTCGTCCGGCGATGAGTTCGTCGACTGCTTCGACCCGCAGGTCCGCTGCGTCGTGGCCACCCGTGCCGATCACACCAACCCGGGCGTCCACTCGGCTGATGTGACGGTGCCTGTCAGCTTCGTCGGGCAGGCACCGATCGTCGATGACCCGCCAGTTGACCCACCAGTTGACGACACCGACGACACCGTCGTGCCACCGGCTCCGGACGAGGAAACTCCGGCCAACCCCATCGCTATGGCCGTGCCGACGACGATCGTTCCGGCTCCCGTGGTCGAGACGGGCACCCTGACCTCGGCTGTCCCGGTAACCACAGATCCGTCGAATCCACCTGCGGCCAAAGCTCTCGCATTTACCGGCTCCAGTTCGTGGTGGCTCACCGCTATGGCTCTCGCCCTGATGGCATCCGGATGGGTCCTGACACGAATCGCGAGACCGGCCGCGGTCACACAGCTCTATGCCCAGACCAAAGGACGTTCACGATGAATCCCACAAATGTCGCAGATCACCAATCGGTGGTCGACCCTTCCGGCGATCGGTTCTCGCTTCAGCTCCGTAGGGGGACGACCTCTGACCACAGCAACGCAGAGCACTCTTCCGCGATGACCGACCTGATCAAGGGTGAGCTGCCGATTGACGGGTTCGTCCAGATGCAGGCTCAGGTCGCCTTTGTATATGAGGCGCTCGAGGAAGCCGCTGACTCTCTGAGAGAGGATCCGATTGCAGGTCCGTTCATCGACGACCGACTCCGCCGCACACCTTCAATTCGACGGGACCTGGAACACCTCGGTTCAGAAGATGTGCGGGCGATCGAACCGAATTCGGCAACGCGGCGCTACTGCGATCAGATCAAGGCGATTGCCGCCGAGTGGTCCCCGGGTCTGATTGCGCATCACTACACGCGCTATCTCGGTGACCTCTCCGGAGGCCAGCACATATGTCGAGTGGTGGAGCGTACCTATGGGATCGACCGGACCTCTGGTAGCTCGTTCTTCCACTTCTTGGACATCGAGGACGCCGACCAGTTCAAGAAGGATTACCGGTCGCTGTTGGATGCGATGCCCCTGAGCCCGGAGGAGCGCGAAATGTTCATCGCTGAGGTTTCGACCGCATACGCGATGAGCACGGACCTCTTCCTCTCCCTCGCCTGAGTTCCACTGGTGACGTTCGCCTGAATTGGGGTAGGCCCCGTTTGAATCAGTGCCCAATTGGGTACGGGATTGAAGTACGCCATGTAACCGAGGGGAGTCTTCTGATGGAAGATCGAACCGATCCGCCCGAGGAATTGGAGCCGGGCACTCTGGAGTCGGGCGACCACACGATCGCCTGGTTTTCGTCTATCGACCAGGCAAGGCACGCCGTCCTGGCCCTAGAACGAAACGGAGTCGACTCGAGCTATATCGAAGTCGCCGCCAAGCCAACGCGAGAGGACCGAAACCTGGTCGACAAGCGGAGCATGGCGTGGATGGCCAAGCTCGCCCTAGTGGGAGTCATCGGCGGAATACTGCTCGGAGCAATCATCGCGATTCTCATCGTGGTGATCGTCGGAGCAGAAGGCGTCGGACTGGTCGCCGGGGTCATAGCCGGCGCAGTCTTCGGAGCGTTCGCCGGTGGCTTCTACTCCGTGGCGGTCCAACTCCCGGTAAGCGAGGGCTCCTTCGACACCTTCGGTGGCGAGCCGACCGGATCTGACTGGGTAGCGGTCGGTGGTCCCAGCGAGGTGCAGCAGAAGGCCTCAGCTGTCCTCGGTGACCTTCATCCGATCCAGTTGAAGGATGCCGCCTGAGAACCGGCGCATCACCAAGCTGGCGCGGCGCTCGACGCCGTGTCAGCCTCCCGACAACAGAAACACTTCGTCCATCCGGGTAACCCGCAGAACTGTACGGACACAGTCCGATGCGTTCTGGATGGTGATCTCAAACCCGGCGGATCGCATCTCGGCGAGTTCGCGGAGCCCCGAGGAGTCCATGAAGGTGACCTCTGACATGTCAAGCACCAGCTTGGGCTGGTCTAGGGAGACCGCCTCGGCCATTGCCGCCCGGAACTTTCCAGCTGAATCGAAGTCGAGTTCGCCCTTCACCGTCACGTGTCCTGGTGAGACCGAAACGAGAATCTGTGAGGTCTCGTCGGTCACTTCCGGCTCCTGCCAATCGTTCAGGACAGAATTGTCCGCTTCGGTGGGCGAGTTGTCCCCGACCTCGTCGTGGGCACTTGCGGTTGTCGCATCTGAGTAATTCATGTCGGTCACTAGGCCCCCTGGTGCGATCTTCGATTGCAATCTTACGCTCGCCAAACGGCTGCCCTGACCCTGCCACGCGTGACCCTCTCGGTCAACGCGCGGAGGCAGATTTGGCGACGGATCGAGCTGGGTAGGTTGGTGGCACCCGGTTAGGCAGACAAGCCCGGACTGTTGCGGCTCCCGATGGCTCAGGCCTCGATGCTGTGGCGCAGACTGATGAGGGCACCTCGAATTAGCCGCGATACGTAGGACTGCGATACGCCTATCAGCTCCGAGATCTCGGGCTGCGACAGCTCATCGAGAAATCGGAGTCGCAGTACGTGTTGCTCCCGCTGGTTCAGCGTGTCTATCCCCATCCGCAGTGCGATCCGAAGTTCGGTCAGGTCGAAGGAGCCGTCGATGTCGCCGAACTCGATGGACATCTCTTCGTCCTGACCACGTCTGATCATCCGGTTGAGGCTCTCGCTGTCACGCACCGCCGCCGCCGCAAGGCCCTGGATGACCTTCTCCTCGTTCATGCCCAGGTGGGTCGACAACTCGGCCACCGTCGGTGACCTGTGCAGCGACTGGGTCAATTCCTCGGTCGCCTTCCTGATTCCCAGATGCGCCTCCTGGTGCGACCTGGGCGGCCTGACTGTCCACGTCTTGTCCCTCAGGTATCGCTTGAGTTCCCCCTCAACGGTTCGCGAGGCAAAGGTCCTCAAGGACGCGCCACCGTGCTCATCGAACCTCTCGACGGCTCCGATGACGGCGATGAGGGCGGCCTGTCGAAGGTCATCGGAACTCACCCGCCCTGATCTGCTGTACCGGGCCACGTAGTGGTCAACGATGTGGAGGTGGGCCTCGACGATCTGGTTACGGATCCGCCTGTCGTGGGTCTCCCTGTAGTCCGCAAGGAGCTGGTCG
>JBATWQ010000347.1:0-8991 GCA_049672765.1 Microthrixaceae bacterium | reverse complement strand
ATACTTCGCAGGTCCGGGTCGTCATCAATTTCATATCTGGCAGACGGAACTGCTACCGGAGCAATGGCCGTTGCAATCGTTGGACTTGTGCTGTTGCTCGTGGGTGGCTGGCTCGGAGGTCGCCTCGTCTACACCTACGGCGTCCGTGTTGCCGATGAACAGGATCAACTCGCAGGACACGTTCCGCTGAGGGTCGGTGTTGAAGACCTCAAGGCCGAAGTGCCAGATTCGGGGAGTGCGAGTGTTGGTACCGGAGCCGGTGCTTCGAACACCCGCGACGAGTCAACGTCGTAGGCGGAGTCTCGAAGCCATAGGCACTGCATGACTACCAAATTGCGCGTGACCTACGTTGGTCACGATGCGAGCCGAACGGGTGCTCCCATCCTCATGGGAGCGATGCTTCGTTGGCTTCTGAGCGGTGATCGCTGTCAAGCGCGGGTAGTGCTCCGGCGTGGCGGACCATTGGTCGGTGAATACCAGTCCCTGGCCCCCTGTCATGTGATTGGCAACCCGGTAGTTCGGGCGATGGATCGTGTTTCGGCTGGGGTCGGGTCAGTCCGTGGCACTCAAAACGCAGGTGCAGGTCTTCGAGGTCGTGCAGGGCCGCAGCGGATGTTCGGGTCACGAGAGGCAACGGATCTAGTGGTTGCGAATACCCTCGCAGCACTCGAACTGGCGACAACACTCGTGACACCGGGCGCGGCGCTTGTCTGCCACGTGCACGAACTCGATCACGTCGCAGAGCGTGTCCTCCCGGACTCCCGACGACGAAACGAGATGTTGGATCCGGTGGACCGCTTCATAGCCACTGGACCGGCTGTGGAAGCGATGTTGATAGATCGATGGGGAATCGAATCTTCCCGGGTTCACCGGGTGGACGCGTTCATCGAGGAACCGAGGCCAGCTCAAGAATCCATTGACCGAGCACGGCGTGCACTCACCAACGGATCGGCGCGTCCGGTGGTTCTGTCCGTCGGGGCCATGCGGCGCCGGAAGGGTCCAGAGTCATTCGTCGATCTGATGGGGATGCTCGTTGAACTTCCGACCGAACCAACCGGTGTCTGGCTGGGGGGAGACCCGCAGAGTTCTGAATGGCAGGAGACCTGTGGAGACATCAGAAGGGCGGGACTTCAGGGTGCCGTGACGGTCCTGGAATCGGTTGCCGATGCCCGTCCCTACATTGCTGCTTCGGATGTAGTTGTTTCGATGGCACGCGAGGATCCGTTCCCGCTCGTAGCACTGGAGGCAGGCGCCCTCGGCGTGCCCGTGGTCGGCTTCGACTCAGGAGGGCTGGGACACATCCTCGGTTCCGCCGGGTCCCCCGGAATGGCCGTTGCGCTCGGAGACCTCTATCAGATGACAGGTCGGCTCGGGTCGCTACTGAGCGACGAAGAATATCGGCGCGGGCAGGCCGCAAATCTGCAGCGCTGGGTCCTCGGCACACACCTGGTGGACCATCTTGCGCCGGTGCTCTGGCAGGCGATTGTCGGGGACAGGTAGTGGCCGGATGAGCAGCGCAGCCGTTGTATGGATCGGCCTCCACGATATGTCGCGTACGGGTGTGCCGATTGTGCTGTCGCGCCTACTTCGAGCGAGTTCCGAGCAGCAGCGCCGAAGTGTGCACATCATCGCGATTCACGGAGGACCGCTGCTGGATGAACTCGGCGACTTGGCCGAATCTGTGATCGTGCTCGAACCAGCCGGGCGCCGAAGTGTTTCGGGAGCACTTGTTACTGGAATCCGCTCGGTGGCAGCGGGACGGAAGCCCCTGAGTGCGTCGGCCTCGGCGATGGAGTCCAGGTTCTGGAGGATCCGCATGTTACGCCTTCCCCGGCCTGATGTGCTGTTGCTCAGCGGCGCAGGTTCATGGCCACTCATGGGGGTTGTGTCGGCGGATACGAAGGTGGTTCTGCACCTGCACGAACTGGAGACCGGGCTCGACAGGTCGGTTCCGGGCCGGGAGCAGAAGGCGGCGTTCGACAGGGCGAGCCGGGTCATGGTGGTGAGCGGCGCAGTAGCCGATCTCGCTCGGTCCAGGGGTGCGAAAGGCGACAGGATCGTCGTAGTCCCGGGAATAGTCGACAGTCCCTCCAGCGGCGGCGATGATGGCCTCGCCGGCAACGAGGTGGTTGGTCGAACCGGTCCGCCTCAGGCGCACACGGACTTGGATCCGGATCGGACCTGGGTGATCGGCGTGGGAAGACCCGGTTGGCGGAAGGGAACCGACCGATTGGCCCCGATCGCGTATGAACTGGGCAGACGCCTTCCGACATCGTCCGTTGGGTGGATCGGTGGAGCACCGACCGGCCAGGGCGCCGGATGGGTCGACGGGTCGGACCCCGTGACGTGGGTCGAGGAACAGGTAGACCCGTGGAGCGTCGCAGATAAGGCGAGCGTGCTCTTGATCCCGAGCCGGGAGGACCCGCTGCCGCTGGTCGCGTTGGAAGCTGGCCAACGAGGGCTCCCGGTGGTCGCAGCGCGGACCGGAGGACTTCCCGAGTTGTTGTCTGGTGGTCGGGGATTCGTGACTTCTGGGCAGCGTCTGGCCGATCTGTGCGACACGACTGAACACGTTCTCTGTAATCCCGACCTGGCCGCCGAGGCGGGAGCGGCACTCTCCGAATATGTCGAGAAGCATCACACCGGAGCGGTCGTGGCGCCGATGTGGTGGGATTCCATCGTGGGCGACACCGGGTCAGGGGACCAATGACGGTTCGGCTGGAGAGGGTCTCTGTCGACGAGGTTCCGTGGAGCGAGCTTGATACTCGACCCGACCGAACGGTGTTTCAGACCCGAGAATGGCTGGAGTTCCTGCGGTCGACCCAGCACGCCGAACCTGTCGCCGCGCAACTGTTTGACGGGGACCGCCCGGTCGGCTGGTTCTCCGGAGCGGTGGTACGACGCGGTGGACTGCCGGTACTCGGTTCACCGCTTCCCGGCTGGTCAACGTCATACATGGGATTCACAACCGATCGTTCGGACCTGGGATGGAAAGCTATTTCCGCTCTGGCAGATTTCGCGTTCCGATCACTCGGTTGCGTGCATTTCGAGGTGATGGACCGCAACCTCTCGCTCACTCCCGATTCCGAGGCGCTTCCTAGAGCCGTTGTGTCGCCCTTCCGGGGCTATCAGCTCGAGCTTCGTGACGACGCGACGATGCTCTCGGGAATGTCACCGACCGCTCGCCGAAACATTCGCCGTTCCGAATCGAAATCTGTGGTCGTGGAAGAAGTCGATCAACCCGGTTTCGCAGAGTTCGTCACGGAGTACTACTCACAGGTGACGAAGGTATTCGCCAAGCGTCAGCTGGTTCCGACCTTCCCGATCGAGCGGGTCGAATCACTGATCCAACACCTCCACCCGACCGGCCACCTTCTCCTGTTGCGAGCGCGCACCGCCGAAGGTCTAAGCGTTGCGACGGGGATCTTTCCCGGCATTCCTAGAGCCTCGGCAGGCTTCTACATGGGGGCCTCCGAGGTGACGCGTCCGGATGTTCGACCGAACGAAGCTGTCATGTGGCACGCCATCAGAACCTGGAGGGACCGGGGTTCGGTGAGTTTCGACTTCGGCGGGGGAGGCGAATACAAGGCCAAGTTCGGCGGCGCACCGATTGTGGTTCCTTGGGTGCGTTGGTCGAAGTATCGGGGCATGGACCAGATGAGAAACGCGGTGCGTTCGGGTTCCAAACTCGCTCAGCGTGTTCGCGGGCGACTAGAGGCCCCTCGAGGTGGTTGAGCTCCCGGACGGCTGGTAGCACGGATGCCGGATTGTCCGCCCCTCCCGCTAAAATTGCCCAACCTGAAATATGTGGGAGCCAGGAGTGCAAGTTGTTTCCAGTGACGAAGGACTAGCGAGCCCTGCGCCTTCCACACACGCTGGTTTTCGGCCGGATGTGCAAGGACTCAGAGGTATCGCCGTCCTGGCTGTTGTCCTGTTCCACGCTGGAGTCGGGTTTCCCGGCGGGTTCGTGGGAGTCGATGTCTTCTTCGTCCTATCGGGCTTTGTCATTACTCGGCTATTGGTGCGGGAACTCGGAGACACCGAGGGCCTTTCCCTGTCGAACTTCTACTCGCGACGTGCGCGTCGATTGCTCCCTGCGTTTGCGACCTTCTCAACCGTCACGCTGCTGCTGTCGGTGCTATTGCTGAGCCCGCTGGGTTCGCAGGCGCAGCAGCACGCAGTGAGGACCGGGGCATTTGCAACCTTGTTCAGTGGTAACTGGTTTCTCTATTTCCGGGGCGGTGGATATTGGGGGCCGTCCGAGACCCTCAACCCATTTCTCCACACATGGTCACTCGGCGTGGAGGAGCAGTTCTATCTCTTGCTGCCTGCGGCGCTGCTTCTGGTATGGCGCTTCGTGTCCCGACGCGGTTCCGGACTGTCGCATCTGAGGGTGCTGGCAATCTCGGTAGGAGTCGTGTCGGTTCTTTCATTCCTGCTCTCCTGGGCGCTCTCCACCGGAACACTGGCCATCGGATCCCCTGAGCGGCTGGCCTTCTATGGGACTCCCATGCGGGTCTGGGAGTTCGGTGCCGGTGCGTTGGTCGCCTTGGCCGAGATCAGGCTGCAGCGGATCAATGCCGCCGGTCGATTTGCGTTGGGGGTGGCCGGAGCGCTGCTGCTGGCCTATTCCTGCGTGATGTTCGATGAGTCAACTGTGTTTCCGGGCTCAGCGGCACTGTTGCCGGTGGCCGGGACCATGGCGCTGATGGTGGCGGGCGCCGGATTGGGTCCGATGAGGACGGCTCTCTCGTGGCGTCCGCTGACCTGGATTGGTGACCGTTCGTACGGCTGGTACCTGTGGCACTGGCCTGCGATCGTGTTCGCCGGAGTCTTGTGGCCCACGGCGGGACTGGCCAAGCCGATTGCAGCTGTGGCGGCGATAGTGCCGACGGCATTTTCTTTCCGCTTCGTGGAGCAGCGCGTCCGGCTGAACCGAAGGATCAGTGGCCTGCGGGCACTGCGGATGGCTTCATTCTGTATCGCAGGGCCGTTGGTCTTGGCCGCTGGAGCCCATTTCGGCGCGTCACACGGATGGGGGCTCGAGGCCCCTCCAGAATGGGCCGAGCGGGGCGTCAGCTTCACGGCCGGCTGCCACGCTGGTGACCAACAGAGGGACCCTTGGCCCGAGAGGAGCTGCCTTTTCGGAGTGGACAATCCGAAGGGCCTTATCCTGCTGCTGGGGGATTCCCACGGCGCTGCAGCGAGTTCCGGGGTTGTCGAGGCCGGCAATTCGGAAGGCTACAACGTCGCTGTATGGACGCGATCAGCCTGCCCATTTGCGATCCCCAAGACGGTATCGGACCAACCGATGTGCGACTGGTGGGAGCACGAGGCTGTTCGGCTGGTGGACAAGCTCCGTCCTGATCTGGTCGTGGTGGTCAACCGGACCTCTGGCTACACCCTCACCACAGAGATGACCACGGACAGCGGTGTCCACATAGGGGGAGAGTTCAGCAGCGACCAGGATAGGGCCTATGCGTTGAGCGAGTGGACGAGGCGATTCAACGGGATGCTTCACCTCATGGACGAGCGAAATACGCGCACACTGGTCGTCTCGGACGTACCGAACTGGGGACTCGATTTCCCCGACGGCTCGGTCTCCATCATTCATCCTCATCCTCGGGTCGCAGACACAGCCAGGGCAAAGTTGAACGGCAGAAGGAAGGCCTGGGCCGAAGCCGAATCAGAACTCGCGGCGAAGTATCCGCTGGCCAGCGTGTTCGATCCGTTCGACACCTACTGTCCGGGAGAGAATTGCAGCCCGACGATGGATGGGTTGTGGAACTACTTTGACGACAATCACCTGACGAAGCTCGGGAGCCTTCGGATGGTGGATCCCCTGCGGGGCGCCATCACCGAGGCGCTGGGAAAGACTTCGAGATAGTTCTCAGGTCCCGGTCGGAGTTGACCTCTCCTAGGGCCTGCCAGTCGTCGTCACCACACGCGGCCCGAATCGACGGAAGGTGAGCAAGCGATCAAGCAACCAGCGGGACTCGAGCCGGCGCCGCGCGCCTGCGGTGAACGGTCGAGAATGTTGCTGTGAGCTGAGAAGGTCCAGAACTTCGCTGACTGGAGCAAACCAGCCGTTTCGCTCGGACAGCCTTGTCATGACGTCGACAAAGTCCGCGTCCAGCTCACCGTCAACCACGAAATCGACCCCTAGGTGCGTGTACATGATGCACGCGCCACCTTCCGCAGTCAGCTGGTCGAGACGATCCGTTGTCAGTCGTTCGAGGAAGGACTCGCGTCGAGGCGCATCGGTGGCCGCAAAATAACGATTGACGAATGGCCGCGCCGGGTCGTGGTACGGCATCTCTGGGCACGCTCGCAGCGTGTTCGTCTCGGCAAATGTGAAGTTGCGCCAATAGGAAATGTGTTGCTGGCAAATATCACCCCAGAAGAATCTTGACCCTGGGTCCTCCCCGCTGAATGCGGGGCGGTGCGGCTGCAACAAGCGCTGGATCCCCCAGTACGCAAGTGACCGCCAGCCACTCAGGCGTCGAGGACCCCAATAGAGGGCCTCGCTGTTTCCGCCGTGGTCGGCGCCAACTCGTGGGTATTCACCGAATAGGTCACGGAACTTCTCGAGAGCTTCGATGGTCTCGTTGCGGAGTGAAGGGTGATCGGTTGCGTTGTGGTATCCGATCTCGTGGCCCGTGTCCTTGAGAGCCAGCACCCATTTCAGGTAATCGGGATCAGCGCAGGTGTCGCCGCCCGTGGTCCGGGGAGCGGTCGTAGCCAAGGGCCACACCGATTTGGTAATTCGAAAACCCAGGTCAGTCAGGAACTCGTATATGACGGACCCGTCCCGCAGCGTTGTCCAGTCGGTGTCGTCGAAAATGGTGAAGGCAAAGGCGTGGCCGTTTGGCCATGAAACTGGGCTGTACTCGGTCGACCTACCGGCCTTCATAGAGTCCTTGGTCACGTGGCATAGCGATCTGGGCAGAATATCCCGTCGACCCGGGTTGTCGATCGACGGAGAGTGAACCCGAGGATGTGGACGTACACTGAATCATCCAAATCTGTGTCAGGGGAATCAGTGTCAGTTGTAGCGAGGGACCAGGTACGCGTAGCTGTAGTTGGTTGCGGGTATTGGGGGCGGAACCTCGTGCGTTCCTTTGCAGAACTCGGGGCTCTTGCAGCCGTGGTTGACACCGATCCTGACAATGCAGCAGCCCTCGCTGCCAAGCATCACGTCCAGGCCCGCGCGCTCGATGACGTCCTCGCTGACGAGTCGATCCAGGCCATGGTTGTTGCTGCTCCTGCGGTGGAGCACGGGAGTCTCGGCCTTCGGTGTCTTGACGCCGGAAAGCATCTTTTCGTCGAAAAGCCGTTGGCGTTGGATGTGCCAATGGCCCAGGCGCTCGTGGCAAAGGCTGCAGAGGTGGATCGCCAACTCATGGTCGGCCACCTATTGCGCTACCACCCGGCATTTCTGGCCGTGTCCGACATGGTTCAGAACGGTTCCCTGGGCGAGCTGAGGTACCTCTACTCGAATCGGCTGAATCTCGGGAAGATCCGTCGGGAGGAGAACATTCTTTGGAGTTTCGCTCCCCATGACCTCTCCATGCTTCTTGCTCTGGTGGGCGAGGAGCCCTCCGAGGTGAGCGCCGTCGGTTCGACCTTCCTGAGCAAGGACGTTCCCGACGTTACGACCACCCACCTCGAGTTCCCCGGCGGTCAGAGGGCTCACGTATTCGTCTCCTGGCTCCATCCATTCAAGGAACAGCGACTCGTCGTTGTCGGCTCGGAGGCGATGGTCGTGTTCGATGATCTGCAACCCTGGGACTCGAAGCTCACCCTGTTCGAGCACCGGGTCGACTGGGACGGGTCGACACCGGTTCCGGTCAAGGCCGATGCGACACCAATCCCGCTCGGACAGGCTGAACCGCTCCGCCTCGAATGCGAGCACTTCCTTGACTGCATCGCGACCGGCGCTGTTCCGCGCACCGATGGACACGAAGGGGTCAGGGTCCTGACCGTCCTGGCGGCCGCACAGGCCTCGCTTGCATCAGGAAGCGCGATGGTCGACGCCGAAAGGCATGGCCCCGAAGGTCTTGACAGCTTGGTCGGTGCCGACAACCAGGCGGCCCCGGATCGTCTGGCCGAACCGGGTTCCTCGACGCCGTCCGATACCGTCGCCGACGTCGGCCAGCATCCCGATACCCAGATCCATGAGAGCGCCTATATCGACGACGGTGTCACCATCGGTAAGGGGACCAAGGTTTGGCACTTCTCACACGTGCTCGCTGGTTCGAGCATCGGAGCTGACTGCACCCTCGGCCAGAACGTGGTCGTCGGCCCCGAAGTCACAGTCGGTGACCGTTGTCGGATCCAGAACAACGTCAGCGTCTATGCCGGGGTAACTCTCGAGGAGGGCGTTTTCTGCGGCCCGTCGTGCGTGTTCACAAACGTGTACAACCCGCGTGCCGAGGTATCCCGCAAGGACGAGTTCATGACCACGCTCGTGCGTCGAGGCGCAACGATTGGTGCCAACGCAACCATCGTGTGCGGCAATGAGATCGGTGAGTACGCCTTCATCGGAGCGGGTGCGGTTGTTGCCGGCCCCGTGCCGCCACACGCACTGGTGGTCGGGTCCCCAGCGCGGCAGATCGGCTGGATGAGCCACGAGGGCGAGCGCCTGGGTGAAGACCTCGTGTGCCCGCGGAGCGGACAAAAGTACGAGGTCCGCGATGGGCGACTCGTGCTCAACGACGGACCCCCTGGCGGGCAGCCCGGAAATGCCTGAACGGAGAACCATGCAGTTCATTGACCTTTCTGCTCAGCAGGAGAGGATCCGCGGCGCAATCGATGCCGCCATAGCTGGAGTCCTGGACCACGGGCGCTACATCATGGGTCCAGAGGTCGCGCAGCTCGAGAGTGAGCTGGGCGAGTTCTGCGGAGCCCCGTCGGTCATTGGATGCGCCAGCGGAACCGACGCGCTGGTGATGGCGCTCATGGCTCGCCACGTCGGTCCCGGCCAGGCCG
>JBATWQ010000346.1:0-19013 GCA_049672765.1 Microthrixaceae bacterium | reverse complement strand
CTCAAGATCCTTGGCGAGTCCATCGCGGAGTTCGCCCGCCAGAGCGCCTCTGATCGTGGTCCGGGTCATGCTGAAGGGTGTGGCGTGCAGATTCTCGCCAAGCTCCCTGCCCACCTCGAGGGCTCTGGACATCAGTTCATCCGGTGCGACCACTTCATCCAGAAATCCTGCGTCGCGCGCCTCGACAGGAGTGTGGATGTGCGCAAGTTGTACCGCTGCGGTGAAGGAGCGGGGGGAAAGCCTGTCCCGGCAGACCTCGACCGCGAAGGCGGGCACTGGCATTCCGATCCGGACCTCGTTGAGACCAATCTTGAACGGTCCGTCGGCGCCGATGCGCACGTCGGCACAACACAGCAGAATCCCGCCCATCGCCAGGGCATGCCCTGTCACTGCCAGAACCACCGGACGGGGAAACTCGAAGAGTCGGATGCCCAGACGGGCACCTCTTGCGAGGAGGTCACGCGCCTGCTCAGGTCCACTTGTCATTACCGAAAGGTCGAATCCCGCCGAGAACTTTCCCGGACGCCCGGCGATGACGACGGCCTTGGCGCCGTCCTGCTCGGCCCGGTCCAGGGAGCCTTCGATACCTGCCAGCGTGGCGTGGCTCAGAGCGTTGGCCTTGCCGTCGTCGATTGAGATGACGGCAACCGGGTCGGTGAACTCGTAGCTCACGTTCTGTGCTTCTGCTGAGGTGGAGTCGGTCATGGGTGAACCGTAGGATGTGTTGCCTGAGCGGAGCCAGCGAGACGACCCACAGCCCGCCGATAGCTGTGTCACACTCACGACGGGCTGAGCGCCCCGCCCCACCTCCCCCAATGATGACGTCGCAAAGCCGAACCAGGTCCTTCATAGAGATGTCCGGGCCGGATGGACCGAGACTTCCCCAGCTTCCTGGGTTGGACGGCATCCGCGGGCTGGCCGTCGTCGCGGTGGTCCTGTACCACATCGGCTTCAACTGGGCCGTCGGTGGATACCTGGGAGTATCGACGTTCTTCACGCTCTCGGGCTTTCTGATCACCTCGCTGCTGGTGAACGAATCCAGGCGAACCGAACGGGTCTCGCTCGGGCATTTCTGGGGTCGACGCTTCCGTCGCCTGTTGCCCGCTTCTCTGTTGACCCTTGCGTTGGTCTCGACCCTATTCGCCCGCCTGGTTGCCGACGCCGACCAGCGCAACGCCCTGCGGGGCGGAGTGTTGTCGTCGCTGTTCAACGTGGCGAACTGGCACTCGATTCTGAGTGGCTCGAAGTACGGCGACTTCACGGTGAGTCCATCGCCCGTGGTGCACTTCTGGAGTCTGTCGATCGAAGAGCAGTTCTACCTGCTGTTTCCCCTGCTCATGATCCTCCTCTGGCGCGTGTCCAAGGGCCGCCGCGCCGTTCTCGGTGGACTCTTCGTGGGGCTCGCCGCCGTCTCTGCATTGCTGCCCTTGGTCTTCTCGATGAGCACCAACCGGGCATATCTGGGCTCGGACACCAGGGCGGCCGAGATGTTCGTCGGCGGGGCCCTTGCGGTGCTGCTCTCGTATGAGTCGGTGCGGCGCAGGATCGTGCTCCGGTACCGACCGCGTTCGGCGCTGCTCGCGGCGGCCGTGGTCAGCCTGGGAGTGCAAATCTACTTCTGGGCCTCGGTCGAACAGTCGAGCGGCTGGCTCTACAGCGGTGGATTGCTTGCTTATGCAACCATGACGTGTCTGATAATCACAGCGGCAGCGCTTCCAATCGGACCCCTGAGTGTCTTGATGTCGACATCCCCGCTGCGTTGGCTCGGTACGCGGTCATATGGGATCTATCTGTTCCACTGGCCGCTGCTGCTGACGGTTCGTCAGCTTCTTCCCGAATGGGAGCGACTGCCTCGCGCCGCACTGGCAGTTGGCGTCACCCTCGTCACCGCAGAGTTCTCCTTCCGGTATTTCGAACAGCCGATCAGGGCCGGACGATGGCCGGTTCGGGGCAACGCCTTGAGAACTGCACGACTTGCAGGGGTCGCGGTCCTGGCCGTAGCCGTCCTTGCGTGCCTGCCCCTTCCTGTCAACAAGGCCGAACTCAGCACCGATTTCGAGGCGGCGCTGAAGGACTTCAATTCTCGCCAGACCCAGACCCCGCCGGCCGACACTGCGGATGTCCCGAGGTCGGTGCCGGACGGCGAGGGTAAGGCCAGGCCGGTCCCGCCGGCGACCGCCCGGGTCGGAACCTTTGGCGATTCGACAGCGCTGTTGACGGTGCTGGGACTTGCCGGTGCCGGTCGGAGCGGGCAGGAACCCCTGCTGATCGACTCGGGCGGAGATGTGGAACTGGGCTGTGGAGTGTCGCGCTTCAAGACGCTGCGCCTTGAGGACTCGCGTCCGCCGATGGACCAGTGTCTGTCGTGGCAACCACGTTGGGCCCAGGCGGTCGCTCAGGTGAAGCCGGACATTGCGCAACTGATAACGGGAGCGTGGGAGCTTCCCGACGCCCAGCTTCCCAACAGCGACGAGTGGACCTCGATCGGGCATCCAGACGCGGATGAGTTCATCCATTCGGAGCTCCTGGCGGCGGTCGACACGCTGAGCAGCACCGGGGCGATGGTGCTCGTAGTTCTCTGGCCTCCGTACGCTCCATGGACCGACGACCACGGCAAGCCAGGCCTAACAGCTCAGGAGGAACCGGAGCGGATGGCGAGACTGCACGAACTCATGAAACAGGTCGCTGAAGAGCGCCCCGAGTCGGTGCGCCTACTTGACCTGGCCGAATATCTGGGCCCTGAGAGGCTTGCCGACCGATCGCTGCGTCCGGATGGTCTGCACATATCCGCGGAGCAGATGGAGAAGCTCTACATAGGCGGACTGGCTGACAAGATCTACGGAATCTGGAGCGACTGGTGGAAGCTCCGAAATCCGTGACCGCGTGCTGAGTCCGACCGGCTCCGCTGTGGGAATGACCCCCGGCAGACCTACTGTGGTTCGGTGATTCTTCTCGACGTTGACCGAGTTGCCGCCAGTCGTCCCGGTCGCCCGCTGTTCGCCGACGTCTCTTTCACAATCGCCGACTCCGACCGACTCGGGGTCGTTGGGCTCAACGGCTGCGGCAAGTCGACACTGCTGGGAATCATCGCCGGGACCCACGAGCCCGAGAGCGGCGAGGTGCGCAAAGGTCGAGGGATCCGGATCGAGGTTCTCGACCAGAACCCTTCTCTGCGTGAGGGGACTGTTCGCGAGGCCGTTACAGCAGGGCACGAGGAACGTGCTTGGGAGGCGGCCTCGGTCGCTGACCGACTGGGGCTCGGCCCGTTGATGGAACGGGATGTGAAGAGCCTTTCCGGTGGCCAGGCAAAGCGTGTCGCTCTCGCACGATCACTCGTCACCGAATCCGACCTGCTGATCCTGGACGAGCCGACCAACCACCTGGACGTCGACGCAATCGCGTGGCTTGAGGACCGCCTGGCAGCGCACCGTGGCGGCCTCGTGCTGGTGACCCACGATCGCCACTTCCTGGACCGGATCACGACGCGGGTACTCGAACTCGACCGCGGTCGGGGCTACATCCACGAGGGCGGCTATGGGGCCTATCTGGAAGGCAGGGCCCGGCGCGAGGAGATGGCCGAGAAGGCCGAGCGGACGAGAAGGAACCTGGCCAGGACGGAACTCGCGTGGCTCCGGCGAGGCGCACCTGCGAGGACCTCCAAGCCGAAGGCCCGCATAGAGTCCGCCACGGCGATAGTCAACGGACGGGCCGAAGCCGCGGCCCGCAGCGGAGACCTTCCGCTACACGTCGGTACTCCCCGGCTCGGGGACAAGGTCATAGAACTTCGAGGCGTGTCCCACGCGTTCGCACCGGCACCTCCGCTGTTCACGGACGTGGAACTGCTGCTCGACAACCGCGAGAGGCTGGGGATCGTCGGCCAGAACGGCACCGGCAAGTCGACCCTGCTCGACATCATGGCCGGTGTGATCACGCCGACTTCGGGAATCGTCGAGGTTGGGACAACAGCCAAGGTTGGCTATTACGACCAGCGAGGTCGTGAGCTCGACCCGACCCAACGAGTGCGAGACGCTGTCACCGGCGGCAAGGGTGAGGTCGACTGGACCGACTCTGCATTGATGGAGGCTTTCTGGTTCGACGGCGATGCGCAGTGGGCGCCGATCGGATTGCTCTCGGGTGGGGAGAGGCGGCGCCTCCAGCTTTTGTTGACGTTGGCCGAGCGGCCCAACGTGCTGCTTCTCGACGAACCCACCAACGACCTAGACCTGGACACGCTCCGCCAGCTCGAAGATTTTCTGGAGGATTGGCCAGGGGCACTCGTGGTTGTCAGCCACGACCGTGCCTTCCTCGAACGGACGGTCACCGATGTCGTGATTCTCGATGGCGCCGGCACGGCCGCCCGACGGCCCGGTGGCTACGCCGCATATGAGGAGCAGCGTCGTCGGCTCTCGGGTGGACGCAAGGTTTCGGCAACCGGCGGTGGAGTGGCGTCGGTTGTTTCCGACTCGGCTTCCGGCAAGACGGCTTCCGGGAACCGGGCCTCGGACAAGGTGGCGACCGATGGGGCGGATTCCGGCCGGCCGGACAACTCTGCAAAGGGTTCGACCAAGGCTGCTCGCGGCACCGGGTCGGATGAGGGAGCAGGCTCGCCACGTAGCTCGTCGACGATCCGGTTCCAGCTGAAGGCTGTCGACAAGGAGCTCAGGTCGGCCCAGAAGCGCCACTCGAAGCTTCAGGAAGAACTGGCGTCGGTCGCCCTTGGTGGGGACCACCAGCGGATGACGGAACTCGGCGCAGAATTGGCGGGGATAGAGGCCGATCTGGCTGACGCCGAGGAGCGGTGGTTGGAACTGGCAGCGGAAGCCGAAGCGGTTGGAATGAAGGTATAAGTGTCACACCGGATGCCGGTGGGACATTTCTCCTATTACCATGTTGTAAATCATGAGCGTTGACACGAAAGCTAGCGACACAACGACTAATGGCAATCCCGATCCGGGCGCTTCCAACCCGGATGGGACCAAGCCCGGTGCCGAGGGTTCGGACAAGTCCGGTGCAGGCGAGCTTGCGACTACCGGTGACGTCGTATTGCGGGTTACGGCCGAAGCGATGTCGACGGTCATGGGTATCCGTGCGACCGAGGATGATCCCGAATCACTGGCGCTACGTGTGGCAGTCACCGGGACCAAGGGGATCGAGTACACATACGACCTGTCCTTCGACGAGATCGCTGCGATCGATGACGAGCACATGAGCTACACCGTCGGCGACCTGACGGTCATGATTCCCCTCGAATCGGTGGACAACCTCCGTGGCGCCGAGTTGGACCTTCCCCGTGCTGCCGCCCAGGGAGGCCTGGTAATCCGCAACCCCAACCGGGCGGACCCCATGGCCGGGATCGAGATTGAGCTGACCGGCGACATCGCCAACAAGGTCACCCAGCTGCTGGAGCAGTCCATCAACCCGGCGCTCGATTCGCACGGCGGTTACGCCAATCTGGTCGGGGTGGACGAGAAGAACAACGTCTATGTGTTCATGGGCGGAGGCTGCCAGGGCTGCTCGGCCAGCGCTGCGACATTGAAGCTGGGTATTCAGCGTTCCATCAAGGAACACATTCCCGAGGTTCTCGAGGTCATCGACGCGACCGACCACTCCCAGGGCGAGAACCCCTTCTACCAGTAGGCGTTACCCCTACCGTCCCGGGTCCGTCATTGTCACTTTCACCGTCCGACCGTCGGGGTGACCCGCACGGCTGGCGAGTTGAGCCTCTGGGAAGTTGAACCGGCAGCGAATGTCGGGCCGCGAATGTCGGGCGCTCTGGTTGCCGGTTCAGTTGTTCGACTGCTCGATGCCGGGCAGATCGATCTCTGAGCCCTTCCAGGCGAGCACCTCGTCGACGATGCCATCAGCATCGAGTCCGAGCGCGGCGAGGATCGAGTCGGGCTTGCCGTGGGCCAGGTGGACGGTCGGAATCCCGAGCACCCTGACCGTGGGTCCTCCGGTCGAGACCAGTTTCGACAGATTGTCGAGGACCGCCTCGCCAATTCCGCCGTCGCGCAGTCCGTCCTCGATGGTGATCACCAGTCGGTGCCCTGCGGCGTCATCGAGCATGTCCGGGTCGAGCGGCTTGACGATCCTCGGGTCCCAGACCGTCGCCCTGATTCCCATGGTCTTGAGTCGCTCTGCTGCCTCTCTGGCGGCAGTCAACATCTTGCCGACGCCGATGATGCAGACATCCTCACCCTGGAGGACCTTGCGCGCATTGAGTCCAGATCCGGTTGTGACGTCATCACCCGGGGGCATGGTCTTGGAGAACCTGATCGAGGCGGGGCCTTCCAGACACAAGTCGAGCGCGTCGTGGAGCATCCGTGAAACTTCGGCGTAGTTCGACGGGGCGAAGATCGTTGCGTTAGGAATCTTCGACATCAGAACCATATCCAGGACACCGTGGTGCGACGGGCCGTCGTCGCCAGTGATACCGGCACGGTCCAGGACGAAGACGACCGGCTGTCCGTGCATACTCACGTCCAGGTTGACCTGGTCGAACGCCCGGCTGAGGAACGTGGCGTACATGGCCACGACAGGCCTCAGCCCGCCCATGGCCATACCGGATGCCGAGGTGACGGCGTGCTGCTCGGCGATTCCCACGTCGAAGGTCCGCTCGGGGAACTTGCGGCCGAAAGGCAACAGACCGGTCGAATCCGGCATGGCAGCGGTGATCGCAACGAGCTCGGGACGTTCTTCGGCCTCGGCGATGATCGCCTCGGAGAACGCCGCGGTGTATGACCCGGGCTTCAGTTCGGACATGTCGTGCATGTTCTTGATCGGGTCGTTCTCGGCGGGGCCGTAGCCACGACCCTTCTGGGTGAGGCAGTGGACGACAACGGGACCTTCCACCGACTGGGCGTTGCGGAAGACCTCTTCCAGGGCGGCGATGTCGTGGCCGTCGTAGGGCCCCAGGTAGGTGACCCCGAGCTGTTCGAAGAACGCAGGGGGCTCGAACATCTCTCGGATGGCCGCCTTGGCGCCGGCGGCCCCCTTCTCGAGGTAGGAACCGAGGGGTAGGTCCGCGATGATCCTCTCGATACGGGCGCTCTGACGCCGGTAGGCGGTCGATGACCGGAACTTGGCCAGGCTTTCGCTGAGACTTGAGGCCGTCGGTGCGTAGGAGCGACCGTTGTCGTTGAGAACGATGATCGCCTTGCGACCTGAGTGGCCAAGGTTGTTGAGGCCCTCGTAGGCGAGTCCTCCGGTCAACGCGCCGTCGCCGAGAACGCCGATGATCTGACGGTCCTCCTCGCCCCGCAGGTGCATCGCGGTAGAAAGTCCGTGGGCGTAGGACACGACCGTCGACGCATGGCTGTTCTCGACCCAGTCGTGGTCCGACTCGCTGCGACACGGGTATCCGGACAGACCACCTTCGGTGCGGAGGGTGTCGAACGCCTCTCGACGGCCAGTGAGGATCTTGTGCACGTAAGCCTGGTGTCCGGTGTCCCAGAGGATGATGTCGTGGGGGGAGTGGAAGACCCGGTGCAGGGCGATGGTGATCTCTACTACGCCAAGGTTTGATCCAAGGTGACCGCCCCGAGTGTTCACACACTCAACTACGAACTCCCGGATCTCTGCAGCGAGTTCGTTCAGCTGCCCCAGGTCCAGCCTGGACAGATCTGCGGGACTCTTGATTCGTTCCAACAGCATTGTTGCTTGTCCTTCGTGTAGCTGACCCACGCTACCGCTGTCCTGACCCCGGATCATGTCGACGGTCTACGTCGGTGTTTCCTCCGGACGCCTTCGTGGCGGTCGATCGGGGTTCCGGTGGAGGGCGAAACTGGGGGCGCCGGCGAGGCTGGCCACAATGAAGATGGCGTATACGAGCAGTCCCAGCGCAATTGCGCTCGAGTCCGGAACAGGGGTCGTCAGGGCCCCGAAGAAGACCACAAACGCTCCTTCACGCACTCCCAGCCCTCCTAGGGCGAGGGGGAGGTTCTGGAGAATTGCCGTCGGTGGGAAGAACGCCATGACGACGATCAGGTCGACCTGGTGGAGCCCCAGCGCCCGGGCAGCCGCGAATACCGACACGCACTGCAGAAACTGGAAACCGATACCGGCTCCGAGCACCGAAGCGACCTGCCAGGGCTTGTGGCGAAATGCCAGGACACCCAGGTGTACCGCGCCCAGGTAGCGGGTCCAGCCGGACTTTCCGACAAGGCGACCTGCGCCCCGTGGGTGACCGGCGAGCCAGAGCATTCCGACAAGACCGACAAGCGTGGCGACGTTCAACAGCACCGCCGCCAGGCTGGCCCCGCCGAGCTGGAGAAGGCTGGGCCGAACAGCGAGGGCGATTCCGGACAACAACGGGAGTACCAACCAGCCGGTAAGGCGCTCCAGCGCGGTCGCAGCGAAGGCATCCGTGAAGTTCTTGGTTTCCTGGCCCTGTCGAACGACCCTGACGACATCGCCGCCGAAGGACGTCGGTAAGGCGTTGGAGACGAACTCTCCAGCCAGTAGGTGGCCGAACATCCGCCGGAACCGCATGTGCAACCCGAGCGTCGAGGAGACCTGTGACCACCGAAGAGTCTGCAGGACATAGGCCAGCACGTGGATGAGCACCGCGAAGACGAGCCACGAGATCGTCGACGCGTTGAAGTCCGGGACTACGTCATCGATTGAAACCGGAGGGAGACGCCAGAAGAGGATCCCCAGAAAGAGAAGGCTTACGCCGAGCCGGATGAGCGTGCTGCGCCAATTGTTCTGCGGCAGACCGTGGGGGAGCGAGGCCTCATCGATCTCGGCGATGGCTTCGCAGAGCTCCTCTTGTTCTTGGCTCGTCTGCGCGGCACCGTTTTCTGACATAGGGCCTTTCGACTCTACCTATCACTTGTCGACACAGGGAGAATCGCCCGTCCTGCGGCCGTTACTTCCGCGAAAAGAGCCCCAACTTCGGCGGGCGGCGACGGTTCCGGTCAGTGAACCTTTTCCAGGAACTGCTCGACATTGATCAGGACGCGGGTCACCTTGCCGGCCGCGACCAGTCCCCGGCTGTCACGAACTGCGACGTGGAAGATGAGCCTTCGGCCTTCGATCTTCTCCAGGCTGGCCTCGGCCGTGACCGTCTCGCCCACTGCAGTGGGCGAGATGTGCTCCATCTGGACCCTGACCCCGACCGTCGAACAACCCTCGTCAAGATCGGGGTGGACGGCGAGGACGGCGGCTTCTTCGATGAGCGCCACGACGCGGGGAGTGGCGAGTACCGGAACAACGCCGGTCTTCATGGCGATTGCAGTGTCCTCGTCGGAAACGACGAGGTTTACCGTGGCCGACAGGCCGGGACGTACAGGCATTGCCGATACAGTAAGCAGCTTCGCCGAGCAGAGGCACATCCGGCCGTGCTGTGGCACATGCAGATCAGGAGGGCAGTTCATGCTCGATGAGTCGACGATCCAGAGGGTTCTCGGGGCCGCAACCTCCGACGGTGCAGATTTCGCCGAGATATTTGCCGAGGAGAAGCGCTCATCCTCGGCGCTGCTCGACGACGGAAGAATCGAGGAACTCACCTCTGGGCGCGACCGAGGAGCGGGGATCAGGGTCGTGGCGGGCGAGTCAACCGGATTCGCACACACCTCGGACCTGAGCGAGGAAGGTCTGCTGGCCGCCGCCCGGATCGCGTCGGCGGCCGCACGCGGCTCCGGCTCGGGTACCAAGACGGTGGATCTTGACCGCGTCAATGCCGCACGGCCCAACAACGTCCTCGTGATGCCCTCCGAGGTCGACAAGGCACGCAAGGTCGAACTGCTCCTGACGGCCAACGAGGTCGCACGGGCGACCGGAGGAGCAATCAGTCAGGTGTCGGCGCGTTACGCCGACTCGCACCGGCAGATTCTCGTCGCCAACACCGACGGGACACTCGCATCGGACGACCAGGTCAAAACACTGTTCTCGATTTCGGCTGTCGCAACTGGCGACACCGGGATGCAGACGGGACGCGAGTCAGTCGGTCGCACCGTCGGCTTCGAATTGTTCGACACTTACGACGTGGCCGAGTTGGCCCGGACCGCAGCAGGTCGGGCGCTGACCAAGCTGGCGGCCCGCCCGGCCCCATCAGGTGAGATGACCGTCATCATCGGCCCCGGCGGCGGTGGCGTGATGTTCCACGAGGCGTGCGGTCACGGACTCGAGGCCGACCTGGTTTCCAAGGGCGCTTCGGTGTTCGCCGGACGGCTGGGCGAGCAGGTTGCATCGCCCTTGGTCACCCTGGTCGACGACGGAACCATGGGCGGCGAGTGGGGCTGCTTCGCAATTGACGACGAAGGTCGCCCCGCTCAGCGCAACGTCCTGATCCAGGACGGGATACTCGTCGACTACATGTGGGACGGCCTGCGCGCCAGGGCAGAGGGTCGCAAGTCATCCGGCAACGGTCGGCGTCAGAGCTACCAGCACCTGCCGATGGTCCGCATGACAAACACCTATCTGATGGGCGGCTCGTCCAAGCCGGACGAAATCCTCGCCGACACGCCGTCGGGGGTATACATCTCGCACCTTGGCGGTGGACAGGTGAACACGGCGACCGGCGACTTCGTCTTCGGCATGACCGAGGCGTACTTGATCGAGGATGGTCGGATCACCGAGCCATTGCGCGAGGGCAACCTGATCGGCAACGGTCCCGGGGTCCTGTCCGCGATCGACGCGGTCGGTGATGACTTCGCCATGGGTTCCCCGGGAACGTGCGGCAAGGATGGGCAGGGTGTGCCAGTCGGAGACGGAGTTCCGACCCTGCGCGTAGTGTCGGGTCTGACGATCGGCGGCACTGCGGCCTGACGATGGGCGCTCATCGCGTCGTTCGCGGAGCACGATCTATAGGCCGGAAGGACAGGTCATACCGCGCGCTCGCCTAGCGAACCGGAGCGAAATTTATCAGGGTGTTTGCGGGCTACGTGTGGCTGCCTCAATATCGCTAATCGAGCGACGACAGGCAGATGTAACCGGGACTGAGACAGTCGCAGGACAGCGTGAGTCTTGACATCGAGGAGGATCATCAGGTGCTTTCGAGACAAAGCGGAAGGGATGTCAGCGTTTCGACTGGCTGGCTACCTCTGGACAATACGTCGGCGTTGCAGAGGCCCGAATCGACAGATCATGTCGTGGATGCCTACATCGATGTACAGCCGCCAGCGCCCCTGACGGAGGGTGTCTCATCGATGCCAATAGAGGCGGTGACATGAAACCCATCGACTTGGACAACGTCTCGCGAAACGGCTGGCTGGCGTGCGTTGGCACCCTCTCCGGAGTTCGCCGCGCTGCCGCTGAATTGAACTGGACGGAAGCCCCATTGCGGCGCGGCGCTGATATCGATGAGGTACTCCGGCCCCTAACCTGCGACGCTGCCCGTCCAAGTTCGATGAGCGCCAGAGTCGGTCTCGGCGCTCAGCCTTTACACACCGATGGCGCACACCTTCCGGTGCCGCCGGACGTGATCGCGTTCGAGATGACAGCGCCGAGCACTTCGCCCACCCTGCTGTCGTCCACGCACGGGCCGGGACACCCTTGGGACTCACTCAAGCACGGGATATTCAGCGTGATCTCGGGAGTCGACCGCTTCTATTGCGTCGCCTCGGAACTTGGCCGGGTCCGATTTGATCCCATCTGCATGGTCCCGTGTGATCAACGGGCCCGACACGTTCAGCAGTACTTCGAGTCTGAGCTTGCCAGGGCACACGTTCACCGGTGGGAGAACCCGAACCAAGTGCTGGTGATTGATAACCGACGTGTCTTGCACGCTCGAGCCACGGTAGACGCGTCGGACACCGGCCGATCGATGCGGCGCGTCGCATTCTGGAGGCCGGAGGGCAGATGACGAAGCCATGGGACGCAGATGCGTTGTGGCTCAAGGCCAAGCTGTTCATCAACCACGCGCTCGATGACGACGTCGACCGCACAGATGAGGAGCGAGCGCTCTGGGCGTCGCTAGCGCTGGAACTCCTGGCGAAGTCCGCACTGTCGCGAGCGTCGCCGCTCCTAATCGCAGCTCCGACGGAGGAGGGGCAGAACCTGCTAGCTGCTTCAGGACTGGTCCGGGGAGACGCGACGTTCAAATCTATCCTAGCGAAGACCTTGTTCTCTAGATGTGCCCGGGCATTCAGACCATTCAACGCACAAGAGGCCACCCGAATCGCGGACAATCGCAACGAGTACCTGCACGCTGCTACCCCGCTGTTCTCACCGATACCCCTCGATGCCTGGTGGCCCAGGTACTGGGCCCAGACACAAGTACTCGTGAACGCGTGCGACCGAAGTCTCGAAGACTTCGTAGGTAGTAAGCGAGTCGCTAGCGTCGAGACTGCACTCGAACAGAACACGCGCAACATCCACCAACGACTCGACATGCTCATCGAACGAGCAAGGCAACGTCTTGCTCGCTTCGAGCAGGCCGAGATGAGCACAAGGGAGCTTGAGGACTGGACGAGACCTCACCTCCTTGTGGCTGGTCACCAGTACTGGGAAGCCGCTGAATGCCCGGCGTGCTCGTGGAGTGATGGCCTGATCGAAGGCGACGAGGTAAGTGAAAGCGAGGTCCGAACGGAGCAGGTCTCCGAGAGCGACTTTGATGTGTGGTTGGAGATCGAGGTCGGAGTCGACCACTTCAGCTGCGAAAACTGCCGACTTGTGCTTGATTCGTACGATCTGATCGACGCTGCGGGACTGCCGACGAAGATCGAAGCGATCGGCGACGCTAGCGACCTTTGGGAGCCCGACTACGGAAACGACTGACCCGCCCTTAGGGCTCCGGCGTCAGAGATCTCTCGTTCATCCGTCGCTGGTCAGGTCACGAATCTGTCCCTGGATCCCGTGGATGTGTCGAGCAAATTAAATAGGTGAATCGGTCCAAGCCGCCAAAGCGACTTTGGGCGTGCTCTGCGTCGCTCGCTTGTCCCGAAATGCAGGTATCCGCGGGGCGCACAAGACCTGAGGGACTACGGTCCAGACGATCTCCCGCGGAGCTCTGCATGCCTTCTCCGACCGTCAACTATCGGGCAGATCCCTCGAACGTCCTCCTGTTTATCGGAACGAGAAGTGCGGCAAGGATGGGCAGGGTGTGCCAGTCGGAGACGGAGTTCCTACCTTGCGCGTCGTGTCGGGTCTGACGATCGGCGGCACTGCGGCCTGAGAAGTTTTCTCCACCGCCGCTCGGACTGTGGCGCGCACAACCCGAGCAGTCGTAGGTTGGAACCGTGAGCTTGTCGCCCCAGGATCTGATCCAGTCGTTCGGACTTCTGGGGATCGCTGCGATTGTCTTCGCCGAGTCGGGACTGCTCATCGGATTCTTCCTTCCGGGTGACTCGCTGCTGTTCACCGCCGGAGCGATCGCCGCCGGGGTGTTCAGTTCCATCTCGGTGCACCTGAACCTGGCGGTCCTTCTGCCCGCTGTGGCGATCGCAGCCATCGCAGGCGACCAGGTCGGCTACCTCTTCGGCTCCAGGGTTGGAGGGACTCTCTCCAAGAGGGAGGACTCGCGGTTCTTCAAACAGGCGCATCTGGCCAAGGCGGAGGCGTTCTTCGAACGTTATGGACCGCGTGCGCTGGTCCTGGCCCGGTTTGTCCCGGTCGTGCGCACCTTCACCCCGATCGTCGCCGGCGCCGGATCGATGCGTTACCGGACATTCGTCATCTACAACGTCATCGGTGGAGTCCTCTGGGCTGTCGGTGTGACGCTGCTCGGCTACTTCTTCGGTCAGGTGGATGTGATCCGGGACCACATCGAACTGGCGCTGCTCGGAATCGTCGTGGTGTCCCTGGTTCCGGTGGTCATCGAGGTTCTGAGGCATCGCCGAACACCGGTGGGTGCGTGAATCGTCCGAGTGGGCCTTTGCTACTCTCGGTGCCCCCACACTTCGTGGCCTGATCGGGTCGGAAGATCCCGTCCGAAGGATCGGTGGAGCAGCCCATGACACCCGACGAGCTTCAACAGATCGCCGATCGGCTGGTCTCGATGGCGGTACCGGGGGAAGAGCTCGAAGCGGTGGTTGCGTGGAGCCACGACACCGAGGTCCGCGCATACGAGGGTGAGGTCGAACACTTCGTCTCGTCAGACTCCGTTGGGGTCGGCGTTCGGATCATCGCCGAGGGTCGTCAGGGGCTCTCCTGGGTCGGCGTCGTCGATGAAGCGGCCCTTGTCGGTTGCCTTGACGAGGCCCGGGACAACGCCCGGTTCGGGTCACCCGACCCGAACGCCGGACTGGCCGAGCCCGACGGGGTGCCGGTGGCGCCGCTGCGGCTGTTCGACGAGCGCCTGGCCGAGGTTCCTACCGACGAGAAGATCGCGATCGCCATCGAGCTCGAGCGGCTCGTCAGAGCGGGCGATCCGCGGATCATCGGCATCGAGTCGGCCGACTACGCCGACTCGATGATGTCGAGCGCAATCGCGTCCACCACGGGTATCAGGTCCTCGAGCGCCGAGACGTCGGTCTACATAGGTGCCTACGCGCTGGCCGGTGACGACGATGACACCACGACAGGCTTCGGCTTCTCGGTCGGTCGTTCGATCGAGGACCTTTCGGTTGCGGTCGCATCGGCCGAGGCCGTTGAACGATGCGTCAGTCTGCTCGGGGCCAGGAAGGCGCAGAGTGAGAAATTGACGGTGGTGTTGCACCCGTACGTCACTTCACAGTTCCTGGGCCTGGTCGCGGAGATGCTCGCCGGCGACGCTGCGCTGCGGGGTAGGTCCCCGTTCGCCGGTCGTATCGGAGAGTCGATAGCGTCATCAGCGCTGACCCTCTTCGACGACGCGACAAATCCCGACGCGCCGACCGCATCGGACACCGACGGCGAGGGCCTGGCGTGCAGAAGGGTCCCCCTGATCGACGGCGGCGTTCTGTCGGGATTCCTCCACAACGCCTACACCGCCAGGGCGATGGGGTCGCGTTCGACGGGATCGGCCCAGCGCGGCGACCACCGTTCGGCACCTGGCGTCGGCGCCCATGTGGTGAGCCTCGCTCCGGGCCGACAGTCGGCCGACGAGGTGCTCGCGTTTGTCGGAGATGGTTTCCTCGTCAATGACATTTCCGGTCTCCATTCCGGGGTCAACCCCGTTTCGGGTGATCTGTCGGTCGGAGCTGAGGGAGTGCGGATCCGCGGTGGCGAACAGGCGGAGGCGATTCGCGAAGTGACGATCGGGTCCACCCTGCAGAGAATGCTCGGGCAGATAACTGCGATCGGATCTGACCTGACCTACTACCCGTGGGAATCCGCCGGAGTGACGATGGCCATCAGTGACATGACGATGTCCGGCCTATGAGAGGGGTCTTGTGAACGCAGGCATGTTCGAACCGGAAGCACGGGATCTGTTCGAACTCGCCGACCGACTCGTCTCCAGGGCGACCGGCGGGGAACAGATCGAGGTCGTGCTGGCACGGGGATCGTCGACGACGGTGAAGGTCTACGGGGGAGAGATCGAGTCTCTCACCTCGGCGGACAGCACCGGCGCGGGTGTCCGGGTCATAACCGAGGGACGGGTCGGGTTTGCGCACTGCGGGACCCTCGACCCGACGGTGCTCGACGAGATGCTCGTCGAAGCCCGCGACAACGCCGAGTTCGGAGAGCCGGACGAGTTCAACGGGCTTGCCCAGCCCGACGGCGTGCCCGTAGTCGCCAACGACTCGTGGTCCGAGCGCGTCCTTGAGTTCCCCGTCGACGACAAGATCGCCATGGCGTTGGACCTCGAGAAGCGGGTTCTGGCCGCCGATGAACGGATCGTCAGTTCGCGTTCGACCACCTACGGGGACGGTTGGGGACAATCGGTGATCGTCTCGACTGCGGGGATACGCGGGGCGGACCGGTCATCGTCGTGTGCGGTCTCGACCCAGCCGTTGGCCCGCCAGGGGGACGAGACCCAGATCGGGGTCGGCTACCAGGTCGGACGGGATCCGTCGGCGCTGGACGTTGCGGCAGCCGCCGAAGAGGCGGTCGAACGTGCGACCAGGTTGCTCGGCGCCGTCAAACCACCATCGGGTCGAATGACGATTCTTCTGGAGCCACGACTTGCCCTGACCTTGTTGGGGATCGTCGCGGGAATGTTCTCGGGGGACTCGGTGCTACGCGGCCGGTCACCGTTCGCAGACCGGCTGGGCCAACAGATCGGGTCGCCGCTGCTGACGCTCACCGATGATCCGACCCGATCCGAATCGATCGCCAGCACCGAACTCGACGGCGAGGGTCTGGCCTGCCGGCCCAACCCTCTGATTGTCGAGGGAGTGCTCGACCGGTTCCTCTACGACTCCTACTCGGGGCGACGCAGCGGTGCCGGGTCCACCGGATCGGCTGTGCGCTCGACCCGGGGTCTGCCGTCGGTCGGAGTCCAACTGCTGGTGATGGAACCGGGGGCCAGGTCGTTCACGGATCTCGTTGCGTCGATCGACCACGGCTTGTACGTCAACAGCTTCTCGGGGCTCCACTCGGGGGTCAATCCGGTCTCGGGCGACTTCTCGGTCGGCGCGGACGGGCTGATGATCCGCAACGGAACCATCGCCGAACCGGTGCGCGAGCTAACCGTCGCCTCGACGATCCAGAGGCTTTTGGGCGACATCTCCGAGGTCGGAGGCGATTTCGAATGGCAGCGCAGCGGTGACGGGGGCTGTTCGCTCGTCATAGAAGACGTCTCCATCTCAGGCTCCTAGCCGCCACCCCACTCGTCGCGTCGTAGGTTGCCTCAGACGCTCAGACGATGCTCGTGTCTCCGAATTTGGACCACCCGCAGCATCCGCCCGAGCCTACGTAAACCACGGCGTGACGACCACCGCCAGCACGAGCAGTTCGAGCCGCAGCGCCCGAGATCTACTTATCGCCGCCGTCTCGTAGTTCCGTTGTCAACTCGGCCACGACAAATGACAGCTCTCGTGCCAGTCCAGACTCATCGAGATACGGAGCGGAGCCCCCGGGAGCGAACAAGGCGAGGGCTTCAGAGGCCTCCTCGAACCACGGCTCATCCGGGAAACACTCGATGACCAACCCTTCGATGTCAGCCGCCATCGCTTTGCTGCGTTCACCATCCAAGAAGCGCTGGACGAGTTCGAGGAGGGGCTGCACGTCACGGCGGTTCATTTCGACACCATCACCGTGACGATAGTGATTGACGTCCTGAGCGTCGACGACGACCTAGCACTTGCCACAGAGATTCGGAGCGGCGATCTTGATGGTGTTGTTAGCTCCCCGGGAGGCGACCCGGGTGCCTTGCGACAGGATGTCATCGACTGTGGCGCCACGGGCAAGGTCGTCCACCGACCGCAATTAGTCGTCCGACGAGGCCTCCACGAGAAGCTGCCCCGGGAGCAGCTTGCTGGCCGCCAGAACTTCGATCCCTAGGAGAACTCCGTTCCGGTCGAAGTCCAGGTGAACCATTCCTCCGACCTCGTTCGGATCGCAGGCGTAGGTGAACTCAACCTCACCAGCACCGCTGTCACCGCTGTTTAGATAGATGTAGGCGGCATCGACACTGGCGTCGTAAGTGACTTTCACGGCCCCGCCGCCTTCAGGTTGTTGATGTAGTTAGGACCGGTATTTATCACCGTCGTAGCGGTACCGTTCACCGTTCCGACGAAGACCTTGCTTCCCGCGTCGTAGTACCCGGTCTTCCAGACACCATCGTTCAAGTGCCTGAAGGGTTGCGTGGTAAGCGCCTTGTCGACAGCGTCGATCGAGATCCCTCGCTGCGTCATCCGTTGCACAGCGTGCTCGGACACGTTGATCCAGCCTTGCGGACCCTTCGCCCGCAGTGTCTTAGCGCCAGCCGAGTCGACGACGAACCGCGCCCCGTCGTCAGCCAACCCGCTTGGGGTACTTGTGAGCGACACGGGGGTCATAGATGCACGACCAGCCGCGAGGGATAGCGCGATGGCCCCCTCCCCACCCGCAGTGACCTGTGAAGCGGGGCTCTCGGCAAGGGCGATCAAGCCAGGACCGACGCGCGAAGCGACGGACCCGTCGTAGGTATGGGAGGCCCAAGCAGTGAGCCGAACAGGAACCTCAGTCTCATGGCTCACCCCTGCCGCGCTCGCCTCGGACAGCTCAGGTCGATCAATCGCCTCAGCGGACGCGCCGTGCGAGACGTCGTACGCATGGATCGCAGCATCCGCACTCGGGCCGAGAACCACCCCGACCACGACAGCAACAATGGCCAGGCAACAACGGAGGGGCTGCACTACGTGACCTCGGCGCCAGAGCCCATCACACGAGTAAGCGCCTCATCGGCTCCGCTTGCCCTCCCGGCGAGCAGAGCTGCCAACACGTCACGCACGCCGGTGACTCGCAGGAAGCCACCCTCATCAAGAAGGCGGCCGCCCGTCACGGCAGCACCCGCCAGTACGACGACGAGAGCGAGCAGACGACTCTCGGGGGTGCGATCCCGGTCATCCGCCGTCAGCACAACGGAGTCGCCAAACTCAACGATGCTGTCATCAGCGTCGTGGCTGCTGATCCCAGCCGAAACTGTGCTCCAACGCCCGTCACGTCCACCGTCACCGGAATGTCCGCCCCCAGCGCTAGCCCCACCAGTAGCTCGGCCAGACGGCCAACGATCTCCGACGACGGCTGCTCTGGGCAGATAGCTGAGAACTCAACTGACATGGCTCACTCCGGGAAGACGACCCAGCCATCGGCTGTTCGCACTAGATCGATGACACTGTTCCCTGAGCCGGGATCGCCGCGAGTCCTTGGTTGCCAACTATGGTGCTGCGCGAAACGCTGCTCGCGTCGATGAACACCTCGACTCCGCGATAGCCAGCGTTGGCCGCGGACGCTTCAGCCCGAGACGCGTGCCGCAGCACACCTGACGGCGAAGACCCCGAGTACAACTTGAGCGAGACGGAGACGCCGTCCAATGTCCCGTCAATCCCTGGCGCAGCTCGCCGAGCATTCCCGACGAAGGTACCGCCACGGAAGTCACCGATGCGCTGAGCTTGTGCGAGCTCATGCGGCTCAAGTGCGTTCGCCACGACGCGCCCAGGCCAACCAGCCGGTAGCGCTCGTGGGGTAACAAGTGGCACCACCGCCCCGTCGTCAAACACCGTGCC
>JBATWQ010000345.1:0-19439 GCA_049672765.1 Microthrixaceae bacterium | reverse complement strand
ACTCAAGTCGGCCCACGGCGTCGACCGTCAACTTCGATGCAGGTAAAACGGTGCCGAACATGGTTATCGCCAAGGTCGGTAGGGGTGGGGGCGTCTCCGTGCTCGCTTCGACCCGGGGAGCGCACGTAGTGGTTGACGTTCTCGGCTATCTGCCAGGCGTGTCGACGGCCGGAACGCCCACGACGTGGACTTCCATAATGCGTGATTTCGTGGACATGCCGATCAACTACGACCGCTGCTACCCGATCGGTTATCAGATCAATCCGTCTGGGGCCCCGAGTGGCTGGGCTGCGGACATCAAGACGGCCTTTGGCATGATCAGCGCCGCAACCGGGCTGGTATTCGTCGACCTCGGAACCACCACCGAAGCCCCGACTCCGGGTAGGACCTCGTTCGATGCCAACGACAACCTCAAGCCAATTCTGGTGGCGTTTACAACAGAGTCGGTGATTCCCGACCTGGCCGGAAGCGTCGTCGGTGTAGCTGGATCGAACGCCTTCGGCGGGTTCGACAGCACCGGGACCTTCTACCTTCCACCCCAGTTCATCACAGGCGACGCCTACTTCGACCGTGATGCGGCAATCCCGAGCGGCTTCGGTGCTGGCCAGTTCGGCGTCCTGGCACTCCACGAGTTGGGCCACGTCGTAGGCCTCGGCCATGTCGACAACCTCGATGAGATCATGAACCCGTTCCTGATCAGCCGGGCGGCCTACTACGGGACCGGTGACCTCGACGGGCTCGGCATCCTCTACAAGACCCAGAGCTGCCCGCAGTCGCCCGCCACATATCTGCCCGCCATCTGGGTAACCGACGCCGGAGTTGGCGCTTCAATGCTGACCAAGCTCGCCGGATCTGGTGTTGACGTTGCGGACCTGAACGTCGACCGTCGGGTAATCGTCGACTGACAGGGCCAACAGCAGCGCAGCGAACGGGCACTGCAGTGCACGAGCTGTCCCGTCGCTGTTGGGACGATGTCTGACCCTTACTGTTTCCGATCAAATGCTGTCTGACCTGATCCGATCCGTTCCGCCGGGGCAACGGCGGAACGGATCGAGTCAGGCGGATCGAGAGTCAGACGGATCGAGAGTCAGGCGGAGGCTTCGATAACGACGACGACCTGCCCCGAGGTGACCGACGCTCCGGCCTCGACGTTGACCGCGGTGACGGTCCCGTCGATGTCGGCGGCGACGTTGTTCTCCATCTTCATGGCCTCGAGAACCACGACGGTGTCGCCCTTCGTCACCGACTGGCCGACCTCGACCTCGACCTTGACGATGGTTCCCTGCATCGGAACGGCGATCTTGCCGCTGCCCGCCGCGCCGCCCGAGGAAGACCCGGACCCGCCGCGCTTGGGGCGGGACTTGGTGGCGGTGCCGGCGTTACCGACCGGAGCCAGCTGTGATTCCGGCACGTACAGCGAAACGGCGAAACGCTTGCCGTTCACCTCGACATCGACATCCCGCTTGACCTTCGGTTCGGCCGGCTCGTCGGTATCCGAGGTACCCGGGTCACCGGCGCCTGCCTGGCCGCCGATACCGGTCAGATCGAGAGTGTCCTCGACCCACTTGGTCGAGTGGCGCAGCGCTGCGAAATCTGGGTGCTTGAGGATTGCCAGGTCGGCCGGGATCGTCGTTGCTACACCTCTGATCTCGGTCTCCTCGAGAGCCCGTATCATCCTTGCGATGGCAATTTCGCGGTTGCGTCCCCAGACGCAGAGCTTGCCGGTCAGGTTGTCGTAGTACTGGCTGATCTCGTCGCCCTGCTCGTAGCCGCCGTCCCAGCGCACTCCGTAGCCCGAAGCAACCCGCAGCGTGGTGAGCGGACCGGGGGATGGTAGGAACTTGCCTTCGGCGACGTCCTCGGCGTTGATGCGAACCTCGATGGCATGACCGCGGATCTCGACGTCTTCCTGGGCCAGCGGCAGTTCCTCGCCCGCAGCGACACGCAGCTGCAGCTCGACCAGATCCAACTCGGTGACGAGTTCGCTCACCGGATGCTCGACCTGGAGGCGGGTGTTCATCTCGAGGTAGAAGAACGATTCGTCCTGGTACAGGAACTCGACGGTGCCGGCGTTCTCGTAGTCGCATCCCTTGGCCACGGCCACAGCGGCCTCGCCCATCTCGGTCAGAATGTGCTCCGGAATACCTGCTGCCGGTGCTTCTTCGATCAGCTTCTGGTGGCGTCGCTGGGCGGAGCAGTCACGGGTTCCGACGTAGATGCAGTTGCCATGGGAGTCCGCAATCAACTGGACCTCGACGTGCCGGGGTCCAGTGAGGTAGCGCTCCATGTAGCACTCGTCCCGGCCGAAGTACGCGAGCGATTCGCGCTGGGCGGATTCGAGCGCCGCTGTCACCTCTTCGGGGGAGTTGACGACCTTCATGCCGCGGCCACCGCCGCCATAGGCCGCCTTGATTGCGATCGGATAGCCGTACTCCTCACCGAATGCCGCCACCTGGGACGGGTCGGTGATGATGTCGGTGGTTCCCGGAACGCCATGGACCCCGACCTTCTCGGCCGCGAGGCGTGCCGAGATCTTGTCTCCCATGACATCGATCGCCTCGGGCGGCGGGCCGATGAACTTGACGCCCATCTCGGTGATCCGGCGTGCGAAATCGCTGTTCTCCGAGAAGAACCCGTAACCCGGATGCACGGCCTCGGCGCCTGAGCGCTTGATCACATCGAGGATCTTGTCCGCATCGATGTAGCTCTCTGCCGCCGTCTGGCCGCCCAGGGCGTAGGCCTCATCGGCGAGTCGGACATGGAGCGCGTCACGATCAAGATCGGAGTAGACAGCGACGGTGGAGACCCCGAGTTCGCGGCATGCTCGGATGACCCGAACTGCGATTTCTCCACGGTTGGCGATTAGCACCTTTGAAAACACGCTCTAACTTTCCCCTGTGAGCTTTGATCGCGCCAAGTCCGCGCTAAACGGAACCCGATTCGCCGACCTGCGAAGTGTTGCTGAAACCGGCTCCACGAACGCTGATGTGCGTTCCCTTCTGACGGCTACAACAGCTGATGGACCTTCCGGTGGACCAATCGGTACACCAGAAACCGGAGCCTACCCCCAGGCCCCGCTCGTCCTGTTGGCCGATCACCAGAAAGCCGGCCGTGGTCGCCGCGGTCGGGGCTGGGACGCGCCTCCGGGCTCGTCGGTATTGATGACCATCGGCTATCCGCTCAACTCGGTTCCCCAAGAGCGGTGGACCCTCATGACGATGTGCCTGTCGCTGGCCGTTACCGACACGACCTCACAGATGGGCATCGAGTCTGTCTCGATCAAGTGGCCCAACGACCTGGTGGTGGAGGCGCCTGAAGCCCCCCTCGGCTATCGGAAGCTGGGAGGCATTCTCGCTGAGACCGCCGTGTCGCCCCGGTTGGGCGACTGTGTGATTCTCGGCCTCGGCCTGAATGTCAACTGGCGCTCGATGCCCGAGGAGCTTGCCGACACTGCTGCCTCGCTGAGTTCGCTCCTGGCACCCCAGGACGCAGACAGCGCCATCGACCTGGACGATGTCGTCATCGGAATCCTCGGACGTCTCGATGACACATGGCTTCCTGCGGTCGAGGGGACGGCCGATGATCTCGAGAGACTCTTCGACGCCTATCGACAGCGCTGTTCGACGCTGCGGCGAAAGGTGCGGATCGAAGTTCCCGGTGGAACCGTCATCGGCACCGCGACCGACGTCGCCCCGGACGGGGCCCTGGTGGTGACCGGAACGGACGGAGATCGCAGAATCACGGTTGGGGATGTGGTGCATCTACGTCCCGAGCTCTAGCTGCCAGGAACGCCACCCGCGCAGCCCTGGTCAATTCGCCGTCCACTGTCAGTGGGCGACCGGCGACCGAGCCGATCGACTGGATGTGGCGACCCGTGGACGTCAGGAAGGCTTCGCCCACGCCTGCAAGGTCGGAGGCCGGGATCGCCACTTCGCGCACGGGAATTCCAGCGGTTCCAGCGGCCTTCAGAAGTGTCGATCTGGTCACACCACCTCGACAGCCCGAGGACAACGGCGGAGTTGTCAATGAGTCGTCGGAGACCAGGAAGATGTTGCTGGAGCAACCTTCTACGAGTTCTCCCGAGCGGTTGACCACCAGCACCTCGTCCACATCGGGATAGGACGCCATGATGGCGACGCCCGGCGTCATCCCAGAGCTTTTCAGTCCGTAGAGAACCGAACCCGTGTCTACCGGAGTGTCAGCGATCTCGACGTGCGCGGGCCGGTTGGGGATGATCAACGGCGCGATCAAGATGTGCAGGGACCCACGGAGGACACCACGGCCGGAGCCACGGCCTGGGCCGCTGTCGGAGCCGCTTCGACCGGACCAGGAAAGGCGGAGACGCCCGGCTTCAGGACCCCATCGTCGGAGTGTCTCGGCGACGGCCGAGTGGATCAGCTCCGGATCGGGGTCGGGTAGTCCAAGTGTCGCCGCAGCGGAACTCAACAGGTCGAGATGATCCGCGAACGCAAACGGGCGGCCATCGAGAACTTCGATCGTCTCGAACACCGACCGTCCGAGTTCGGGAGCGGACACCGCTACGAAACCCTGTCTCCGCCGTCGACCCGTCCCTGGGCCACTCGCAGCAGGTTCTGTGACTTCAAGGCGGTCTCCGCCCACTCGCCCTCGGGGGTCGAGTCGTAGGTGATGGCGCCGCCGGTGCCGAAATGGAGAGCATCATCTGCAATCCAGAAAGTCCTGATTGCGACGTTGAGCTCGCCCTCCACGCGGTCGGCGTCCACCCAGCCGACGGCCCCGCAGTAAACCCCGCGGCTCTGCGGCTCAAGTCGGGCGATGGTCTTCAGCGCAGCCAATTTTGGTGCGCCGGTAACCGAACCCGGCGGGAAAGTGGCGTCGATGGCATCGGCCCAACCCACTCCGTCGCGAAGGCTTCCCTCGACGGTGCTGACCAGGTGGAAGAGCCCAGGATGTTCCTCGACACTCATCAACTCCGGAACATGTATGGAGCCCCAGTCGCAGACCCGGCCCAGGTCGTTGCGCACCAGGTCGACGATCATCACGTTCTCGGCGGCGTCCTTGGCCAGGAAGCCCGAACGGGTGGAGGAGGTCCCTTTGATAGGGGATGACCAGATTCGCCTTCCGCTCCTCCCCAGGAACAGTTCCGGAGAGGCACTCGCCACGTGGACGCCCTGTTCAGGAAGGCGGACTACCGCCGAGAACGGAGCGGGATTGCCGAGCGCCAGTTCGGCGCCCAGAGCCGCTACGTCCGTCGAGAGGTCCGATCCGTCGGGGACAACACGGGCCATCGGCGATTGCAGGTGGCGGGTCAGGTTGACCTGGTAGACGTTTCCGGCGGCAATCTCGGAGCGAATGACGCCCACGGCATCGACGAACTCGTCGTGGGGAAGTGAATCGGACCAGGTGTCGGCGGACGGACCCCGCCAACCCGGGCCCGGCCACGGGCGGGCAGGACGAACCGTGTCGAACTTGGCGCAGACGACATCCCCATCGAACGGAATCACCACGGCCCAGAAGCCGCTCGAATCCAGAGCTGCCAGATCAGACGTGACATCGACCAGACCCGTGCAGAGTCGGCCGCCGACCACCGCCAACGGGTCAGGGGCAAGATCGGCAGAATGGCCGGATCGTCCGATCATGGGCTCCGATAATAAGTGGCCTCTCACGCGTCGCCGCCATGGCGAGACAGAGATCAAGGCACATCGGACCGGACTGGTACTTTCATGCCGTGGCCAGAGGAAGAGATCCCAAACCCCGCAGAACCTGGCCCCAGCGGTTGTTGCTGACGGCCAACATTTTGTTGATTCTCGCCTGCCTCGCCGCGGCCGCTGGTCTGACCAAGGTTCGCCGGACAATCGAAGACGTTCCGGTTGTCGACATCGGATCCTCTCTCGCCCCCGAGGTCGAGTCGACCGCTCCCCGGAACTTTCTGATCATCGGTGTCGACTCTGCAGTCGGTCTCGACAAGGACAGCCCGGTTCTCAAACAGCGTGATCTGACTGGGCAGCTCGCCGACGTGATCATGATCCTGCGGGTCGAACCGGCCAACAACTCCGCCCGACTTCTGTCGATCCCCAGGGATAGTCGGGTGGTGCTCGCCCGTACCGGTAGCTACGGCAGGATCAACGCCGCCCTCGGCGGAGTTGGCGGCGAGGCAAACCTGGTCAAGACGGTCAAGTGGAACTTCGGAATCCCGATCGACAACTACGTGAAGATCAATTTTGTCGGCTTCATGGACCTGGTGAAGGTGCTCGACGGAGTACCGATCTACTTCACAACGCCGGTTCGCGATCGCAAATCCGGGCTCTACATCGACGAGCCCGGCTGTCGGGTCCTGGACCCGGATCAAGCCCTCGCCTACGCGCGTGCCCGCCACCTGTATTTCTACGGGGACGGCAAATGGCGCCCGGACGGTACCGGCGACCTGGGCCGGATCACCCGCCAGCAGGACTTCATCAAGCGGGCGCTGCGCAAGGCCGCCGAGAAGGGGCTGCGCAACCCGACGACCGCCCTGGGTGTGATCAACGCAGCGACCAGTGCGATTCGAATGGACTCGACCCTGGATGTGGGAACGTTGCTGGAGCTCGCAAAGCAGTTCCAGAACTTCAATCCGGAGTCGTTGGATTCGAGCCAGGTGCCGAGTGAGTATGCGCCTCGTGGCGGCGTCGATTACCAGGAGGTTCTCTGGAACGAGGCGGAGCCCCTACTCGACAGGTTCCGTGGGGTGGACCCGAAGGTGGGTGTGCTTCCCTCAAATGTGATCGTCGGAGTGACGAGCCGTTCGGCTTCGGACAGTGAACTCGATCCGATCGTCAAGAAGCTCGATGACCTGACCTTCGACGCCGACCTGTGGACCACAAAATCGGCTCCACGGACGACCCGGATCATCTACGGCCCCACCAGCCGTGACGCCGCAGTTCTCCTGGCCGCCCAGCTGGAAACCCTGCCCACCTTCGAGCTCGACGATTCCCTGGTCGGCAATCAGGTCAGGCTTGTGGTCGGTTCAGACTTCGACGGGATCCGCGATGTGGCGGTGCCCATCGACCAACTGCCCGCCGAACTACTTCCCGAGAAGCCCACGTCCGAGGACGGTTCAAACGGGAACGGATCCTCGACCTCGTCATCGATCGACCCCGAAAGCTCCACCACGACGGCTCCGCAGATTGACGGCGAACCACTGCCGGACGAAGCCGCCGAACCAGGTGTCCTTCCAATCGACCCCGAACAGTCTGCTCTTTGCCGCTGACCAAAGGTCTGTGACAGGCCGGTTTTGTCGTATTGTCAGGCGCCAGACCGGATCGAACGGTGATTGTCGTATGGCTATTGAAGGAGCGTTATGGGTAACCGGATAGCGGTTGTGGGAGCCGGATATGTCGGGCTCACGTCCGGTGCATGTCTTTCACACCTGGGCCACGACGTCACCTGTATCGAATCGGACCCGGCCAAGGTGGAGATGCTCCGGGAGGGGCGGATCCCGATCAGCGAGCCGGGCCTGGCCGAAATCGTCCAGGAAGGCCTGGACAACGGGCGGCTGCGCTTCACAGGCGATATGGCATCAGGTGTCGCTGACCGCGAGTTCGTGCTGCTTTGTGTCCCCACACCCCAGGCCGAGGATGGTTCCGCAGATCTTTCGTTCATCACCCGGGCCGCGAGCGACCTGAGCAAGCACATTCCGTCCGGCGGGATCGTGATCAACAAGTCGACGGTCCCGCTCGGCTCTACCCATATTGTTGCTGACGCAATCAATAGGGACGACGTCCACGTCGTTTCCAACCCCGAGTTCCTCCGCGAGGGACATGCCGTGTCGGACTTCCTGCATCCAGAGCGGGTGGTGATCGGCGCAGACGATACCGACATCGCCGTCCGGGTCGCTGGCCTGCACCTGCGGCTTGCAGCGCCGGTTCTGGCGACCGATCCGACCTCGGCGGAATTGATCAAGTACGCCTCGAACGCGTTCCTGGCGACCAAGCTCAGCTTCATGAACTCCATCGCATCCCTGGCCGAGCGCGCCGGAGCGGACATCGCCGACGTCGTTCTTGGCATCGGAATGGACCACCGGATCGGGTCCAACTTCCTCCAGCCCGGCCCCGGGTGGGGTGGTAGCTGCCTTCCCAAGGACACGAGCGCCCTGGTCCACATCAGCCAGACCTTCGGCTACGACTTCTCCCTGCTCCAGTCGGTGATCGACACCAACCAGAAGCAGTTCGAGTTGGTGGTCGAGAAGGTCCGTGAAGTTCTGGAAGTTCCCCTCGATGGCGCCCAGATTGCAGTCTGGGGACTCACGTTCAAGGCAAACACCGACGACGTCAGGGCGTCCCCGGCGGTTGAGGTGATCAAGCGTCTCCAGCAGGCCGGTGCGGTCATCAAGGCCTACGACCCGGGGCTGAGCGCCACCTCTACCCGGATGCTCGACGGGATCGATGTCGCAACCGATCCCTACGACTGCGTGAAGGACGCCCAGGCGCTCGTGGTGCTGACCGAATGGCCGGAGTTCGCCTCGATGGACCTGGACCGTGTCGCCGCCCAGATGACGTCCCTGGGAGTCGTCGACACCCGCATGATGCTCGACCGTGCTGCGCTTGAGCGCCGTGGATTTAGGTTCAGGGGAATCGGCCGCACCTGAGCCGTGCTCTGAACCTGCGCTCGATCAGTCCCATCCACCCGGGCGACGTCGCGGTCGCCGACTCGCCAGTGGTTCATATTCCCGCGCTCATCTGACCCGACAGATGGCATTGTCGGCCCGTCAGTGGGACCGAGACTCGGCCTCTTCGCGGTTGGCGAGGAACCAGTCGATCGTGCGTCGGAGGCCTTCGCGGAACGGGATCTGGGCCTCGAAGCCGAACGATTCCCGTGCCCGCGAGGTGTCGACACGACGGCGTGGCTGACCATCGGGTTTGGACGTGTCCCACCTGATTTCGCCGTCGAATTCGACCAATTCACAGATGAGCGTGACCAGGTCCTTGATCGGAAGTTCTTCGTTGGTGCCCAGGTTTACCGGGTCGCCGGCGTCGTAGCTCTCGGATGCGAGAACGATTCCGACGGCTGCGTCGTCGACGAATAGGAACTCGCGACTCGCCGAGCCGGTTCCCCAGACGTCGATGTGGTCGGAGCCGGACTCGACAGCTTCGACCGCCTTCTTGATGAGGGCTGGAATGACGTGACTGACAGCGGGGTGGAACTTGTCGCCGGGGCCGTACAGATTGGTCGGCAACAGGTAGATGGCCGATTGGCCGTACTGATCCCGATTGGCCTGGATCTGGGTCAGCTGGGCGAGCTTCGCAACGCCGTAGGGAGCGTTGGTCTCCTCGGGATACCCCTGCCACAGGGAGTCCTCGCTGAAGGGGACCGGCGTGATCTTCGGGTACGAGCAGATGGTTCCGACGACGACCGTCTTGGGCGTATCGGCGCGGCGGGCGCTGTCGATGACATAGGTGCCCATCAGCAGGTTGTCGATGTATAGGTCCCCGGGGCGAGCCATGTTGGCTCCGATTCCACCGACCCTTGCTGCCAGGTGGATGACCACGTCTGGGGTCAGTTCGGAGAACATGGCGTCGACTGCATCCGCCCGACGGAGGTCGAAGTCGCTAGACGTCGGGGTCGACACATGGTCTGCACCGTGTTCTCCGAGGGTGCGTATCACCGCCCCACCCAAGAAACCGCTTCCGCCGGTAACCAGAACGCGTTTGTCAGTCCAGAAGCCGCTCATCGGGCCTTACCGTACCGCCCCGTGGCGTGTTCGGAGGTGCACGGGAGGGGGCGACGTCGAGCGGAGACCAGTTGTTCGGCGGGGACGGCTCCAGAGCGCGCGAGACTGCTCGGATGTCTCGACGACCACAGGTTGCTGTGACGCTGACCCAGCGCTGGCACCGGATTCCGGGTGGTTCAGCAACGTCGATTGAGCGACTCCTGGTTGCGATGGCGGAAGCTGATCGAGCCGATCTGATCCAGATCGAGCCACTGGGGGACCTGCGTCACCCCAGGTCGATACTGGGACCGGAACGTGGCGAACCGACTGGTCGTCGTGCTGGCCGTAGGTCAGGTAGTCCGGCAGGACGGGCTGATGCTTCCGCCGGTCGGGATGGCGGTCTGGCCAGGATGCCGCTTCCGCTGCCGATCCTCTACGACTCCTGGGCCAAGTTCGGTCGGCCGAAGATCTCGTCGGTTGTAGAGGGCCTCGACCTGGTGCATCTGACGGTGCCGGTCACGCCACCGAATGACACGGTTCCGCTCGTCGCCACCGTGCATGACCTCTTTCCGCTCACCCATCCCGACCTGATGACCGCCCGCGGTTCGACACTGATGAAAGCCGGGCTGGAATCGATCCGGAAACGGGCCAGGCGAATAATGGTTCCCAGCGAGTTCGTGGCCGGGGAATGTGCGGCGCACGGCTTCGACGAAAACTTGATCACCGTCGTGCCATGGGGGGTCGAGCCGGTGGAGTTCGAGACGGGGGCTCAGTCGACGCGCGACGTACTCGATCGATACGGGCTTGCCGACCCCTACGTGTTGTTCGTCGGGACGATGGAGCCTCGCAAAAATCTCGGCCTGATTCTCGAAGCGATGATCAGACTGTCTCGCCCGGAGGTTTCGCTGGTATTGGTCGGCCCGTCCGGTTGGGGTGACGCCTTCGGAGGCGACGACGGACCGCGGATCGACGAAGTTCCGTCACCAGTGGTGTACCTCGGATTCGTACCCGAGGCCGACCTGGCTCACCTGCAGCGGGGGGCGGACGTGTTCTGTTTCCCTTCGCTGGCCGAAGGATTCGGACTACCGGTACTTGAGGCGATGGCCGCTGGTGCGGCGGTGATCACCTCGGCAGGAACCGCCTGCGAAGAGGTTGCGGGGGACGGCGCACTCCTGATCGACCCCCGTTCGCCGGACGAACTCGCTGACGCAATCGCAATGCTCCTTGACGATGCAACGAAAGCGGGGGAGTTGAGGGCGAAGGGAGTGCGCCGGTCCAAGGAGTTCCGCTGGGACCGGGCCGCCGAATCGACCCTCGATGTCTACGAGGCGGCGCTTTCGTGACCGCTGCAACCACCTCGGTGCTGATCAACCTCTGCTGGCTGGTGCCGGGAGTCGTCGGAGGTAGCGAAGAGGCCACCACCGGCGCGATTCGGGCCCTGCTCGAATCAGACCCGCCCGACCTCGACCTTCGCCTCGCAGTCCTGAGACCGTTCCTCGATGCACATCCCGACCTGGCCGCTGCACTTCCGTGCGATGTTCTGCCGGCGGACGGTGCCAACAAGATCCTCCGCGTCGGCGCCGAACAGCTCTGGCTCGCCCGCCTGGCGAGCAGGCTGGGGGTCGACATCGTCCATCACGCCGGTGGTGTCGTACCTCTCCTGCATCCGGGGCGCGTGGTGCTGACGATCCATGACCTGCAGCCACTCGACATGCCCCAGAATTTCTCGTGGCAGAAACGGGTGTACCTGCGGACGATGCTCGGACGATCCGCCAGGACCGCCGACGTCGTCTGTGTGCCGAGCCGATTCACAGCCTCTCGTGTCGAGGCCCTGTTGGGGATTCCGGACGAGAGGATCGTCGAGGTGCCGTGGTCACTCGAATCGACCGGGGTAGCTGAACCGACCCGCGAGACCGGCGTGGAAGCGCGTCGATACCTGCTGTATCCGGCCATCGCATATCCCCACAAGCGGCACCTCATGCTGATCGAAGCGTTCGCCGCATTGGCCGACTCGCATCCCGATGTCGACCTGGTGCTGACAGGCTCGCCCGGACCGTTGCAGGATCAGGTGCAGACAGCAATCGACCAGCACGGGCTATCAACACGCGTCCGACACCTCGGCCGTGTATCGGCCGAACAACTCGTTGACCTGTATCGACACGCCGAGGCCGTCGTGCTTCCCTCGGTGTATGAGGGCTTCGGAATGCCGGCACTCGAAGCAATGGCCCACAACTGTCCGGTGCTGTCCAGCGAATCCGGTTCGCTCTCGGAAGTGGTTCCGTCGAGAAGCCTCGTCAGTGGGGACGATGCCCGTTCGTGGACCCAGGCGATGAGGTCCGTGTTGTCACTCACGCAGCACCAGCGAGCAGAATGGATCCGCAGCGGCGCCGAAGCCGCCAGGAAGTTCACGCCTGAACGAACGGCGTCAGCCCTGGCAGGCGCCTACCGCCTCGCGAACCGGGGCCAGAGTCGATCGAAAGTGCAATGAAGCTCCTAGTTTTCTGTCCACATTTCGCCCCCGATGTCGCCCCGACAGGCGAGGTGATGACATCGATCGCCACCGCGCTCACAGATCGAGGGCACGAACTTCACATCGTTACGGCTCTGCCCTGGTACCGGACACACCAGGTCGAACCTGGCTGGGGTGGAAGGCCGTGGCGCACCGAAAAGACCCCCTGGGGTCGGATCACCCGACTGCACCCATTCCCGACCGACAAGTCCAACATCCCTGCCCGGGCAGTCGCCTTCGCCGGTTTCACAGCCACGGCGACACTCGTCGGACTGCTGGAGCGAACCCGTCCCGACGCTGTGATGGTCATGTCTCCTCCTCTGCCACTCGGCATCGCCGGATGGTTGGCAGCGGTGTCACGTCGACGGCCATTCGTGTTCAACGTCCAGGATGTCTTTCCCGACGTGGCAGTTGAACTGGGTGCGATCAGCAACCCGAAGGTAATAGCCGTCGCGTCCTGGCTCGAGCGGTTCATCTATCGACGCTCGGACGCCGTGACGGTCCTGTCGGAGGACCTGCGCGACAACGTCGCCACCAAGCTTCGTGGGTCGCGACCGGAGCGGGTCCGTGTCATACCAAACTTCGTGGACACCGAGCGGGTCAGACCCTCCGAACGCGAGAACTCATATCGGGCGGAATTCGGACTGACGGGTCGGACCGTTGTCCTCTACGCCGGCAACGTTGGAATGTCGCAGTCACTCGAACTGGTCATCGAGGCGGCCCGCCGGAACCAAGCCCGCAAGGACGTCGTGTTCGTGATCAACGGCGGGGGATCGGCGCTCAGCGACCTGAAAGAACTGGCAACCGGGCTCGAGAACCTGAAGTTCATCGACATGCAGCCGCGGGAACGGCTCTCAGAGGTGCTCGCCGCCGGCGACATCCATCTGGTTCCCCTCAAGCGCGGGCTGGCCCGATCGAGCGTTCCGTCGAAGCTCTACTCGATCCTCGCCTCGGGGCGACCCGTCCTCGCGTCGGTCGACGCCGGGACCGAAGTTGCGACCACCATCGACCGGGCCGGCGCGGGAAACGCCGTTCCGCCCGAGGATGTCGACGCGTTCTGCAACGCGCTCGACCAGATGCTCGACTCGCCGGAGAAGTTGGCTGCAATGGGTGAATCCGGGCGACGATTCGTCGAGGAATGGGTGTCTCCGGCCGCCGTCGGGGAGGCATATGAGAGGTTGTTCGAGGATCTGGGCGCCCCGAAGCTGCACGGTTGAAAGCAATCGACCCCGGACCCGTGCTGCGCCTCAGCAATCGATGGCCAGGTGGGTTCGGTTCCACGGGTCCTGGCGACTACCGTGTCGGTCCGTATGGGTAAGGCCTCGTCGTCAAAGAAGATCAAGAGAGTCCAGGCGGCCGGCGTAAGCCGCACCGCGGGTCAGCGCCGGAACCTCGGGTTCCCGGCAATGATCGCCGGCATCGTTCTGGTGGGACTGGTGGCGGTGTTTTTTGCCCGCGACCATCGCCGCAGCCAGGTCGCCGAGGCTCCCGTGGCCAACCAGGACCACTGGCACGCAGCCTTTGGTATCGAGATTTGTGGAGCGTTCGAGAAGAATCCGGCCGACGCCAAAGCCGACGCGAGCGGAATCCACACGCACAGCGACGGGTTGATCCACATCCACCCGTACACCGCTGCTGCAGCCGGCAAGAACGCCACCTTCTCCGTGTTCGCCGATCAGATCGGCCTTGAGCTGGGTGACGGCTCGTTCACACTTCCGGATGGCAAGACCTGGAAGAACGGCGACAAGTGCACGGACGAAAAGACCAAGAAGTCGACCGAGGGTCGGGTCGCGATGTTCGTCTGGCCGCCACAGTCGACCGACAAGACCGAGCCCAAGGAAATCACCAAAAACCTGGGCGACATCCGCTTCGCCCAGGACGGCCAGGCCTTCGTTCTCGCCTTCCTGCCAAAGGGCGAAGCACCGCTACTGCCGCCGTCGATGCCAGAACTGGCCAGTCCGTCTGACCTGGACCAGCCCTCGGAGCAGGGTTCGACCGAGTTCACCACCACGGTCCCCGGCGCCGAAACCACGACAGTCCCCGGCGCCGAAACAACCACGGTGCCTTCTGTCCCGACAAGCGACCCCGAGACCACCACCACCACAACTCCTCCAGCCGGAGGCTGAGTCAACGATCATGTTGGCCGTAGTACTCGTGGGAGGGTTCGGAACAAGACTCCGGCCATTGACGCTCTCTACCCCCAAGCAGATGCTGCCGGTGGGCAGGATGACGATGCTCGAGCGCGTGGTGTCGAAGCTCGGGTCCCACGGCGTCTCCGAAGTGGTCCTGTCGCTCGGCTACCAGCCGGATGCGTTCATCGATCGGTTCCCCAACGGTGCCTGCGGTGAGGTCAAGCTGACCTACGCGGTTGAGCCCGAGCCACTCGACACTGCTGGCGCCATTGCCTTCGCCGCGCGCCAGAGGGGCATCGACGAGACCTTCATCGCCATGAATGGCGACGTGCTCACCGATCTCGACGTCGGCGCGCTCTGCGCCAGACACCTGGAGCTTGGAGCCGAGGGGACGATCGCGCTGACGCCGGTCGAGGACCCTTCAAGATTCGGAGTCGTGCCCATCGATTCCGATGGTCGGGTCGAGGCATTCGTGGAGAAACCCGACCCGGGCACTGCGCCCAGCAACTGGATCAATGCCGGAACGTATGTGTTGGAACCTTCGGTCGTCGAGCGGATAGAGCCCGGCCAGAAGGTATCCATAGAACGCCAGATATTTCCCGAGATGGTCGCTGATCGATCCTTGTTCGCCTCCCAATCGAAGGCCTACTGGATCGACGCGGGCACGCCCGAGGCCTATCTGCAGGCCCACCTGGATCTGCTCGACGGGGCGCGCGGCGAATTTGAGATCGGCATCGATCCTGAAGCCAGGGTCCATACCGACGCCAAGGTCTCGCGCTGCTTCATAGGTGCGGGGGCGAGTGTCGCCGCCGGGTGTGACCTGACGGATTCGGTCGTCATGGCCGGGGCACGAATAGGCGCTGGTGCGGTCATCAATCGATCGATCGTCGGTGCACGGTCCTCGATCGGTGAGTCCTCGTCGCTGCAGGATCTGTCGGTGGTCGGGTTCGACTATGACGTTCAAGCAGGGTCGACGGGTACAGGTGATCGTTTTCCGCCGCCCGAGTCCTGGTGATCAGGGTCTCAGTTCCAACTATCCAGGGGAAGCCATATGAGGGCGCTAGTTACCGGCGGGGCAGGATTCATCGGCTCGAATCTTGTTGACAGACTGCTCGCCGAAGGCCACGCGGTCGAGGTAATCGACAGTCTGAAGAGTGGCCGGCTCAGCAATCTGGCAGACGCACGGTCCAACAGGGACCACGAGTTCTCGTTCCACCAGATGGATATCTGTGATCCGAAGGTCTCGGAACTGATCGCGCTGCGCAAACCCGACGTCGTATTCCACCTTGCCGCCCAGATCGATGTACGGGTGTCGGTCGAAGATCCCGCCCTCGACGCCAGCGTGAACATCCTCGGGTCGCTCAACGTGATCGAAGGCGCCAGACGGGCAGGGTCGAAGAAGGTCGTGTTCGCCTCATCGGGTGGAACTATCTATGGCGAGGTGGACGCCGAGGATCTACCGGTCACCGAGTCGCACAGCCAGCACCCGGTCTCGCCGTACGGGGTCTCCAAGAAGGTTGTCACCGACTACCTGAATGCCTACCGCTATCTGCACCAGCTCGAATACACATCCCTTGCTCTCGCAAACGTCTACGGGCCGCGCCAGGATCCCCACGGCGAAGCGGGAGTAGTGGCGATCTTCGCCGGCCGACTCCTCTCGGGCGAGCAGTGCCGGATATTCGGTGAGGGGGCCCAGACCCGTGACTACGTTTACGTCGATGACGTGGTGGACGCCTTCATGAGGGCTTCGGAGCGGGGCAGTGGTTTGCTCTGCAACATCGGTACCGGAGTCGAGACTTCGGTCAACGCCCTCTACTCGGTCATGGCTGCCAACGCCGGCGTCACGACGGTGCCCGAGCATGCACCCGCGCGCCACGGTGAACTCGAGCGGTCCTCGCTCGACTCGGGTCGGGCCAAGCTGCACCTGGGCTGGGAACCGTTCACGAGCCTCGAAGACGGCACGGCCGCTGTCCTCGACTACTTCCGAGCCCACGGAAACACGTGATTTGAGGTTGCAATGAAGTTTTCGCTCGCTCTGCCGATGCTCGAACCTGCCAACTATCTGCCGCTGGCGGTGGCGGGTGAGGACGCGGGGTTTACTTCCGTTGCCGTGCCCGACTCGGTGTTCTACCCCGAAGAGGTTTCGGCGAAATATCCGTACACCAAGTCCGGTGACAGGTTCTGGCCTGCCGAGACCCCTTTCCTGGACCCGTTCGTGGCGATCCCGGCGATGGCTGCGGTGACGCAACGGATCAAGTTCTTCACCAACGTCCTGAAGCTGGCAATTCGCGACCCACTCCTGATCGCCAAGACCGTGTCGTCGATCGGCGCTCTGGCCGACGGTCGGATCGGGGTCGGTGTCGGACTCTCGTGGATTCCCGAGGAGTTCGAGTGGCTGGGCAAGGAGATGAAGACCAGAGGCGCCCGCACCAACGAGGCGATCGACATCATCCGACTCGTCTGCAGCGGTGAGTTCGTCGAGTACCACGGCAAGTATCACGACTTCGGTTCCCTCATGGTGCGGCCGGTGCCAATAACGCCGATTCCGATCTTCGTAGGTGGGCTCTCCGACGCCGGTCTCAAACGTGCCGCCCGCCAGGGGGACGGCTGGATCTCGGTCGCGAACACCACCGCCGAGGTCGCTGAGGTTATGCCTCGCCTGCAGGCCTTCCGTGAGACCTTCGACAGGGCCGACCTGCCATTCGAGATCAAGGCGCTGTGCACCGATGTCTTCGACCGCGAGGGCTATGAGCGCCTAGCCGCAATCGGGGTGACCGAGGCAATGGTGTGTCCCTGGTACATGCGTCCGGGCGACGTCAACGATCTGGACCACCAGGTCGAATCGACGGCCTGGTTCGGCGAAGAGATCATCTCGCGCTTCGTCTGAGGGGCTCGCCCACCTGCCGGCTGCGAAGGGTGGTTCGACTAGCGGAACAGGTCTTCGGCGGGCGAGCGGACCACGTCGGTCAACACCCCGACCTTGCTCGGCCCGTCGATGAACGCGGAGTCGTCAATACCCCGGACAATCGCAACGGGGATGCCGGTGGCTTTACCCATGACCAGATCGGCGGCCCCGGTGATCTCGTCGACTATCGCCACCTCGGTCACCTGCAATTCGCGGCCGTAGGCGTCCTCGGTGCCACGCAGATCCAGGACTGGTCGGATTCCCGCCGAGCCGATTGCAACGTCGGTCACCCCTCGTCGCCAGGTCCTACCGAAGGTGTCGGAAACGATGACTGCTACGTCTGTACCGGTTCGCCCCCGGATGCCGTCACGGATCCTGCGTGCCGAGCGGTCGGGATCCTCCGGAAGCAGCGCCGCGTAACCACGGTCGACGTTCGACAGGTCGATCCCCGCGTTGGCGCACACGAATCCATGCCGGGTTTCGCTGATGATCAACTCGCCCCGACGACGCAGGATCCGCACCGATTCGCGCTCGACCAGGGGCTTGTGGCTGAGTGGGTCTTCCGGGTCGACCTTCTCCATCGCGCCCTCTGCCTTGGACACGACCTTCTGGGTGACCACAACCACGTCGTGGCGCTCAAGCGTCTGACCGCTATCGGTAACCGCCGTGCAGATGATCGCCGCCAGGTCGTCGGCACGGTTGATCTCTGGAATCCCTTCGATGGGAATCACGCTGAGGGTGCTCATCGTTGGACTCCTCCCTCGACCGCAGCGAGGCAGGTTCGCGCCAGAGTCGACGAAATCACCGGATCGGTCATGATCGTGTCGGTCACCACGCAGCGGATGCCTTCCGCTTCGACCTGGGGTGCGAGTTCGGCGTCGACGGTGTCGATCACCAGGGTGCCGGCGAGCGGTGCGTAGTAGCGGGCGATTCCGACCACGGAGGGTTCGTGCCCGAGCTCGCGCAGCAGCCGTTCGGCCGGCCCCTTGATTGCGTGGCCCCCGACTATGGGGCTGATCGCGACCGTTCGGCTGCGGGCGGCCTCGACGGCCCGACGCACACCGGGGACCGCCAGGATCGGGTCGATCGACACAACCGGATTGGACGGTGCGATGCATACGCAGCGAGCTGATTCGATCGAATCCATGACCCCGGGGGCGGGACGGCACTCCTCGGCACCTACGAACTCGACCGACCCAACTGCGACCTCGTGGTGTTCTCGGACGAAGTATTCCTGGAAACTGAGTTCCCGACCGTCCAGGGTCGTGACCCGGGTGGACAGCTGGTCGTCGGTGACGGGCACGAGTGAAAGCCCGAGTGACCACGCCCGGGTGATCTCGGCGGTGACCGTCGACAGCGGCACACCTGCACGGCGACGAGAGGTCCGATACATGTGGGTTCCCAGGTCCAGATCGCCGAGTGCGAACCATCCGGCCGCATCGTTTCCGATCTGGTCCTGGGCGCCGATGCCCGCAGACTCGGCGTAGCGCTTGACCATGCCCATGGCCTGCCAGGTTTCACCCTTGAGGCCCCAACCCGTGTCGGGGTTGACCTGTCCGGCGAGCGTGTAGGTGACCGTGTCCAGATCCGGACTGATCATCAAACCGTGCAGCACCGTGTCGTCGCCGACGTTGACTATCGCGGTGATTTCCGCTGGATCGACAACTCCCCGGAGTCCCAACAAGAACCGCGCCGCTCCGACGCCGCCAGAGAGGACGGTGATTCCGTTGGTCACTTGGCTGCGTTCGTCACTTATCGGAGCCGCTCGGACTTCAGGCGATCGAATTGAGCTTGCCCGAGAGCAGGTCCAGGTCTGCGTCGACCATCATCGTCACCAGATCCTCGAACTGCACCGTCGGCTTCCAGCCGAGTACCTCGGCCGCCTTGGAGGCATCTCCCACCAGCAGTTCGACCTCGGCGGGTCGGTAGAAGGCCTCGTCGATCACCACGTAGTCCTCGTAGTTCAGCCCGACGTGACCAAAGGCGACCTCACAGAACTCGCGAACCGAGCGGGTCACCCCGGTTGAGACGACGTAGTCGTCGGGCGAGTCCTGCTGGAGCATCAGCCACATGGCACGGACGTAGTCCCCGGCGAAGCCCCAGTCTCGTTTGGCGTCCAGATTGCCGAGCCTCAGCTCGGTCGCCTGGCCGAGCTTGATCTTGGCGACGGTGTTCGAAATCTTGCGGGTGACGAACTCGAGTCCGCGACGGGGGGATTCGTGGTTGAAC
>JBATWQ010000344.1:0-2106 GCA_049672765.1 Microthrixaceae bacterium | reverse complement strand
GTCGTATGTGTCCCGTATTCTCAAATCGAGCTTGGTCCAGCTGCGCGGGGAGCTCGTCGCCCGGCTGGCCGACTGATCTGAATGTGACCGAAGAGGGTGCGGTGAGCGACGACAAACCGATCAAGCTGGACAAGCGCGGCTACGAGTCGGAGCTCGAACGGCTGCAGGGTGAGTTGGTCAAGGCCCAGGAATGGATCCAACACACCGGCTTCAGGGTGGTTGCGCTGTTCGAGGGGCGTGACACCGCGGGCAAGGGCGGGTCAATCAAACGCATCACCGAGACGCTGAACCCCAGGTACTGCAGAGTGGTCGCACTGGGCGTCCCGACTGAGCGTGAGCGCAGCCAGTGGTATTTCCAGCGCTACGTCGCGCACCTTCCAGCGGCGGGCGAGATCGTCCTGTTCGACCGCAGTTGGTACAACCGCGCCGGGGTCGAAAAGGTCATGGGTTTCTGCACCCAGGCCGAGTACGAGGAGTTTCTCTACACCTGTCCGCAGTTCGAACAGGCACTGGTCCGCTCTGGGATCCACCTGGTCAAGTACTGGCTGTCTATCAGTGACGACGAGCAGGAAAGGCGCTTCCAGGCGCGGATGTCGGATCCGATGAAGCAGTGGAAATTGTCAAAGATGGACCTGGAGGCCAGAAGCCACTGGGTCGACTATGCCGAGGCGAAGGACGTGATGCTCCAGCACACCGACATCGCAGAAGCTCCCTGGAACGTCGTCGACGCCGAGGACAAGAAGTCCGCCCGACTCAACCTCATCGCTCACTTTCTCGACCAGATCCCCTACGAGGACCTGCCCGATCCCGAGTTCGAGATGCCGCCCCGACAGCAGCGCAAGTACGAGCGGCCACCGATCGACGACCAGCACTGGATCCCTGTCCGCTATGTCGTCGAGGGCAAACGCAAGAAGGCCAAGAGGGGACATTCTTGAATTCACTAGGGTAATTGCGTGACTGGAGCACCGATTGTCGAGCGGATCCCCATCGGTGACAACCGCGTGTCGATATTGGCGGATTCCCCCGACTGGTTCCGTCGGGCCTTGGAAGTCCCGATGGACCACGGCATGGTCCAGGTCGATGGTTGCGCAATTCACTACCTCGCGTGGGGTGAGAAGGGTCGACCGGGCCTGGTTTTCATCCACGGCGGTGGAGCCAACGCCTACTGGTGGGCCCACATAGCGGCCCGCTTCGCCGACGAGTTCCGGGTGCTGGCGGTGGACCTTTCCGGTCACGGCGACAGTGGCCACCGTGACGACTACAAACTCGAGCAGTGGACCGACGAGGTAATAGCGGCCGTCGGTGCCGATCATCTGGACGGACCGCCGCTCGTGATCGGCCACAGCATGGGCGGATTCGTTGCTATCGCAACGGCTGCTCGGCACAGCGAAGAACTCGCCGGTGTCATCGTGTGTGACTCGCCGGTCACCGAGCCCGATCCCGAAGTGTCGGGCTATCACGTGGGCGACCAGTTCGGCCGGGCCCGTGTCTATGAGTCATTCGAGGCAGCGGCCGGCCGCTTCAGGACTGTTCCCAGCCAGGAGCATTACCTCGATTTCGTCATGGATCACATCGGCCGAAACTCCCTGCGGGCAGTCGAGGGCGGATATTGCTGGAAATTCGACCGGAATATCTTCGGTCAGTTCGCCGGTTCGATACGCAGCGCCGCCTATCCCTATCTCCCGAAGGTGACCTGCCGTCTGGCCCTGTTGCGTTCCGAGAACGGGCTCGTCACCAGGGACATCGGCAACTCGATGTTCGAGATGCTGGGCAGGGTGACCCCCGTGATCGAACTTCCCGAGGCCGGACACCACGCGATGCTCGACGAACCACTCATCCTGTTGACGGCCATCCGCTCGCTGGTGGCCGACTGGCAGCACTCCGAGCCGCATCGACGCTGAGATGCCACGCCTACTGGTAGTCCATCACACTCCGTCCCCAGCGATGGATTCGCTACTCGAGGCCGTGATGGAAGGCGCGGGAAACGAACAGATCGAGGGGGTAGAGGTAGTGGTGCGAGCAGCACTTTCGGCAGGCGCCTCGGACGTGCTAGCTGCCGACGGTTTCATACTGGGAACCCCCGCGAACCTGGGGTACATGTCGGGC
>JBATWQ010000343.1:0-7086 GCA_049672765.1 Microthrixaceae bacterium | reverse complement strand
CACTTGACCGCGGTCGAGTGCCCTACACCGCGCGGATCCCAACTGACGGTGTCGAAGTGCTCGGTCAGGGTCGAGCTCAGTGGGTTGCTCCGCAGGAGTCCCAGACCGGAGGCACCGGGACCGCCGGGATTGATCACGATCGAGCCGCGACGTTCACCGGTTGCCTTGATTCTGCCCAACGCCAGCGTGATCATGTCGCCGCCGGGGGAGTCCCAATCGAGGGGAACCTGGAGCGTTGCGCACTGACCGCCGGGAACCTCTCCGCAGTCGACCCAGTCAGGTTTGGCCACTTCGTAGCTACCGGGATTCTCGGTATTGGATGACCCGTCTGTGATACCGAACCCCGAGCCGAATGATGGTTCCTTTGCAGAGCCGCCGTCCGAGGAACACCCTGTTATGAGGACCGTCAGCGAGAGCAGTACGGCCACCGTTCGAGCTGCGCGGGTGCGCGAGTGGTCAGCTGCAGTCAGCGTTGTAGTCAGCGTGCGAGCAGCACGGCTGCGCACGCCAGTTAGCGGCTTGCGCACCCGGTCACCCTGTCACTCGTAGTAGCGGAAGATGATTTCTGCCACGGCGGCCGGCTTCTCACTGTCCTGAATCTCGAACGTGAAGGTCATGTAGACCTGCGCACCGTTGTTCGGCAGTTCTTCGACCTTGGTCAGCTCCGCGCCCAGGCGGATGCTCGCACCGACCTTGACGGGTGAAAGGAAGCGGACCTTGTCGGAGCCGTAGTTGACACCCATTTTGATGCCGCTGACCGTCGCGATGGACGGGAACAGAACGGGTCCGAGCGAGAAGGTGAGGTAGCCGTGGGCGATGGTGCCCCCGAAGGGCCCGTCCTTGGCGCGCTCCGGATCCACGTGGATCCACTGGTGATCGCCCGTTGCGTCGGCGAAGGTGTTTACCCGCTCCTGGGTGATCTCCATCCAGTCGGAGTAGCCCAGGTGGGTTCCGATGAGATCCTTGAGTCCGGAGATTCCTACGATTTCGGTGGCCATCAGGTGATAATGGCCCGAGACGAGACTGTCGGGCCACTCCGAAGGGCCGCAGCAGGGATCGGCTCTAAGAGGCGAGGGGCTCTCGGTCGAGAACGCGTCTCGGGCGAGCGCCGCCCCGAGTGGGCCCTCAGCGGAACCACACCTTTTGGTGGTGGTGGGACATCGGATGGAGCAGCAGAGCGATCAACGCGTACTCGAACATCACATTGAGGACGTTGTTTCCAAAGAAAATGAAGCTGATGTTGCTTGCTATCCCCGAACTCTGGGCCGCAGCGACGAGCCTGGCGATCAGAGGGACGAACGACGCCGCCACCGCCGTCTGATAGCCGAACTTGGATTCATTCGCGATGCCCTGGGCGCCGAAGATACTCAGGGCGATTCCGGCGATTATCAGAAGTCCGCTGATGTTGGTGACTGCCCACGAGAGCGAGATTCGACCGGTGAGGAAATCAAGCAGGTCGAACGCGGCGTTGAAGTAGAGCAGTAGTTGACCGATCACCAACGTCTGGGGAAGGTGGGGGTTGTACCAGCGACGGTTGGACATCTCGACAGTGTGGCAGGCCGACGGAACGGCGCCGCGCACGCCCCGATGGTGGGTGGAGCGACTCTCAGGAATTCGCCGGAGTGCTGCGGCGTACGGGGCGGGAAACCGGCGTTGCCTGATGGCCCGCTCGGAGCTGCCCACAAGCCGCGTCGATTTCAGAACCTCGGGTGTCGCGGACGGTCACGGTGACTCCGAGCCGGTCGAGCCGATCCCGAAAGGCGTTCACCCGGTTGCGCGATGATCCACGCACCGCATATCCCGGGGTCGGATTCAGCGGTATCAGGTTTACGTGTGCCCGGATCGGCTGGCAGAGTTCGGCCAGGGCTTCAGCGTCGGACATTCGGTCGTTGACACCGTCGATCATCGCCCATTCGAAGCTGACCCTCCGGCGGGTCGAGCCGAAGTAGGCCGCACAAGCGTCCATCAGCGCCTCCAGCGGATAGCGCCGATTGATCGGCACGAGTTCATCCCGGAGTCGGTTGTCGGCCGCGTGGAGCGACACCGCCAGGTTCACCTGCATGGGCTCCTCGGCGAGCCGCATGATTCCGGGGATCAGCCCCACGGTGGACAGTGTGATGTGTCGCGCACCGATTCCGATGTCGTCGTGGATCCGCCTGACCGCGGTCCAGGTGTTGTCGAAATTGGCGAGCGGCTCGCCCATCCCCATGAAGACGATGTTGGAAACCCGACGTGGGGCCTTGGCCCCAGAGGCGACCCGCTGGGCCCTGATGACCTGTTCGACGATCTCACCGCTGCTCAAATGACGTTCGAAGCCCGCCTGACCCGTGGCGCAGAAGCTGCATCCCATGGCGCAACCGGCCTGGCTCGACACGCACACCGTCGAACGATCGGCGTAGTGCATCAGCACGGTCTCGACCCGGGCTCCGCCCTCGAGTTCCCACAGGAACTTGACGGTTTCACCGTTGTCGCTGACCGACTCGGTGACCTTGGTCAGCGCCGGTTGCAGTTCGGCGTCGAGGCGTTCACGGAGGGCTTTGGGAAGCGACGTCAGGTCAGGGATTGCCAACTGATGGCCGTAGATCCCCTCCCAGAGTTGATCGACACGGAACTTGGGCTCGCCGGCCATGGCCAGGGCCCAGTCGTCCCGGTCGAGGTCGTAGACGGTCCGTTTCACGCCAGCAGCCTACGGGGAGACCGGCCAGGAACTCATTCGGCGGGGCCAGCGTCCACGGCCGCGTATTCAGCATCGGTGTGATGGACCGAGAAGCCGAGTCGCTCGTAGAGAGAGACAGCCGGGTGGTTGTCGTGTTCGACATAGAGCATCCCCACGGCCAGCCCCTGGCCTGCCAGATGGTCCAGCCCGGCGATCGTCAACGCCCTGCCAAGTCCGGTTCCGTGGGTCGCCGGGTCAGCTGCGATCACGAAAATTTCGCCCATCGCAGGGTCCTCGTCCGAGGCCTCGTGCACCTTCGTCCAGCAAAATCCGTCGATCGTTCCCTCCGATTCGTGGATCAGGAATCCATCTGCGTCGAACCACGGTTCTGCCATCCGCGACGTCAGGTTGTCACGGGTCCAGTTGCCCTGATCGGGGTGCCAGGCGAACGCCCGATTGTTGACCCGTAGGAAGCCGTCGGCGTCCTGATCGGGTTGAAAGGGGCGCACGTCGATGTCCCGTGTTGCTGCCCGGAGGGCGTCCTCTACCGGCAGCGGCCGACGCATCTGGAACAGAGCACGCACCCGGTGGAGGTGTTCTTTCGCCATCAGGCGATCGGTCTCGTCGGTGGCGGGCGAGATCCAGCGGGAACGGGGGAGCGAAGGGCCGGGCATCGCCTACCGAGGCTACCGTCCCCCTCGTGAACCCGAGTGACCCCAAGCCGTTCCGCAAACCCAGATCGCCCAAGGGCCGTGCCCGCCTGGTCAACGAGCGACTGAAGCTCGAGTATCCGGAGGCGATCTGTGAGCTCGACCACAGAAACGCGTTCGAGTTGCTGACAGCGACGATCCTTTCGGCGCAGTCGACCGACAAGATGATCAACACCCTTACCCCCGCACTCTTCGAACGGTTTCCCACACCCGAAGATCTGGCCACCGCCAACCCGGAGGAAGTTGAGCAACTCATTCGATCCTCCGGGTTCTACAAGGCGAAGACTCGCAGCATCATCGGAATGGCCACAGCGTTGGTCGAGCGCCACGGAGGCGAGGTGCCCCACGCGATGAAGGATCTGGTCAAGCTGCCCGGGGTCGGCCGGAAGACCGCCAATGTGGTGCGCGCAGAGGCCCTCGGGCTTCCAGGATTGCCCGTGGACACCCACGTTCTGCGGCTTTCGGCGCGGCTCGGCCTTACGACCGAAACCGACCCGGTGAAGGTCGAGTACGAGCTCAATCCAATGGTCCCGATGGCCGAGCGCGGCGACTTCAGTCTGCGGATAATCCTGCACGGAAGGCGCGTCTGCTTCGCCCGGAAGCCCAATTGTCCGGGTTGCGTGCTAGCGGATTTCTGCCCGTCGTCAACCATCTGACAGCTCCGGTGCCGCAGACCCGTAGAAGCCTTGCCAAAGCCTCAGAATCGGCCCTGAAAGGCGGATTTTGGGCCGCGGAGGCACTCGACAGGTCCATGGGTTGGCAGTAGCTTTTCGATGCACCCAGGTTCCCGCCACCTGGTGCAATGGCGACTTTGGGCACCCGCCGCCCGAGTTGCCCGGCCGACGCCCTTCGGGGCGTCGGGTCCGTTTTGCGCTCCGGTCAGAAGCCTCGTCCGCCGGGCCTGCCGGATCCATCCGGTAGGGAATTCAGCGTTCTGGTGAGCCGGCGTGACGCTTGGCGGAGGTGGCGCTCGACCTCGTAGATGTCGGTCAACAGGTCGTCGTCGGAGCTGCCCTCGAGCGTTTTGGCCGCGTCGTCAAGACGCTCGAAGAGCTGGTCGAGTGTCGACATGACCGATGTCAGATCTGCGTGGAGACTCACGGGTCAGGGTCTAGCACCGACCGGGCGGCAGGGGCACCGGACATCCTCGGGGCCGGCAATCCGGCAAGTAGTTAGCCGCCCAACTCTGCGATGGGTACCGTGACCGGCGTGTTGAACCGTCTCGACCTGCGTGGTGTCACCGATTTCAAAGGACGTCTACCCCGACCGAAGGTCGATGAGGACGCTCCTGTCTCAGCCGTCCGCCAGATTCTTGCCCAAGTACGAGAGGGTGGCGATGACGCTCTCAGGTCCCTGACTGCACAGTTCGACGGAGTCGATTCACCGACCACCCTCATCACGCAGGCCGAGTTGGACGAGGCGCTCAACTCAATTGCCCCCGAAGTTCTCGCGGCACTTGAGTTGGCCCGGGACCGAATTGCCGCCCACCACCGGCAGCAACTCCAGGGCGAGGTTGTCCACGAGGAGGACGGCGTCAACATCCGGTCGTACCGCAAACCTGTGGACCGCGTGGGTTGCTACGTCCCAGGTGGAAGGGCCGCGTACCCTTCGACTCTGCTGATGACAGCGGTTCCGGCGATGGTTGCGGGTGTGGAGGACGTGGTCGTCTGCGTTCCCCCGGATCGTGGGACCGGGCGTATCGCGGCGGTGACCCTGGCGGCCGCAGCGGTAGTCGGCGTCAGCGAGGTTCACGCGGTAGGCGGCGCCCAGGCGATCGCCGCGCTGGCGTACGGAACCGAGTCGATCAAGTCGGTCGACGTCATATGTGGACCCGGTAACAAGTACGTGGCACTGGCCAAACAAGAGGTCTCGGGGACGGTCGGCGTCGCAGCCGCGTTCGCCGGTCCGAGCGAGGTGGTGGTCATCGCCGACTCGTCGGTCCCTCCGGAGCTGGCAGCGATAGACGTGATTCTCCAGGCCGAGCACGGCCCCGACGGCCTGGCCTGGCTGATCACCTGGGATGAGGGCACCGCCGATGCTGTGAGCACGGCAATGGATGCGTTGATCGCAGATTCGCCACGCAAGGCGGACATCACTGCGACCCTCGCCGAGGGAGGGTACGCGGTCGTGGTCGACACTCCCCAGGCGGCGATCGAGGTCGCAAACCTCGTGGCCCCGGAACACCTTGAGCTGCTCTGCGAGAACGCGGACGATTTGGTCGAACGCGTCACCAACGCAGGGGCCGTGTTCCTGGGGGAGTGGTCGCCCGCCTCGATTGGCGATTACGTGGCGGGGCCGAGCCACGTGCTCCCTACGTACGGCTCAGCCAGGTTCTCCTCGGCTCTGACCGTTGACGACTTCCTGAAGCACCACCACGTCATCAGCGTCGACCGGTCGGCGTACGCCCCGGGCGCTCTGACCGAATCGGTTGCCGTGCTGGCCGACGCCGAAGGGCTGGCTGCCCACGCCGAATCGATCCGGCTCCGACAGCGACTCTGGAGCACCGACTGATGGCCCGCCCCACGCCCAGGGACTCTGTCGCCCTGATGGAGGGCTACCACTCGCCACAGCTGGACGTATCGGTCCGTCTCAACACCAACGAGGCGCCCGAACCCCCGCCGAGGGCGTTCGTCGAAAAGCTCGCGACAGCGCTCGCGGACGTCGATTGGCACCGCTATCCCGACCGTTCCGCCACTGCGCTCCGCGCACGCGTCGCCCAGGTCGAACAGCCTCTGATGAACACCGAGATCGGCGTCGGGAACGTGTTCGTCGCGAACGGTTCGAACGAGGTGCTCCAGACGCTCTGTCTGACCTACGGCGGACCCGGTCGGACGGCGTTGAGCAACGAGCCGACCTATGCCCTACACCAACACATCGCGAAGATCGCCGGAACCAACTCGATCGAGGTGGAGCGCCTCGCGAACTTCGAACTCGACCTGGACGCCCTGCTCACGGCGATCGAATCCGGTCGACCATCGATCGTGTTCCTGTGTTCACCCAACAACCCGACCGGTCTGGTCGAGGACCGTGAAACCGTCGAGACCGTTCTCAACGCGGTCGAAGCTGTCGACGGGCTGCTCGTCGTGGACGAGGCGTATGGCCAGTTTGCCCCGTGGTCGGCGCTCACGTTGGTCGACGAGGAGCGCTCGATCGTCGTAACCCGGACGTTCTCGAAGACCTGGTCGGCAGCGGGCCTGCGGCTCGGCTATCTGATCGGGCCGACCTGGGTCGTTTCCGAACTCGAGAAGGTGGTGCTCCCGTACCACCTCGACTCAATGAAGCAACTCGCGGGCACCTTGGCGCTCGACCACCTGGCCGAAATGGAACTGCGCGTCGCCTCACTGGTCGAGGAACGTGGACGCGTCGAAATGGCCCTCGCCGAGTTGCCGGTTGACCAGTGGCCATCTGGCGCCAACTTCATTCTTTTCAGACCGAGGGATCGTGACGGGGACGCCGTCTGGGCGGAACTGGTGGAGCGATCGGTGCTGGTCAGGAACTGTTCATCGTGGCCCCGCCTGGAGGGCTGCCTGCGGGTAACTCTCGGAACGCGTGACGAGGACGACGAGTTTCTGAAGTCCCTGGCAGAAGTGCTTTCCTCGTGAACGCCGATCTGTGGGATTCTTGAGGCCTATGAGCCGCTACGCGTCGAGTTCACGATCTACCAAGGAGACCCAGATTTCGATCTCTGTAGAGATCGACGGCAAGGGCACCACGGAATGC
>JBATWQ010000342.1:0-12685 GCA_049672765.1 Microthrixaceae bacterium | reverse complement strand
CAAGTGTGATTGGAGTGGTCGCATTTCGACCACTCCAATCACACTTGAACGGATTACGTGGCGGTGGATCCCCGACGGGCTGTCTCGGAGCGCTTCTCTGAGGCGTACTTCATGGCGCTGGAGCCGTTCTTGGGTGAGCCGTTCTTCTTGGAGGGCCTCTTTGCGGCAGGAGACTTACCGGCGGCGGACTTGGTGGCGGCGGACCTGCTGGACGGAGCCTTGGCAGAAGTCTTGGCCGACGACCTGGGCGGCGCCGAGGTGACGGTGACCGGCGCCGCCGACTTGATGATCGTCGGGTCGGTCAGACCGGCCAGCTGTTTGAGTTCTTCGAATGCCGGCCGCACCTGCGCTGCGACCTCCCAGATGTCCGGCACCAGTGCCGCGTCCGCGAGGAATCCGATGTCGACGTGGTCGCGATAGGACAGGACGGTGATGTTGAGACCGGCGCCGTCCATGATCGGACCCATCGGGTAGGCGGCGACCAACTCGGCACCTGCGAGGTAGAGCGGAAACGGAGGTCCCGGAACATTTGAGATGACCAGGTTGTGGATGGGACGGTGGTGGTCGGCGAGGCCCATCGAGCTGTAGGTCCGTGCCGCCAGACCGAAGGTCCGCGGAGCTGCCCATTCGGCCCAGTCGGTGAGCGTCCTGGCGCCGAGGGCCTTGTGGTCCTCCTTGGCGCCTTCGGTGCTCTTGCGGATGGCCTCGAGCCGCTCGGAAGGGTCGTCGATCTGGGTTGCGAGTGAGGCGAACATGGCCGACACCTTGTTGCCCTGGGAGCCCTTCTCCTCTTCGACCCGCACCGAAACCGGACAGACGGCGATCAGCGACTCATCTGGCAGGGCGTCGTGGAGTTGCAGGTAGCGGCGCAGCGTTCCGGCGCACACTTCGAGGATCACGTCGTTGACCTTGACGCCGAGGGCATCCTTGACCGCTCGTGTCTCGTCAAGCGGGATGCGGGCAAATGACGTCGCTCGCTGGGCCCCGATCGAGAGGTTGAACGGGGTGTGCGGCGCGGTGAGGGGGACCGCGCCGTGTGGCTTGCTCTTGTCGATGATGGTGCCCACCAGGTTGGACGCGGAGCGGAGCGTGCGTGTCACCAGCGGCACGGCGTTGGTCGCACGCCTGACCTTCGACATCGCTGCGTAGCTCAGCAGTTCGACGTTGCTGGGAACGTGCTCGGCAACAACTTCGACGGGCTCGGTGGGCGCAGGATCCGGCTCAAGGTCATACAGGGCGGTCATGATCTCTGCACCCGAGGCGCCATCGATCGCCGCGTGGTGGATCTTGCAGACAAAACCAACCCGGTCGTGCTTTAGACCCTCGATCACCCACGCCTCCCACAGCGGACGCGAGCGATCGAGGGGGACTGATGCAATTTCTGATGCGACTTGGGCGAGCTCACGACGTCCCCCGGGTGCGGGCGCCGTTGTCCGCCGGACGTGATTGTCAAGATCGAAGTCCGGGTCCTCGATCCACACCGGATGGTGGAACTGGAACGGGACCTCGACCAGGCGACGTCGGAACGGCGGGACCAGGTGGAGTCGGGACCGGATGTGCTCGCGGAACTTCTCGAACGAATACCCGCCCGGCATGGTGGAGACGTCATAGATGCCGACCATCGCGACGTGCATGTGTCCTGCCTGCGTCTCTACATAGAGAAACGTGGCGTCCATGCCAGACAGTCGTTCCATTTCGCCTCCCACGAGAATGATCGGATAAACGATCATTCTTCCCCACCTGCGAATTCCGTGCGCTGAGTTCTTCAATCATTTGCGAACCGACGGCCCGGAATGTTGCCACTTGTCGGATCACAGCAGCGGGAACAGACTTGCGGCCATGACGCAGCCCCTGCCCTCGCGCTCTTCCAGGCCGACAAGATCCGATCGTCGCAACTCGGCCAAGTCGCGAAGCTCCGCCGACGCGCTCCTACGGCAGGGGATCGTGCGCAGCTTGGCAGTGGCCAGCGCCTACAAGCCGCGCCGCAACAGTCTCGTGTTGACCGTTCCGACCTTCTTCAGTTCTTGGCTGGTCAGCGAGGCCGCACCCGAGTTGCTGGCAATCTGGGGATTTCGCACCGCCAGGGGAGTCAGCAGAGCCCGACACGAGGATGAAGGCCTCGGCGTCAAGGGCTGGGTCGGGCTGGGACTCAGCGCGGCCGCCTCGCTCGGGGCGGTCGGACTGATCAGGGAAGCCCTACGCTCCAAAGAGGAACTCGACGCCTCGCTCAGCTCCCTGATTCCGGCAAAGGAACTCGCCGAGGCACCGTCGTCGGTTCGACTCGGAGCGCTCCTCCCGCTGCTCAACGGCAACCGTCGGCGCAAGCGCAGCCGCAACGTAGTGTTCAACACCCCGCTCCCCGGACAAGCCCGCGGGCCGAAGCTCAAGCTCGACGTCTACACGCCACTCGAGAAGCCTTCGGCAGGTGAGAAGCGTCCCGCTGTCTTGCAGATCCACGGCGGCGCATGGATTCTCGGCTCGAAGGACGAGCAGGGAATTCCGCTGCTCAACCACCTGGCGTCGTGCGGTTGGGTCGGCTTCAACGCCAACTATCGACTGAGCCCCAAGGTCCATTATCCGGACCACCTGGTGGACTGCAAGACCGCGCTCGCATGGATCCGCGAACACGCCGATGAGTACAACGTCGATCCTGACTTCATCGTGGTCACGGGTGGATCCGCAGGAGGCCACCTGTGCGCGCTCGTTGCCCTGACCCAGAACGACAAGGCGTTCCAGCCGGGGTTCGAGGACGCCGACACATCCGTGCAGGCGGCGGTGCCGTTCTACGGCGTGTATGACCTGACGGACAGGGAGCGACTCAACGGGCGGGAGTTCAGGCAGCTGATGGCGAAGGTCGTCATGGGCTTCGGACAGGACGACCGGCTCGAGGACTGGGCGGCGTACTCGCCCCTCGATCGAATCACCGACGAAGCGCCGCCGATGATGATCCTCCACGGCGACCGCGACGTTCTGGTGCCGGTCGAAGGTGCAAGAAGGTTCGCCGCGGACCTGCGCGACGTGTCCAAGAACCACGTGGTCTACTCAGAACTTCACGGCGCCCAACACGCCTTCGAGATCTTCCCGAGCATCCGTACCGTCAACACCGTCGAGGCCGTCGAACGGTTCCTCCACCACGTCCACGGTGAATACCTGGCCACACGCGACTCGTCGCCGGAAGCGGCCGAACCGACTCCCGACGACGATGCTGTCGCAGAAATAAGCTGAGGACCGTCAGCCGGTCACCCGGGCCTGGCAGTTGATGCACAACACGGCGATTGGTACCGCCTCGAGGCGTTCCTCGGGGATCTCGTCTCCGCACTCTTCGCAGGTTCCATAGACACCGAGACGCATCCTGTCGAGGGCCCGGTCCACGGCGGCGAGCTGGGTCGCCTGGCGGACCGACATCTGCTCGAGCATCTGGCGTTCATTGAGCCGGGTGCCGGGGTCGTCGGCCAGGTCGGTGTTCGTGTTCGGGTTATCGAGGGGCTCGATCAGTTCGCGTCGCTCCTCGTTCAGAAGTGCTTCGAGCTTGGCCAGCGTCTCGGTCGACAGGTGCGTGGGCCGTTCCATCTTGACTGTGCTGAGATCATCGATCGTCATTGTTCTCATTCTCCTGATTAGTAGGTGTCGGTAGGTGAAATTCGCTGGGACTGAAGTTGGTTTGCGAGGCGGTGGATCGGTGCCGAGATCTGGGTGGCGGAGGTCTGAATAGCTGGGCTTCGGAGTTTCGCTTGGACTATCCCGCTAGCCGGAAGCTCTGGATGGGAACCGGGCTGGGATACCCGCTGCTTCCAACTATCAATCGGCTCGGTACCCGAATTCCGAACCCTCTCGAACGCTTGCGTGGAGCTAGCAAGTAGGTCGAGCGCTGAGCGAGGCGTAGACCTCGCCGATGACCCGAAGCGCCCGAGCCTTCGCGACGCTGGCCGGATTGCCCGGCGGCGTCAGCACGTGGGTCTGATCCACGAGCGCGATGGAGGGGTTCAAGGCCATGGACACAAGGCTACCGGCTATTAGTCCGGCAATGTCGAAGGAATTCCGGCAACGATGAGATCTGACATATCTTCAGTGCCCTAGACACATGACTCCGCAGAATGCTGCGGTCGAAGATCCCGGGGGAAACATGAGCAGTGAGTCGACGAACAAGACGCCTCGATTCGATCCTGCCCTGACGGCGGCCTATCAGTTCCGCGGCCAGGACATCCCCTGGATGCTCGATCACCGAGGTGAGCACCGCGGGGAGCACACCTTCCTGATCTGGGAGCCCCGCGACGGATCAGACCGCAAGTGGACCTACGCCGAGTTCGCAGCCGATACCAAGAAGGTCGCAGCCGGCTTGCACGCACGTGGTGTCGGAATCGGTGACATGGTCCTGATCCACGCCGAGAACTGTCCGGAAGCGGTGATCGCCTGGTATGCGTGTGCCCGTCTGGGAGCGGTTGCTGTGACGACCAACACTCGCAGCGTCGCCGCCGAACTCAACTACTTCATCACCCACACCAGCTGTGTCGGTGCTATCACCCAGCCGCAGTTCGCGTCGCTCGTCGCCGAGTCAGGACCCGATCTCGGGTGGGTCGTGGTCACCGACGACAACTCCGGGAATCCCGCAGATGAAGCCACTCTCAACCATGGCTTCGATTCCTTCGACACTCTCGTCGGTGATCCGGAATCTGTCCCCTCTCGCGAGGCGGACCCGGTGCTGCCAGCGGGAATTCTCTTCACCTCGGGCACGACTTCGAAGCCGAAGGCCGTGGTCCACACCCACGCAAACATGTTGTGGGCAGCAAAGGTCAACCCGACAAACATCGACATGCTGGCCGAAGACACCTATCTGGCGTATCTGCCGTTCTTCCACGTCAACACCCAGAGCTGGGCCATCTGGTCGACCATCGGAGTCGGCGGCACGGTCGTGCTCCAGCCGAAGTTCTCGTCCAGCCGACTCTGGGACGTGATCGCCAAGCATTCGGTTACCCACATCTCGCTAATCCCGTTCGTCATCAAGGCGGCCTTCGAGCAGGGCATTCCGGAGCAGCACACCGTCAAGGTGGGGGTCTTCGGTTTGATCATGCCGATCATGGACGAGATGATGGGCATGCGGGTCCAGGCGTCATACGGCATGACGGAACTGGTGACCCACTGCATCCACTCCTCACCCTTCGAGACCTATCCGGACATGGCCATGGGCAAGGTCTCGCCTGGCTATGAGTACCTGATCGTGGATTCCGACACCGGCCAGATCTGCTCCGAGGGCGAAGCTGGCGAGCTTTGGATTCGAGGCATCCGAGGCGTGTCGGTGTTCCTCGAGTACTTCGGGAACAAGGAAGCGACCGACGACTTCTTCACCGAGGACGGCTGGTGTCGAACTGGCGACGTGGTCCGACTGCTTGCAGACGGAAACATCCAGTACTGCGACCGGGGCAAGGACGCCCTGAAGGTCGGTGGCGAGAACGTCTCGGCCCGAGAAGTCGAGGATGCCATTCGCGCCGTTCCGGGACTCGCCGACATCGCAGTGGTCGCCAAGAGCCACGAGATGCTCGACATGGTGCCGGTCGCCTTCATCATCAAGGCGGATCCGTCTGCCAACGAGGATGAGTTGTCCGCCCAGATCATGGAAGCGTGCAAGACCAATCTGGCCGACTTCAAGGTCCCGCGTGCGGTCTACTTCGTCGACGAGTTCCCAACCGCGACCCTCGACAAGGTCGCCAAGAACGAACTCCGCGAGTTGGCTGACTCGTACCCGGCGGTCTGAAACGGCGGGTCGTTCCGCGCAACACGCGCCCGCCGTCCCCGGCCGAATAGCTGGGGCCGCGTACGGACGACGGCGCCAATAGGCTTCCGGTCATGGCTGAGCCCAAGACGAGACCAACGGACGTCGATGTCACCTCGTTCATCGATTCGGTGGCCCACGACCGGCGGCGGGCAGAAGGACACAAGCTCCGAGCGCTCATGGAACACATCACGGGTGCCCCGGCGACTATGTGGGGGCCGTCCATCATCGGGTTCGGGTCTATGCCCTATACGAACACCACCGGGACCTACGAGTGGCCTGTGGTCGGGTTCTCACCCCGGAAGACTGCACTCACGGTCTATGGCATCTACGACGGATACGGACCCGAGGATCCGCTTTTCGATGAACTTGGGCCACACAGCACCGGCAAGGGCTGCGTGTACATCAAGAACCTCTCGGCGGTGGACGAGGAGGCCCTGGGTGCCCTCATCGCCCAGGCATGGTCGCGGGCCGAGAGTGAGCATCAAGTTCCCTAGGTAGCCTCAATCATGTGAAGGACGTAGATCTAGCGAAACGCGTCGATTTCCCAGAGAAAGTCGCGCGGCTCAGCAGGGCCTCGGTCGGCGTCGGCTTCGACGCATATCGGGACATCGACTGGGACTCCGACGAAATGCAGGTGGCTGCGACCGACCGACGATTCGTGCTCACGCCCTCGGACCCACTGGCCCAAACGACCTGGTACCGCTCGCTTCCAACCGAAGAGCAATCCCGGGTAGGGCTGGTGCGGCTCGCCGCTTCGTTGAAGACGGCGGTGCACTTCGAGAACATCCTCCAGCAGGGACTGTTGCATCGGGCGCTCTATCTGGACAGCGATGCTGCCGAGTTTCGATACATCCACCACGAGGTGATCGAGGAATCACAGCACACTCTGATGTTCAACGAGTTCATCAGCCGCACCGGACTCAAGGTCCGGGGAATGCCGTGGGCGTTGCGGCGCTTCACCGAACTGCTCGTCCCGATACTCAGCCAATACTCGCCGGGCGTGTTCTTCATGATGGTGCTTGGCGGCGAGGAGCCACTCGATCTGCTTCAACGCCGGGCGCTCGAGACCTCCGAGCTACACCCGTTGATCGAGCGAATCATGCGGGTCCACATAGCCGAGGAATCACGACATATCTCCTACGCCAGGGCCGCTGTGCGTCACGAGGTACCGCAGCTTGGTCGGGTGCGTCGACAGCTACTGGCCTTCTTCTGTCCGTTGATCCTGGGGATCATGGTCCGCCTGATGGTTGTACCCGGACGGGACCTGTCGAAGGTGGCGGGTGTGCCCAGAGAGGTTCTGCGAGAGGCCTTCGGTGGGACAGAGGGACGACGGGTGCTGGCTGATTCGGTGGCCCGTTCACGCAAGCTGCTCACCGAACAGGGCGCTATCACACCGCTGGGCCGGGTCGTCTGGAAGGTGTTCGGGATCTGGGCCTGAGCGTGGGATCTCAGCCGCCGACCAGTGCTCTGACTTCAGCTTCCAGCTTGGGCAGGCAGTCGAGTTTGACCGACTCGTTCAACTCTTCGGCAAGTTCGTCGAAACCGAACGGAATCTGATACTCGTCAGCATTCGGATCCTTGTAGACCTCGGCAAGAAGCGCTGGCTCAAGTGCCCAGATGTCGTAGGAACACGAGGCGAAGCCCGTGGTGGCGTGCACGAGGCCGAGTTGCAGAGCGGGTGTGTCGAAGCGCGACAGGAGCACGGGGTCGCGTGCCACGTCTCTGTTCGTCGCTTCTATGAATTCCTCCCGAGTGACCTCGGGTGCTCGGTCGTTCAGCGCATCTCTGATCGGACCGTCCAGGTGCCCCGCAAGCAGGAGGTATGCGCCAGCGACCACTGCGACTACCCAGAACGAGCAGATGATCAGGCCGGCGATCGCAAGTTTTCTGCCCTTCAGGGTGCCCCCAGAGTTCCGTATCTTTCGCAGTGAGTCGAAACCGAGGATGATGCCGAGGATCTGTGGGATGGGAAGGCAGATGGGGATTCCCATCAGTAGGGATACGACTGCGCCACTGTGGAGGGATGCGTCACGATCTCGTGGCACATGCAGAACTTCATCTGCTCGCGGAATTCGGAACTGGGGTGTGTTCGGAAGCCAATTCGCTTGCTGGGGTTCACCCCACCGTCCACCCGGTGCAGCAGCGGCCTGTTCGCCCCAGGGCGTGGGCCTGGTCGGTTGGAGCGTTGACTGGGGTTGAGGCGCAGCGGAAGGCCGCTGCGGAGGTGGTGGAGGTGGTGGAGGCGATGACGAAGTGGCCTGCGATGGTGACGCGGTCAACCCCGTCGCAGGTGGCGGTGCCAAATCAATCGGCGCGCCCGTGGGCGCCTCCCACGCTGCCGGTTCGGCTGCTCCGTCCGGGCTTGCCTCGGGGTCATCTTCCTTCCTCATGGGATGTGACCCTACCCACGATCTGTCATCCGGAGTGCGGGATCAGAATGCAAGGACGCGTTCGAAGGCTGCAGGAACCTGCGACGGACCGTCCAGCGTCGTCCACCGGGCACCGATTGCCTCTGCCAGGGCCCGAGCGTCGTCGCTGTCGCCCGGGGGAGCGAGGATCGCCACCTCATCGAGAGCGGCAGCGTCCGCCGTTGCGTCACCGCCGGCGGTCACTCTGCAGTCTGAGAGCACGACGGTGACGCGTCGTTGAGCGGTGGAACGATCCAGTTGGAGTCGAGCCGCCCTGAGGGCGAGCGCCAGGTTCGTGACCCCGAAGCCACGCAAGCGCAGAAGGTCCGTGACCACGGCCTCCGGCCGACGCGGCAGGTCCTGCGCCTTGAGGACTATCGCTTCGTCGGCGAATGCGATGACCGAACATTCGGTGTCCTCCCTGAACAGCACGGCGGCTGCGGCTACTGCGGCAGCAGCAAGGCGTGGGCCGAGCATCGACCCGGACCGATCGACCAACAGGCACAGCGACGTCGTAGGTCTGCGCCACGCGCCGACGACAAGTCGATCGGCGTGTGGCGGTGCGCCGGTCGCCCGGGACTCGAGAATTCCCTCGAGAGACGCTTCAAGGTCGATCTCGCCTTCTGCTCGAGAGGCGTTCATCCGCGTCAGCCGGCCTACACCGCGTCCCTGTCTCTTGCCCGCCGTTGCGACGTCGACGGCGATCCGTCCCGCTAGGGAGAGGGCCAGTTGTCTGAGCCGTTCATCCGTTGCGCCCGTCATGTTGGCAAGTAGCGAGAGGGCCTCGTCGGGATCGTCCTCGAAGAGCTCCGCAAAGGCGTCGGAGTCAAGTTCGCCGACCTCGGGAGAAAGCTCCGAGAAGTGGGGTTGGCGCATCAGATCTCGTCGGGCGGTCGTGCGACGTCCCGCCTCGGCCACCGCCTTGGCCGCATCGTCGCCGTCTTTGATGTTGTCGCTGTCCGACTCGTCGCCGCGCCCCCCGCCCGGAGGCGGGGTCAGACTTTTCCCGGTCCTTGGGCCGACTCTCCTGGTCTCTCATCGGAGGAGCCCGATTCAGTCGGGCTCTGATTGTTCGGATCCAGCGCGGCAAAGTGTCGGGTCCAGAGTTCGGTGACTATCGCCTCGGGCGAACGCGCTCCGCCATCCCTTACCCTGATGCGACCCGACAGCGACAACAGGGCAGCATCGAGTGTCACGCCGCCGTCGAGCGGGTCGACATCCCGCAGGGTCGCGAGCGGTCCCGTCAGCACCACGAAGTCGATCGCCCCACGGACCGACGATCCGGTACGCACCTCGGGGTGGGTTCGCGAGTCCCGCACCATGGCAACCGCAGCCTTGATGCCCTCAGACCCGAGAGCATTCGCCGGTTCGGCTGCCGTCGCCGCTGGGCCGGGTGCAGCCGCCGCCGCTGCTGCTCTGGCCGCTGCCGCCACGATCTGCGCCTCATCCTCGGCGCTCTGGTAGTCCATCGCGAGGCGACAACAACGGTCATACACCGCAGACGCGATGCGGGCGGTGCCGATCGCGTCGAAGGGGTTCATCGCCGCTACGAGCCGGAACTCCGGCTCGGCTCCGACCCGGCCGATACGGGGAACGTGAAGCTCGGCTTCGCTCATGACCGTGATCAGGACGTTGAGTGTCTCTTCCGGGATCCGGTTTATCTCTTCGAGGTAGAGCAGGGAACCGTCGCGCATCGCCCGCAGCAGGGGACCGTCGGAGAACGATTCGGCGACGTAGCCGTCGTTGAGCACGGCCGCCGGATCGAAGGACCCGATCAACCGGGCGGGTGTCAGCTCTGCGTTGCCCTCGACGAACTCGAAGCCGGTGCCGGTGTGCTCGGCCACCGATCTGAGAAGTGTCGATTTCCCGGTCCCCGGAGGTCCCTCCAACAGCAGGTGGCGGCCGGCAGCGAGAGCAGCAACCACCGCCTCCAATTCGCGGCGCCGCCCCACAACCGAAGTCGTGAGGCGGCGAAGAAGTTCAGGTCCGTAGATGTCACGCACCGTCATTGAAACCGTCTCCGGGATCAGGTGAACTCGATGACACCACGGATGTTCTTGCCATTGCGTAGGTCCTCATAGCCCTCGTTGACCTGGTCGAGCGTGTACCGCTTGGTCACCAGTTCATCGAGCTTGAGCCTGCCCTCGCGGTACATCGACAACAGGCGGGGGATCATTTCCCTCGGGTTGGTCGAACCGAAGATGGTGCCCTTGATCTCCTTGTTCATCATCGACAGCATGAACGAGTTGAGCTTGGCGTCCTCTTCCATCATCGGACCGAGGCCTGTGACGACCAGCGTGCCGTCCTTGGAGGTCAGGTTGAGCGCATCGTTGAGCATGCTGCCGTGCACCACTCCCGGAGAGAGGATCACCCGCTCACACATATCGCCCCACGTGAGCTCCGGAACGGCGAGCAGCGCTTCTTCGACCGAGGCGAAACTATGGGTAGCGCCCATCTCCATGGCCTGCTCGCGTTTGAACTCGACCGGGTCGATGGCGATGACCCGCTTGGCGCCTGCAATGGCTGCGCCCTGAATGGCGTTGATTCCGATGCCGCCGACGCCAATGACAGCGACGGTGTCGCCCGGTTGCGTGCCGGCTCGGTCGGTGGCTGCGCCGAAGCCGGTCGCAACGCCACACGAGACCAGGGCCACCGCGTCCATGTTCAGGTCTTCCTCGACCTTGATGACGGAGTTCTCGCTGACGAGGATCTTCTCGGAGAAGGAGCCGATCTGGGTGAAGCGACCGACAGCGATCCGGTTGCCGTCGGCGTCGGTTACGTGATGAGCCTCGCGGTCGTCGGACATCATGCCGACGTTGAACAACTTGGCGCCCTCGTCGCAGAGGTACTGCCGCCCGGTGACGCACCACTTGCAGCGGCCACAGCTCGGGATGAACGACAGCGAGATGTGGTCACCCGGCTTGACGGTGGTGACCGCCGGGCCGACCGCCTCGATGATTCCGGAGCCCTCGTGACCACCGATTACGGGGAGGCCCAGCGGCAGGTCACCGGTGACTGCGTGTTCGTCGGAGTGGCACATTCCCGCTGCGACCATCTTGACGAGCACTTCGTTGTGCTTGGGGTCGTCGATCTCGACCTCTTCGATCTTCCACTGCTCTCCTATTCCCCAAAGGACGGCTGCACGAGTGGTAGTTGGCATTGGATCCCCCTGATCGTCCCCATGGCCGTTGCCTTCGAGAAAGTTGCCTCGAGTGATTGATGCCCTGCGGGGGACTGTTCGCAGAGCGCTGCGTGACACCGGTTCTAGTCGATCCAGGGCAGCGGCGTTGCCACGTCGTTGTTCGATCTGACCGGACCGGGGGGCTGTCATCGTTCTGTTCGGCCAGGTGGTCGTGATAGCAACCACCTCGCCGAACAAAACCACAGGAGGGTGGGAGATTGCTCTCCGGCGTGGTCGTTTGCAGTGGCCGACTGTTCAATATCGATCTGCAGTCATGTTGTCCGCCGACGTTCTACGGTGTCGCAGGGAAATGAACGGGGGGCGAAATGGCGATCGACGAGGCCGAGGTCGACAGGCTGATCAAGCGACGTGGTTGGCTGACGACCCTTTGGATCCTCGCTTGGAGCGGAACACTCCTGGTTGGTCTCGCCTTCGCCTGGCTACTGGACAACCTTGGTGACTCCAACTGCGAGCCAACTCCTGGCTCATCGACATATGGCAAGTTCGGCTGGTCACTAATCCCGCCCGGACCGACATGCACATTCACGGCTGAGGTGCACGGCTTCGACCAGGTCCGAGGACCAAGTCCGGTGATGACGATCTGGCTCGCGGTTCTGGTGATCGGAGCGGGTGTCGGCGTCCACCTGCTTCGCTCGCCATTCAATCGCGACGGTAGTCTCAGGGGTCGCGTCCCAGATGGGGACGACAAACCGAGAATCCCGGGGGACCGCAATGTCCGTTGACACAGCGCCGAGCACCATCGACGACGAACTCGTATCCGACGCCGACACGGTTGCCGAAGAGTCTCTGATCGAGGAAGAACTTCTCGTCGAAGAGGTTTCGATCGACGGCATGTGCGGTGTCTACTGAACAGCGTTTCGAGCCCGACCGTTGGGCTCGCAGCTAGCGCCATGACGGTCGACATCGAGGGCTCGTACAGGCTGAGCAAGAACGTCTCGCTCCGACCCGAGCGATTCGGGGCGCTCGCCTACAGCTTCGACACGCGCAAGCTCTCGTTCCTGAAACACCCCGATCTGGTCAGGGTTCTCGAAACTCTGGCCGATCACGACTCGGTCCGCGAGACCTTTGTAGCGGCCCAGATCGATCCCGCCCGCTGGCCATCGTTTCTCAAGGCGCTTTCGACGCTCGAGCAATCGGAGATGATCAATGCCGTCTGAATCACTTCCCTCGCAACCACTTTCGGTTGAACCGCCGCAGTTCGAAGCCTCCCAGAGGGGCGCATCCTTATCGGCCGCCGCGACATCCGACGCATCCCGGTCAGACACACCCGGGTCCGACGCGGCCAGGCCGGTGGTCGCCATATCC
>JBATWQ010000341.1:0-4345 GCA_049672765.1 Microthrixaceae bacterium | reverse complement strand
GTCCGGGAGCCTGGGTTCGACGGGCCGTGATCAACCAGTCGATCTCTGTGGCACGTAGGTCCAAGAGCGAACGTCGAGCGTTCGCAACGCTCGGCGCCCGGGCCGACGGGACACCACCACATGGTGGGTTCGACGACTACCAGGGGCCGACCGGGATGGGTCGTGAGCTGTGGAAGGCGGTGGCGGAACTCCCGGCCAACCAGGCCCGGGCCGTGGCCCTGCACTACGGGGCCGACCTTTCGATAGCGACTGTGGGCCTCGAGATGGACCTTTCCGAGTCTGCGGTCAAGACCCTCCTCTATCGAGCCAGATGCACTCTGCGTGACCATGCGACCGTTAAGGAGATTCACCTATGAATGACGACCCGATTGATGACGGAACCGATATGCCGGGTCCCGAGGAGCTTGAACGGGATCAGGAGATCGACCGGGAACTCGCCGGAGTCGGCGCTTCCCTCAGAAATTCGACAGGCCCCGGTAGAGCCGAGCAGGTCATCATCTCGGCGGGCCAACACAGAGTGCTACGCCTGAAGAGGACCAACCGGGTGCTGGCCCTGGCCGCTGCAGTACTCGTCGTGGCGATGATCGGAAGCCTGGCGTGGGCCAGAACCAACCGGTCGTCCCACAACGAGGTGGCCAGCGGAGCGAAGTTGGAGGCCCCCGGGTTGCGCAAGGCCGAAAAGCTGGTAGCCGGACTGCCGGCCGAACCGGTGGACCCCCACAACGTGCAACTCGTGTCCACGGTGAGCCGCTACGACACCTGCGATGCGCTCGCCGACCAGCTCCGCAAGGTCGGTGCGGCCCACGTCGGAAGCCAGGGATTCGGCGCCTACTCCCTCTATCCGATGGGGCCTATACCGGTGGGGGCGTCAGCCCGCTATGCCTATGCATCAGACCAGGCCAACGGTGTCAAAGCCGAAAGCGCCTCGATCGCGTTCAGCGACTCCGGCGGTGAGACCCTGGGCACCAACGTGATCGTCGACGGGGTCGACGAGCCCGACACGGTAAAGGCGGTCGGCTCCCTGGTCGTCGAGGTGCGCGGCATCAAACTCAGGGTCGTAGACACAGCCAAATCCGCTGTCGTCGGCACCCTGACCATGGGAGGGACGGACTCGAAGTCCGGGCGTTCGTGGGGCCCGACGTCTCTCCTGGTTGAAGGCAACCGCGCAGTCGTTTTCGGAACCGAGACGGTCCTTTCCGATCCGCTTCCCGGTGACCCGTCTGCAACCCGGCCGCCGAACAACTACATGACCGTGACCTTCGTCAGCCTGGCAGACCCTGCCTCACCGAAGGTGACCCCGACGGTTCGCATCGAAGGCGGGCTCGTCGCAGCGAGGCGCGTTGGCGAGTCGGTCCGGATCGTCACCAACTCGTCGCTGAACGATCTGGCGATGGTCGCTCCGACCACTACGAACGGGGTGGCTCCGGCGCTTCATCAGAACCGGCTCGCGGTCGCGCAGTCCTCGGTCAACGACTGGATCCCGGAATGGGACACAGGCGTTTCCACCAAGTCGACCCCGCTCGTCGATTGTGCCGGCGTGGTTGTGCCCGACACCTTCGCCGGAGTTGAGATGACCTCTCTGGTGCAGTTCGACATGGACGGTCCCTTCGAACCGCGGGCGATGGGCATTCTCGCTCCGTCCGAGACCCTGACCGCAACAGCGGGAGACGTCGTGGTGGCCTCACACGTCTGGGTCGACCCTGTGAACCAGACGGGCGACTACAAGGACTGGTCAACCGCACTGCACCGGTTCAGTTTCGATGACTCGGGACCCGAGTATGTCGGTTCAGGACAGGTCAAGGGATCGATCCGCGACGAGTTCTCGTTGGGAGTCCTTAACGCATCGACCGTGGGTGTGGTCACGGTCGAAGGTGTCCCCTGGTCGATCGACAATGCCGCGAAGATCACCGTCAGGAGCCTGGTCGGTGACCCCTCCGCCAAGACCCTGACCGAGGCGGGAAGCCTGGTTCCAGCGAGTAGCAGCCAGGGGGTGAGCGGGTTGCGCTTCATGGGCGACCGGCTTCTGATCTCATCCGGGCTCGCCGGTGTCACCGTCTCTTCTGTGGATCTTTCGACTCCGACAGCCCCCAAGGACGCGGGTGCAGTCGACCTGCCGGGTACCGGCGACTATTTCCATCCACTGGGCGGCAACAGGGTCCTGGTCGTCGGGTCGACCATCCGTGCGGTCGACAAGCAGGTGGTTTCGGGGATCCATTCGACGATCCTCGACATCTCCGGAGCCCCGAAGATCCTGGGAACCTGGAGCAGGGACTGGACCTCGTCGAACGTCGCCTGGGACCATCACGAGTTCACCTGGTGGAACACAATGTCCATGGGCGCGTTCGGGGTCAATGCGGGCAACGGTCCACGCGGTGCTTCGGTTTCGCAGGGGCTGGTGTTGAACGTCGGCGCCAACGATGTGACCGCCCGGTTGGTCCGACCGCGCGACGTCGACCTGGGACCAATCTGTCCGTGGAACCAGGTCGATCGTACGGGGTGTGACGACAGCGGTCCGCCGCAGGTGTTCAGGGTGTTGGTGGTGGCCGGCTCGCTCTGGCTCTACACGAGCGAATCGCTCGAACAGCTCGACCCGGGGTCGCTGGCACCGAAGGCTTTGATTACCGTTCCACCGCTCTTCTGAGCGTCGAACCTCGTGAATCGCCCGCGATTTTACCGGGTAGGTGACTGGCAACAGTGACCGGTGGCTATTGCACCGGGATGAGCCAAGTAGGCGGTGACAGCGGATGAGCAACATGGTTTTGGTCGCGGTCGACCCCCAGTACAAGAGCAGTTCAGCTCTCGCCTGGGCGATTCAGTGGTGCCGGGTTACCGAACAGGAATTGCTGGTCGTCAGCACGTTCCATCCGGAACAGGCAGAAGTCGATCCGCAGTTCCACGACGAGATCGTGGCCAGCGTCCACCAGTCACTCGAGGAGCGGGTCGATCGCTCCGAGGCGGACACCCGGGGGTCGCCGGAGTCACCAAGCTCCACTGGCGCCGCGGGATCAACCGCCAGAGGGGTGGTTCCGCACCACTCACAGATCCAAGAGGGTGACCCCAGCGACGTGATCATCGATACCGCTCGTTCCCGGGACGTCTCGCTGGTCGTCATCGGTGCGAGGGGGAGCGGGGGGTTCGAACATCTAGGCCTGGGGGGAGTGGCGCACCACGTGGCCCATCACCTGCAGAGACCCCTGGTCGTGGTTCCAGATGAGGGCGGTCCGATGGTGGGCGGAACGATCGTCGTCGGCGTCGACGGTTCACCCGAAAGTCGCCCTGCCTTGCAGTGGGCGGTGGACGCGGCGCTCCGGACCGACAGCCTGCTCCATGCTGTTTTCGCCTATGACCCGATGGCCGACTCCTATCCTCACGGAGGAGTTTCCAACTGGCAGTACCAGGACGAGGAGGCAATGCGGGAAGAGATTCATTCCGTGTACGGCAGCGATGTGCGCCTGCGGATCACACGTGTCGGGAACCATCCGGTTGAGGCGCTCACCGAGATCGGCTCCGACGACGATGCCAGCATGATCGTGGTCGGAACACGCGGGCACGGAGGCTTCCACGGTTTGGTTCTCGGGCGTGTGCCGATCCAGTTGCTACATCACGCGGGTCGACCGGTGGTGGTCATCCACCACAAGAAGTAGTCAGCTCGGGCTGTGTGGTCAGCGGTAGTTGACTGTGCAGTTCAGCAACCCAGCGCGTAGTTCACCGCCGAGCACACGCGCTCCATCGTCATGCTGCTTACTTCGCCAACTCTGGTGGTGAGAGTCGTCTGAGAAACTGTGTGTATGCCGTCGCAGTTGATTACGGAATCGCGATCAACGCCGACCTCGTCTTGATCAAACTCGACCTCTGCCACCAGTCCTCGCCTGGAACTGGTGACTTCGACGACCGTTACCAGGGATCGAACATCGAGCACTTCTGTTCGGGTGAGGACCAGTACGGGACGACGCTTCCGGCCTACCTCCGCTAGCCAGACCTCGCCGCGGTTCACTCCGCAGTCCAGGCTTCAGCTTCGGCCCAAAATGACTCGACTACCTCAGGCTTCTTGATGTATGCGGCCCGATCACGCTCAGCGAGCACAGCTCGCACGGCGGAGGCGACTCCCTCCTTGGCGGCGGCAGAAATATTGATGCCCAAGCTTCGTGCCTGCTCGGCAAGTGAGTCATCGAGTGTGAAGGTGGCTCTGGTAGTTGCCATACCGTCTGATGCTAGCAATATATGCAGGCATGACGCGCTAGCGTTTCACCTGAATTTGTGGCTGGAGTGCGGCCTACTGCACCGTCTCGGCGCGTGCGGCGGTTTCGAGAATGTCGGCGGTGAGCTCGACCGACATGGTGCGAGG
>JBATWQ010000340.1:0-3642 GCA_049672765.1 Microthrixaceae bacterium | reverse complement strand
CAGGCACGCGTGGAACATTCGACCAGAGCCTCGCCTTCACTGGAGCGGCCAAGGGCGAAGGCACCCTGAAGGTCTGGGAGGCGTCGGCAAAGGACGGGAGCGAAATCAACGTCGTGAGCATCCCGGTCACCCTCTGAGCGGGATCGAACGAAAGCCGATGCAGGACGCCGTCCGACGAAACCTGTTTTCCAACAACTCGGACATAAGGGACCTTGGGCCCTTTGTACCGTCCCGGATGGCGGACGGGGATGGGAGTAGACAATCGAGTCAGGTTGTCCCGGGCGCACTGATGGTTTCAAGCCCACGAGGAGATGTTTGAACATGCTGAGGCTCTTGCGATCGTGGTGGTGGAAGATCCTTCTTGGGTTGTTAGCCCTAGTGGTGGTCATTCAATTCATCCCCTACAGCTACGACAATCCGAAGACCCGCGACGAACCCAAGTGGGATAGCGCCCAGACACGTGATCTGGTCGTGAGAGCCTGCGCTGCGTGTCACTCCAACGAGACCAAGTCGTTATGGTTCGAAGGTGTAGCGCCGGTGAAGTGGTACATAGCGAACCACGTGAAGGAGGGGCGTAGCGCGCTGAACTTCAGCGAGTGGCACACCGCGGCGGGTGAGAACGCTGACGAAGCTGCCGAGACCGTCTCAGATGGCTCGATGCCGCCCAGCTACTACACCTATTTCGGGTTGCACAGCGAGGCCAAGCTCACGCCCGCCGAGACGAAAGCTCTCATCGACGGCCTCAACAGGACGATCGCCTCGGACCCGCCTAAAGGCGGTGGCGACTGACTACTGCGGCGCGATCCAGGTATTCGTGGGCCCCGCGGGGATCGAACCCGCGACCGATGGATTAAAAGTCCACTGCTCTACCAACTGAGCTAGAGGCCCGGGGGTGCGAGATTACCCTCAAGAAAACGCGCAAGAAAACGAGGGGGTGCTCTCACCGCCAATTTTGAGGGTGCCAGCGGGTACTCTGGCGGCAAGTAGGGTCACCCTGAATCTTCAGCCTGAGTGGAGTTTTCGCCTGGCTCCGTATCCGTTGGCCCGCCGTGGTTGGCGTGGAACTCATGACCGGGCACAATGCGCTGATGGAACGTGAGCTGACCCAGTGGGAGCGAGCAGTTCTCGGCATACTGGCGAGTCTTGACAGCGACGGGGGCGAGCGTGTCCGTGAATCCCTGCCGCACCTCGTCGTGACTGGTGGTTGCGGATGCGGCTGCGCCTCCTTTGACGTCCGCGATCATCGCCACCCTGAGCAGCCGCACGAGTTGAACCACTTCTCGAATGGAGTCGTCGGTGATCCACCGGTCGGCTTTGTGCTCTGGCTCGGTCCTGATGGCAGGCCGATCAGCGTCGACGTCAACAACGAACCGGGAGTGTTCCCCGACCCAATCCAGATCGCCGTCAGCGCGCCGTAACTCCCGTGTTCTGGAAGCGCCGGTAGAAGCCAGCCCCTGTGAATACAGCCGGGGTCGAGGGTGGTGGCTCTCAGAACGCAAAACGTCATGAGCACCTCTGACCATCGTCAAGGCGCCTCCAGCGAAGGCTGATCCAGCGCATCACCACCCGGCGATTGGGGGCCCGTGCTGGTGGCTTAGACACAGAACTCTGGTGGATGAGACCGGATGTACTCCACGATCAGGTCATACGAGTCGCGCGAGGTCGGTGCCAGCAGCCTGTAAGGCTTGTGACGGAGTCAAACGGCTGCTTCGGCGCCACACCTACTGGGAACAGGGCCCGATGGTCCATCGAGTTTCTGTCGGCGCACCCACGGCCCGCGCATACTGGGGGAGTCGCTGGTCAAGCAGACAAGGTCTCTGGCCGTGCGTTCGTCAAACGACGAACGTCGATAGCGTGGTCCCCCGATGCACGTGCTCGCAGTTGAGGTCGATCTCCGTCTTCCACAGTCGCAATCGCTGAAGGACAAGCGCCAGGTGGTCCGCCACTTGCTAGAGGCGTGTCGAAGCCGCTTCGGCGTTTCGTCCTCAGAGGTCGCGGAACAGGACAAGTACCAGCGCGCCCTGCTCGGTTTCGCCGTTGTCGCATCCACCCAGAGGCAGGCCGAGGAAGTCATCACAACGGTCGAGGATTACATATGGTCTCACCCGGAAATCGAGGTGCTCTCCACGGACCGGAGCTGGCTCGAAACCGACGGGTGAGCGAAGTCCCCAATCAGGCGAGTATGTCGAGGGAGTAGCGGAGGGCCAGTGTCGAGGGCGACCCGCTCGGCGAAGTCGAGTGTGCTGACAGGTCGCCCCTCCAGACGTTCGATGGGGATGGTCATGACGTGGTCGCAGTTGGCGACGCAGTCGTCGGGAAGGCCGTTTGCCGGGCCGAGGGGAACTTCGGAGCGAATGCCCCGGATAGTTCGAGTGATTGGTACGGCGATCACGCTGTTGAGCACTGCGGTTGCTGCGTCACGACTGACGATGACAACGGGTCGCCGCCCTGCTGGGGGTCCCAGGTCAGCCCAGAAGATCGCGTTGCGGCCAATGTGCTCCCGGCGGGTCACCACGGCTGCTCTGAAGATTGACGGGTGAACGATCAGTCGTCGCTGGGTGGGTAGGCAGCTGGGATGAGCTTCATGAGCCTCGGGAAGGTAGCCGTGTATCGGCCTTCTCCCCATTCGAGGTCCGGCTCGTTGGTCATCGCCTGGGTGAGTACTCCCTTGATCAGGATGGCAACCATTAGGCCGGCTTCATCGATGGCGTCGGGGTCCAAGTTGCCCGGCGGCGACGGCATCCGCGATTGCCTTGTGCTGGATTCCGGCGATCTCCTGACTCGGCGCAAACGCCTCAGGGGATGGCTCGAAGTTCGGCACCTGACGCCAGAACAACAGTTGGGCGAGCGCCTGATTCGCCAGCACCCACCGGCCGCTGACTTCGAGCCCGGTGATGAGCGAATCGAGGCCGGGCTCGCCGCGGGCCATGCCATCCCGCAATACCTCGAGGTTCTGCGAGGCCGCCCGCTGGAACAGGGCGTCGTACACCGCGCCGATAGATGAGAAGTACTTGTAGAGCGATGGCGTCTGTACTCCTAGCCGCCGAGCGACCTCGGCGAGTGTGAGTCCGTTCACCCCATACTCGGACATCACGTCGGTTGCTAGATCGAGGATTTCTTCGATGGTTTCTTTGCGGCGTCGAGCCCGTCGGTCGAGGTCTCGGACCACCCGGTCAACTCAATCGTCGCCCAGGGTGACACTGTCGTGGCTTCGGGTGATGTGAGCTTCAGCGTCCGTGGGAGCGGCAAGCCCGGCTCCAGCAAGTGGGTCTACATCTTCAAGCTGGCCGACGGTCGGGTGCAGAGCTACGACCAGTTCAACGATCCCGGACTCGTCGAAGCCTTCTCCTGATCGGCGCTGGAAGTTGCGTGAGGACGCAAAGTCAAAAATCTGCGACGTGGAAGGCGTTGGGCAGTAGGGTTCTCAGAGGCATTTACCGGGGGGGGGGTGGGGGCCAATGACTACAAAGAGCAAACGCCTTGTGCTTGCTGCTGGGCTGATCGCCTTTGCGATCGCTGTCAGTGGCTGCGAGTTGAGCCTGCCGGCTGTGGACTGCAGTTGGATCACTCAGCCAGATATGGGGGGCCTCGTCTGCCTCGGGCAGTCGTGGCTCACATTGGTCGCAAGCTTGCTCGCCCTGG
>JBATWQ010000339.1:0-3026 GCA_049672765.1 Microthrixaceae bacterium | reverse complement strand
GCTCGCAGCGTGGCCGGCCCGCGCCGAGGCGCTGAGCGGCGATGACCGCCCGACCCGCGAGTCGCTGTCGGGCACTCTCGTGCCCAAGCTTGCTCTGCCCCGCTACACCGATCACGGCGACCTGCTCCGTTGGCTGCGTTCCGAGAACCTGCCGGGCTCCTTCCCGTTCAGCGCAGGGGTGTTCCCCTTCAAGCGTGAGAACGAGGACCCGGCCCGGATGTTCGCAGGTGAAGGCGGTCCGGCCCGCACCAACCGCCGCTTCCACATGCTGTCCGAGGGCCAGCCCGCCAACCGCCTGTCGACGGCGTTCGACTCTGTGACCCTGTACGGCTTCGACCCGGCCGAGCGTCCCGACATTTACGGCAAGGTCGGCAACTCGGGTGTGTCGATTGCGACCTTGGACGACATGAAGGTTCTGTACTCGGGGTTCGATCTGTGTGACCCGTCCACCTCGGTGTCGATGACCATCAACGGGCCGGCGCCGACGATCCTGGCGATGTTCATGAACACGGCGATCGATCAGCGCATCGATGCCTTCGTCGCCGAGAACGACCGCCAGCCGACTGCTGATGAGGCTGCGGAGATCCGAGCCTGGGTCCTCGCCAATGTGCGCGGCACGGTCCAGGCGGACATCCTCAAGGAGGACCAGGGCCAGAACACCTGCATCTTCTCGACCGAGTTCTCGCTCGGCGTGATGGCGGACATCCAGGAATGGTTCGTCGAGCATCAGGTGCGCAGCTTCTACTCGGTTTCAATCTCGGGCTATCACATCGCCGAAGCCGGCGCGAACCCGATCAGCCAACTGGCGTTCACGCTCTCGAACGGCTTCACCTATGTCGAGTCGTACCTGGCCCGGGGGCTGAACATCGATGACTTCGCGCCGAACCTCAGTTTCTTCTTCTCGAACGGAATGGACCCCGAATACAGCGTGCTCGGCAGGGTCGCCCGTCGCATCTGGGCGGTCGCCATGCGTGACCTCTATGGCGCGAACGAGCGGTCCCAGAAGCTCAAGTACCACGTGCAAACCTCGGGTCGAAGCCTGCACGCCCAGGAGATGGCGTTCAACGACATCCGCACGACCCTGCAGGCGCTGTGCGCGATCTACGACAACGCCAACAGCCTCCACACCAACGCCTATGACGAGGCCGTGACCACGCCGACTTCGGAGTCGGTCCGACGGGCGCTCGCGATCCAGTTGGTGATCAACCGCGAGTGGGGACTCGCGATGAACGAGAACCCGCTGCAGGGCAGCTTCATCATCGATGAACTCACCGACCTGGTCGAGGAAGCGGTGCTGGTCGAACTCGATCGGATCAGCACCCGCGGTGGAGTGCTCGGAGCCATGGAGACCGGCTATCAGCGGGGTCGGATCCAGGACGAGTCGATGCTCTATGAGCATCGCAAGCACGACGGATCGCTACCGATCGTCGGCGTCAACACCTTCATCAGCCCGGACCACGACGACACGCCACCGACTGTCGAGTTGGCCCGCTCCGACGACGACGAGAAGCACGATCAGCTGAACCGTCTGCGTGACTTCCAGTCCCGCCATGCGGCCGAGCGGCCTGCAGCGCTGGCACGCCTACGCGATGCTGCACTGGCCGGAGACAACCTGTTCGATGTGCTCATGGACACGGTGCGCCACTGCAGTCTCGGTGAGATCACCGACACACTCTTCGAGGTCGGCGGAAGCTACCGACGTAACGTCTGAGTTGGGTTGGAACAGTGCCGCTATGAAGTACTTCAGAGTTGGACACTTCGGAGCCTCGCTGGACCAGGTGGTCTCAGAGGGTCCACACATCAGTATCTATGGGGCGACGTCGCTGGTACGGACCCAATAGCCTTACGGATGTCGCTAGGCAGGTATCGCTGCACATCGTGAGGAGTTGGTCGTGGTGCGGGGTTTTGGAAGGACTCGCAACGCTTTCGCGGTCGCGGTCCTGTTGACGGCCCTAGCGCTGGCGGGCCCTGGATGTGGCTCATCGGATGGTCTGACCACGAGAGGTGTGGACGCTGAGGCCCTTTCAACAGATGTGGGTGCCGGGACGGTTCCGCCGGACCTAGCTTCGGGGAATTGGATGGCTGCAGCGGCCGGACCGGATCTGGTTATCGTGATCTATCCGAACGAGACCGCAGGGCGGCCGTCAACCGCTGTCCGGACTTCTGACGGTTTGATCTCTTCGCTGCCGTCTCTGCCCTTCGCCGGGGGTGTGGGGATTTCGAGTGTCGGAGACTCGGTGGCTGTGGGAGGCATCGAATGTCTGGACAAGGGCTGCAGGAAATCGGCGGCCGCGTTCGCCCTTCTGGCACAGGATCGGAAGTCGTGGCAGCGTCTTGACGCACCGGAGGCCCGGTTCACTGGCGAAGTTGAGGTATCAGCTTTGTCGGTCGGGCGGCACGAGCATGGACTCTTCTTAATTGGCCCCGATGTGTACGCCGTGGCGCCCTCGGGGGAGGTCACCACTGTGCCGCGGTCACCGGTTTACGGGTCGGAGTACGGCTTGAGTTGCGTCGCGGGTGACACGATGGTTGCCGTCGAGGCTTCGGGTGTGTCGGGTTCCGAGGTTGCGGGGATGATCTCGGAGCTCGAACTGTATGGCGATGTCCACGTGCTCCGGCTTGGATCGATTCAGGATGGATGGCAGTTGTCGGGCCCTGTTCCCGAGGGGGTACGTACTTCGTACAGCAACCTCTGCTTGGCCGAGCGGTTCTCGTTTCAGAGCGGGGAGCAGGAAGCATCGTTCGGCGTGACGGACGGTACGTGGACACAGAACTCGAGCAACCTTCTCGCTCTGGTCGGAAGCCCGATCTTCAGCTTCGGAGCCGAGTCGACGGCATTCTCGGCTGACGGTGCCACGAACTACTTGGTGCACGAGGGGCGGGTTCTAGCTCAGAGTGAGCCCGGCGTCTGGGTTGACACCACGGAGAAGGCGTCTCGGATCTGGGGGACCAGCGCTGCCGTCGTTGGATACGATGATTCAACTGGAAGCTTCAAGAAGATCGGTTCCACGTGACGATGCCAATAC
>JBATWQ010000338.1:0-16499 GCA_049672765.1 Microthrixaceae bacterium | reverse complement strand
CGATCGGGTGGCACCCGATGCGAGCGAGGCTGAGCCGGTCGACTCCAGCGTCGAAGATCGTCTATCGGTTCTCGACGACGAACACGGAGAGCGCCGGGCAACTGAGATAGCGGGGATATTCGACCCTCGCCGCCACGTGGCGTTCACGTCCTGGTGGGCGACCGCCAGACACGACGTTCTGGCGCTCCACCACGCCGGTCTGCGCGGCGAGGCCTCCGAGGAGGACCTGGACGCCGAGGCACGTCGACTGGCCCGCCACGTCACCGATCCCGGTGTCCGGGCCCACGCGCTGTTCTATGCCGAGCGAGCCGAACTTCGTGGAGATCACGCGGCCGCACAGCGTTTCAGGACGATCCTGGAAGGCGCCAGATGGTCGATCGACGTGCCCCCGACACGACCGGGCATCGAGTGGGTCGACGGAGTGGCCAACGCCGTTGAGCTGACGGCAGATGAGGACCGCAGCGCGACACTTCTGACGTCACTTGGCCTTGACGGAATTGCGCGTGGGCGCTCTGGGCCAGGCGAGGGGGAGCGGGGTCCGGAGGAGTTGGGCTTCGAGGGCGAAGTAGCTCTCGTAACCGGAGCTTCGCCGGGTTCGATCGCGGTGGAGGTTGTCCGCCATCTGTTGGCCGGCGGCGCAACCGTTGTGTGCACAACGACCAACGCTTCGTCTGAGAGGCTGGACTTCTACCGCGAGCTATATCGGATGGCCGCCGCGCCGGGCGCCGAGCTGCACGTCGTGCCCGCAAACCTGGCGTCGTTCAGCGACATCGACGCACTTGTCGACTGGGTCGTCTCGCCGGTGATCGACAACACCGCCGGTATGGCACGCACGCTCAAGGACCCGATGTCACCTACGCTCGTCCTGCCGTTTGCGGCTGGACCGGTGGCTGGGGACCTGGCTGACGCCGGGCCCACGTCCGAGGTCGCGATGCGGGTGCTCCTGTGGGGCGTCGAGCGTCTGGTCGGCGCTCTGGCCGAACGTTCCACGAGCGGCGGTGCAGCCGGTCGACGGTTCAAGGTGGTTCTGCCGCTGTCGCCGAACCACGGTGGATTCGGGGGTGATGGGGCCTACGGCGAAGCCAAGGCTGCACTCGAGGTATTCACCGAGAAGTGGGCGTCAGAGCAGGTTCGCTGGGGTCAGCGGGTTGATTTGATAGCGGCGACGATCGGCTGGGTGCGGGGCACCGGGCTGATGGACGCGAACGACGCGCTGGCGGCCCTGGTCGAACGGGACCTGGGAGTTCGGACCTTCTCTTCGGCCGAGATGGGTTGGCTGATAAGCGAACTCTGCCGTAGCGCCGCCGATCAGACAGCGACGGCCGAGTCAGATCGGATCGATGGCGGAGGACCAGTCCGGGTGGACCTATCGGGCGGGCTCGGCGGCATCGGCTGTCTGAGGGATGCCGTGGCGCCACTGGTAGCGGAACTGACCGCTGCGAACGGAAATGAAAGCGGCGGGGCCCGTGGCAGTGAGACCAGGGGAGTCGCAGCCTCGGCCGGAACGATTCCGGCCCTGCTTTCTCCGTTGACCATGTCCAACTCGAGCTCTACGCCCGAGATGCTGGACGAATCCCGGCCCAATGGCGGTGTCCCAACACGGAAGTTGGATGACATGGTCGTGATCGTCGGCGCTGGCGAGGTCGGGCCTTGGGGAGGCAGCGCCACACGCTTCGACCTCGAAGTCGACGGCGCTCTGGCCCCCGGCTCGGTTGCTGAACTCGCCTGGATGTGCGGACTGATCTCGTGGGATACCGAACTCGAGGGTGGAACCTGGATCGATGTCGAGAGCAACGATCCGGTGGCCGAAGGCGAAATCGCCGATCGCTACCGTGACGAAGTCGCATCTCGATGCGGCATCCGTACCTATGGAGCGGACGGACCGCTCGACCCGGCCGGCATATCGCTGATGGCCGAGGTATTCATCGACTCAGACGTCGTCATCCCCGTGGCCGACGAGGCGGAGGGTCGGGCGTTCGCTGCGGCGGACCCCGAAAACACCAAGGTGCGCCGCAACGCCGATGGGGACTGGCAGGTCCTACGCAAGGCGGGCAGCAGCATCCGGGTTCCCCGCCGGGCCAAGCTGACACGTCGGGTGGGCGCCCAGATTCCGGTCGGATTTGATCCCACACGGTGGGGGATCCCGGCCGAGATGGCTGCGTCGGTGGATCGACTGTCGTTGTGGAATCTTGTGGCGACCGTCGAGGCCTTCGTGGACGCGGGCATGGACCCCGAGGAACTCATGGCCCGGGTGCATCCGGCCAGAGTGGCGAACACCCAGGGCTCGGGCATGGGTGGAATGACGTCGATCCAGACCCTCTACCGTGACGCCGTCCTCGGTGGCGAGCACTCCAACGACCTGCTCCAGGAAGGTCTCGGCAACGTGATGGCCGCCTACGTCGTCCAGAGCTACGTGGGTAGTTACGGGCCGATGATCCACCCCGTTGCGGCCTGCGCGACAGCAGCGGTGTCGGTGGAGGAGGCGGTCGACAAGATCCGCGCCGACAAGGCCGATGTCGTCGTCGCCGGAGGCTGGGACGACCTGGCGCTCGAAGGTGTGCTCGGCTTCGGTGAGATGTCCGCCACCGCGTCGACCGACGACATGACGGCAGCCGGTCTTGAACCTTCGGAGTTCTCGAGGCCCAACGATCGGCGTCGCGGCGGCTTTGTCGAAGCCCAGGGAGGCGGCACGGTGCTCCTGGCCCGGGCCTCGGTGGCGGCAGAGATGGGCCTTCCGGTCCGAGGTGCCGTTGCGTACGCAGCGAGTTTTGCCGACGGGATCCACACCTCTATCCCGGCTCCCGGCCTCGGTGCGCTCGCGTGTGTGAGCGGTGGCCAGAACTCACCGCTGGCAAAGGCGCTTGCCGATCACGGTCTGGTGGCCGACGACATTGCGGTCGTGTCCAAGCACGACACGTCAACGGCCGCGAACGACCCCAACGAGAGCGACCTCCACCAGCGAATCGCCGAGACCCTCGGTCGTTCGGAAGGAAACCCTCTGGCGGTCATTTCACAGAAGTCTGTCACCGGTCACGCGAAGGGTGGCTCTGCCGCCTGGCAGACGATCGGGCTGCTCCAGGTTCTGGAGACCGGCCAGATCCCGGGTAACCGCAACCTTGAATGTCTCGATGAGACACACCGGGAGCACACCCATCTGAGCTACGGGTACCGGTCCATCTCGGCCGGTGAACCGCTGCGGGCGGGTCTGGTCACCAGCCTGGGCTTCGGCCACGTCTCCGCTGTGCTTTGCATTGCGGATGCATCTACCTTCCACCGCGCCCTCGTTGCCGAGGGAGAAGCGCACCACAGTGGAACCGGGACCAGTGGGCTCCGAACGCTGGAGCGCTATCTGGAGGCGGTCGCGGAGCGTCGATTCAGGGCGATGCAGCGACGCCTCGCCAGCCACTACGGCGGAGAGCCGCTGTATTCCAAACGGGTTGATCGTCGCTTCAAGGGCGAGGAGAACTCCGACGAGAGACACCACGAGGAGGCGACGATGTTGATCGACGCAGGCTCACGACTCGGTGATGACGGCAACTACGTCACGGCGAGTGCCCTAGCCGGTGCTGCGCTTGGTGGCGGTGCTGCGCCTGGCGTTGGAGGAGTAGCGGGCGGCGCTCGGGACGGGGATAACTCGTGAGCATCATCGGAGTGGGCCTGGACGTGGTCGACATCGAGTCGTTCGCCGATCAACTCAAGGTACCGGGGACCCGGTTCCTGGCCGACGGCTTCAGCGTCGGTGAACGCAACGATGTCGGCGACTGCCCCCGGCGCCTCGCCGCGCGATACGCCGCTAAGGAGGCGTTCATAAAGGCGTGGTCGGGCGGCAGGTTCGCCCAATCTCAACTGCTCGATACGTGGCACCTCTGCGACGTCGAGGTCGTCTCGGACTTCGCCGGCCGGCCGGCCCTGCGCCTGCACGGTGACGTACTTGCCGCAGTGAACGCGCAACTTGGTGACCAATGGAGGACGCACGTGTCGCTGACCCACGACGGCGATGTCGCCGCAGCGGTAGTCGTCCTGGAAGAGGTGCATGCATGACGTTCCAACGTGTCGCTGTTCTCAATCGTGGGGATGCCGCGATGAGGTTCCTACGGACGGCCAGGGAACTCGCGGACCTGGACGGACCGGCTCTGGATGTCGTCGCGGTGTTCACCGAACCCGACCGCGACGCCCCCTTCGTCAGACTGGCCGACGACTCGGTGTGTCTGGGCGCCGCGCTCCAACTGAGCGCCGATGGAATCATGAAACCCGCGTATTGCATGCCCGAGACGGTGCTGCAGCGCCTGGTCGACGCCGGCTGCGAGGCAGTGTGGCCCGGGTGGGGATTCATGTCCGAGGATCCTGCGTTCGTGGAGCTACTCGACGAGGCAGGCATCACGTTCATAGGCCCTCCCGCAGCGGCGATGAGGAGCCTCGGAGACAAGGCCGAGGCGAAGGTCCTGGCCGAACAATGCGGAGTGCCCCTGGCTCCGTGGGTGCGCCTCGACCTCGATGAGGAACCCGCACGCTGGATCGAGGCCGTGGAACGCGTCGGATATCCGGCCATGGTCAAGGCGTCCAACGGTGGTGGCGGGCGGGGCATCCGTAGGGTCGAAAAGTCATCCGACCTGGCTGTAGCCGTAAGGGCCGTCAAAGCCGAAGCCAGCGCTGCCTTCGGCGACGGCGACGTCCTGGTCGAACAGTGCATCGAGAGCGCCCGCCACGTCGAGGTGCAGTTCATCGTCGGGGTTGATGGCCGGGCCGAAACGCTGGGTGTGCGTGACTGCTCGGTGCAGCGCCGCCACCAGAAGGTCATCGAAGAGGCGCCTTCGCCGGTTCTGTCTCCCGTCGAGGAGGAGCGGCTCACGTCGGGGACCGCCCGACTCGCCGAGGCCGCTGGCTATCGGGGTGTGGGAACAGCCGAGTACCTGTACGTGCCGGGGTCGCGGGTCGCGTCGTTCTGCGAGGTGAACGCCCGGCTCCAGGTCGAGCACACAGTTACAGAGATGGTCTGGGGCGTGGACCTTGTGCGGGCCCAGATAGAAATTGCCCAGGGCCTGGCCCATGCCCGTTCGCCCGGGCCGCGTGGCTGGGCGATCGAGGCCAGGATCACGGCCGAAGACGTCGAGCGCGGCTTCGCGCCCGCACCCGGGCGGGTTCTGGTTCACCGACCGGCGGCGGGTCCGAACGTCCGGGTTGATTCGGGTGTCCGGGCGGGCTCGGAGATTCCCGCCGAGTTCGACTCGATGATCGCCAAGGTCATTTCGTGGGGGCCTACCAGGGACCGGGCGCTCGCCACTCTGACCCGTGCGGTACGCGAGTACGAGATTCTGATCGAGGACGGTGCCACCAATCGCGGGGCGCTGTTGGACCTTCTCGCCCGCCCCGAGGTGCGGGATGCGACAGTCAATACCTCATGGCTCGAAGGCGTCGACGACCTCGGCGTCGCCGGACGTGACAGCAGCGCCGGGGTGGCTCTGGCGACCGCTGCCATCGAATTGGCCGCTGCCCAGCGTGACGCAAGCGTCGAAGGCTTCCTACTGGATGCCCGCTCAGGCGTGCCCACAGCCGACACCGCGGCGACCCGCCCGGTCGAGGTCGAGTTGTCGTTGCGGGGCAACACCCACCGCGTATCGGTCAGATACCGGGGTGACTCGGCTTGGACGGTCGAGGAGTCGGGCCGATCACTTGACATACGCGTCGAGCGCCTCGACGCCACAGCGGTCGTTGTCGACATCGGCGGCCGGACGCTCAGAGTCCTGGTCCACCGGGGGTCGGGAGCGGTCACCGTCGATGTCGAGGGGACGCTCCACCGGGTCATCGAGACCGACCTCGGGGCTGTGAGAGCCTCGGGCCCAGCACTCGTTGTGGACCTAGCGGTCGCGGTCGGTGATCAGGTCCAGGCGGGACAGCGTGTCGGCACCGTCGAGTCGATGAAGACCGAGGCGCCGTTGATCGCCGAGATCTCGGGAGATGTGGAGCGGATCCTCGTGCCGGTCGGAACCCAGGTGCGCGCCGGTGAGGCGGTCCTGGTGCTTCGACCACAAGAGACCTCGGATTCCAACTCGAACAATCGTGACTCCGAGAAGGTTTCCTCGGCGGCGCTGTGGCCCGAACGGACCGTCCCTGTGGCGGAGACAACCAGACTCGTAGTCGAGGCCGTGCTGCTTGGCCGCGAGTTCACAACAGAGGAGTACGCCGACACCCTCGACGTGCTCGAAGGAGTGGTCCGGGAAGCTCACGCCTTCGATGAGGTCGACGCGCGCAACTGGCAGTGGACTGCCGAGAGCCTTGGACGCTTCGTCGATACCGAGAACCTTTTCGAGCGCAATCTGTTGCTGCTCGACGACCATTCGGCGGCCATCAGCGCCGAGTCGGCGTTCCATGATTTCTGTAGAAGCCAGGGTGCCGATCCGGACGCCCTTCCGGAGCTCAGGCCGCTCCTCAACGCTGCGCTGTCCCACTACGGGGCCAGCCTCGATGCGTCATCCGGTGCATCTTCGGGTGTGTCGGGAGTTCGCGATGTTCGCATCGCTTTGTGGCGCCTTGCGTCGACCCGGGCCAGGCTCGTCGAACGCGAACGCCTGATGGTTGCGATGATCCGTGCGGTTGCCTCGCTCGTTCGAGCGGGTCACGTCGCGAGTGATCGCTTCAGGTCGCAACTGGTTGACGTAGAGAGTGCTGCCACCGGTTCCATGAGGGCACTGGCCGAAGCGGCGGCGGTGTTGCGTCTGGACATCGGGGCCGCCGGGTCGAGTGCGAGGACTCTGGCGCCGTCCGAGGTGGACACCAGGACCATCGTGGGTCTTGACCGGTATGAGAACGTGAGCATCGAGGTGCTGGATGCCATCAGCACCGACGCGGGACGTTCGATCGTCGCACGGGTCACGTCGTGCGAGGAACCTTCGGACATCCGCACCGTTCTGGTGGTTGAACTGAGCGACGCCCCGGTCGATCTGGGGGCCCTGGACGAGACCCAGGTCGAACCGTTCGCAGAACTCTTCGAAGTCGGGGTCGGGCTGCTGAGGCGGCGGCGCGAGGACCGCAGCAGGACCCACGACCATGATTCCTGGTGGGCTGCGCTGCACATCGTCGTCCACGGGGCCAACAGCGCCGATCCGGCATCGATGCTCCAGCTCTCACACCGCTTCGAGCCAGGTACCCGAGGCCTCGCGCTCCAGGAGTTCACCGTGGCGTTGGTGCCCGACGGGGCCCAAATAACCGACGAGACGTCGCTCGAGTACTCGATACGACGCCGCGGCCACGCACGACTCGAGGTCGAAGCGTCCCACGGAATGCTTCCTGCCCGTGTCCGCACGAGCCTGGATCGACGGGCGTTGACCGCAAAGCGCTTGGGAGTGGTCGACCCCTGGGAGCTCATCGGCCTGCTCGAAGGACGCGTCAGCGCAGATGACCTGCCCCATCCGTCGCTCGCCCATGGGCGCTTTGTCGAACTCGACCTGGACCCGACCGATGTCGATGGGCGCGCCCGACTGGTGCCGGTTGATCGCGCACCAGCGGCACATGACTGTTCGGTGATTGTGGGCGTCGTCCACAATCCGCTACCCGGGCGGGAGGCTTGGGCCGAGCGGGTGTTCATTGCCGGTGACCCCCTCAAGGCGATGGGCTCGTTGGGCGAGCCGGAGTGCCGACGGATCGCGGCGGCCATCGACCTGGCCACGGAACGTCGCGTGCCGATCGAATGGCTCTCGGTGTCCTCGGGTGCACGCATCGCGTGGGATTCGGGTACCGAGAACCTGGACTGGACCGCCGCCGTGCTTCGTCGAATTGTTGAGTTCACAAGCGCCGGCGGCGAGATCAATGTCATCGTCGCCGGGGTCAACGTCGGCGCACAGTCGTATTGGAACGCAGAGGCGACGATGCTGATGCACACCCGTGGCGTGCTGGTGATGACGCCCAACTCGTCGATGGTTCTCACCGGCAAGCGTGCCCTCGAGTTCTCCGGCAGCGTCGCCGCCCAGGACGAGATCGGCATCGGTGGCCACGACCGGATCATGGGTCCGAACGGCCAGTCCCAGTACCGCGCCGATGACCTGGCCCACGCCTATGCGATCCTGCTCGACCACTATGCGCTCACCTACAGCACCGCACCCGACCCAGCTGGCGGATCGGGTGCAATAGACGGATCGGGCGCAAAACTCATACCGGGCGCAACGGGCGAAATGACGGCGATTTGTGGTCGCGCGCCGAAGCTCGCAACCGACGATCCGGTCGACCGGGATGTTCGGTCGACCCCCTACAAGGGAGGGGACGAGGACTTCGCCACGGTCGGCGAAATTTTCGACCCGCAGTCGAATCCCGGTCGCAAGCGTGCCTTCGCCGTTCGGTCTGTCATGGACGCGGTGGTCGATACCGACGCCCGGCGGATGGAACGTTGGCGGACGATGGCCGATGCCGACGGAGCCGTCGTGTGGGAAACCCGGATCGGGGGCTACCCCGTTTCTCTGATCGGCATCGAGTCGCGTAACCGGTCGCGTAAGGAGCAGGGGCCGGTGGACGGTCCAAGCGAATGGGCAGGTGGAACGCTCTACCCGGCTGCTTCCAAGAAAGTGGCTCGTGCGCTCAGGTCCGCGTCGGGAAGCAGGGCGGCCGTCGTGTTGGCGAACCTTTCCGGGTTCGACGGAAGCCCCGAATCGCTGCGCCGCATGCAGCTCGAGTATGGAGCCGAGATAGCCCGGGCGGTCGTCGAATTCCGTGGGCCCATCGTCTTCGTGGTCATCGGCAGGTACCACGGCGGCGCCTACGTGGTGTTCTCCAAGGAACTCAACTCCAACCTGACTGCGCTCGCGGTCGAGGGGAGCTTCGCCTCGGTCATCGGTGGAGCGCCGGCGGCCGCGGTGGTGCTCACACGTGAGGTACGCGCCCGTGTCGACCAGGACCCTCTGGTCGTCGCTGCCAGGACCGCTCACGCCGACGCATCAGCTGTCGACGGAGCACTCAGCGCGGACCGCAAGGTGATGTTGTTGGAGCGACTCGACGAGGTCACAACCGAGGCGACCGCCAGGACCCGGGCAGCGGTGGCCTCGGAGTTCGATTCGGTCCACACGGTGCAACGGGCGGTGGAAGTCGGTTCCTTGGACGAGGTGATTCCTGCCTCACGCCTGCGGCCGGCGATCGTCGAGGTTCTCTCCCGATACGAGTAATCGCGGAAAGCGACGCCATGAACTGACAACATCGGGAGATGGACCGCCCCAATCGCGCGCTCACCGACCAGTTGCGACGTCATCGCGTTCCGGCGTGGTGGAGCGACGCGAAACTCGGAATCTTCATCCACTGGACGCCAGCATCGGTCGCCGGGTGGGCGCCGAGGGACCACGAGGTGGGGGAGTTGTTCGCCTCGGGGCGATCCGACGCCCTCGCCGAAATGCCTTACACGGAGTGGTACCAGAACTCGCTGCGCTTCCCCGACAGCTCGGTATCGAAACATCATCGAGAGGTTTACGGCGCGGCACCCTATGACGACTTCGTCGGACAGTTCGAGGCTGGCTTGGCGCAGTGGGACCCGGTCGACTGGGCGCGCAGGTTCCGCACCGCGGGAGCGCGCTACGTCGTGCTCGTATCCAAGCACCATGACGGCTACTGCCTCTGGCCATCGGCGGTTCCCAATCCCCGCAAGCCCGGGTGGTTCTCACAACGGGACATCGTGGGTGAACTTGCCGAAGCGGTGCGCGCCGAGGGCCTGCGCTTCGGCCTCTACTATTCGGGGGGGCTCGACTGGACCTTTGACGACCGGCCGCTCGGCTCGGTCGCCGACGGCGTGGCCGCAATGCCAAGGGGTGATTATCCGGACTACGCGGAAGCGCAGGTGCGCGAGCTGATCGAGCGCTACCGCCCGAGTGTGCTGTGGAACGACATCACTTGGCCGACCGACAAGAAGCGACTGTTCGCTCTGTTCGCCGACTACTACAAGACGGTGCCGGACGGCGTCGTAAATGACCGTTGGATGCCCTGGTCACCGGTGCTTGGAGCCGCGCAGTTATCACCGGTTCGTCGCCTGATCAACGCGGCGACTACCCGGGCTTCGCGGTCGGCCGGAGGAATGGTTCCGCCCAAGCCACCACATTTCGACGTTCGCACCCCCGAGTACGTGACCTTCGACGACATTCAGCGTTTCTCGTGGGAAACGGTTCGGGGGATCGACCGGAGCTTCGGATACAACTCCAACTCGGAGCCCTCGGATCTGCTCCAACGTGCCGAGCTGACCGACCTTGTGGCCGAAGTCGTTTCGAAGGGCGGCAACTTGCTGCTGAACGTCGGCCCCCGAGGTGTGGACGCCACGATTCCCGACAACCAGTTGGAGCGCCTCGACTGGTTGGGGGAGTGGACCAGAGGAGACGGCGAGTCGATCTTCGAATCTCGACCCTGGATTCGGCCTAACGCCACTTCGCCCGAGGGAGTGGAAGTCAGCTTCTGGGCACGCGGTGGACACCTGTGGGTGTCGTTCCGCCCGGGCGACCGACTCTCGAACGGTTCGATCACGATCCCCGGCGTCCGCGCAGGGACACAGACCGTCGTTTGCGATGCGCAGGGCAAGACGCTGGAATGGTCGCCCGTTGCAGGTGGAACCCGGGCTGGTGGAGCCGGGGCTGGTGGAATCAAGGTCGACCTCGGCGCGGGCGCGACGGAGCTTTCGAACGGGCCGACGGTGCTTCGACTAGGGCACGTCGACGCTTGCTAGGTCGGATCGGTTCAGCCCTTGGCGCCGATCCGCTCGATGATGAGCGGCGGAGCGATAAAGGGCTCTTCGCCGATCTGCACGGCTCCTTCGATTGCTTCCAGACCCAACGGCATCAGGGCGGGATCGTCGCAATGCAACTCGAAAATCACGTCGCCTCTGGAAACGTGATCACCCGGCCTCACCTTCCAAGTGACCCCTGCCCCGGCCGAGACGGAATCCTCTTTGCGAGCCCGCCCGGCTCCCAGCCGCCAGGCGGCTTCTCCGACCTGCATCGCGTCGAGCCGATGCACAAATCCGGATCGATCTGCGGTCACCGTCTCGACCTCCCGTGATTTCGGGAGTGGCACCGTCAGGTCCCCGCCCTGGGCTGCGACGATGGCAGTCCAGACGTCGCGTGCCCGGCCGTCGACGAGCGCTTCTGCGGGATCCTGGCCGTCGAGCCCGACATGACGCAGCATCTCGCGTGCCAGCTCGATCGTCAGTTCGACCACATCGGGCGGGCCGCCCCCTTCGAGAACTTCGATCGACTCGGCAACCTCGAGGGCATTGCCGGCGCTATTGCCCAACGGCGTCGACATGTCAGTTATCAACGCCGATGTGCTGACCCCGTTGCGCTCTCCGATGTCGATCATGGTGCGGGCCAGCTCGACAGCTCTGTCCGGGTCCTTCATGAACGCGCCGGTGCCGGTCTTCACGTCCAACACCAGGGCGCCGGTTCCCTCGGCGATCTTCTTCGACATGATCGAACTGGCGATCAGCGGAATCGACTCGACTGTTGCGGTGACGTCGCGTAGCGCGTAAAGGGCCCGATCCGCCGGGGCCAGGTTGTCGCTCGCGGAGCTGATGGCACCGCCGATATTCCTGAGCTGGGAGACGAAGTCGGAACCACTCAACGCGGATCGCCATCCGCTGATGGACTCCATCTTGTCGAGGGTTCCGCCGGTGTGGCCCAGACCTCGGCCCGCAATCTGGGGAACCGCCGCGCCGCACGCCGCGACCAGCGGGACCAGCGGCAGAGAAATCTTGTCGCCAACGCCGCCGGTTGAATGCTTGTCGACCGTTGGTCGGCCAACCGTCGTCAGGTCGACCCGTTTGCCGCTGTCGATCATGGCTGCGGTCCAGCAGGCAAGCTCGCCAGAAGTCATTCCGACAAACAGAATCGCCATCAGTAGTGCAGAGGCCTGCTCATCGGCGACAGCGCCCTGCGTGTATGAATCGATGAACCACTTGATCTGGGAGTCCGATAGCTCACCCCCGTCGCGCTTGGTCCGGATCACGTCGAGAATGCCGATCGAAGCGCCCATCAGACGGCCCTCGCTGCGACGTCCTTTGGACCGAAGGCTTCGGGAAGTAGCTCCCCGAGAGTGACCAGGCGATCATCGAGTTCGATCAGCAGGTCAGGTCCTGCGAACTCGTAGAGAAACTGTCGGCAACGTCCACAGGGGGCGATAGGACGGTGATCTCCCGCCACGACCGACAGAGCGACGGGCCGGGCCGGGCTTGTTGACGCGCCCCGTTGGGTAGCGCCAACGACGTCAGCGTTGTCAGCAGCACCGGCATTGGTGCCATCGGGGGAGCGTGCCGCCACGAGATGACCACAGAGGTTGACCTCGGCGCAGATACCGATCCCGATGCTCGCATTCTCGACGTTGCAGCCTGCAACGACCGTCCCGTCGTCGCACAGCGCAGCGGCGCCCACTCGAACACCGGAGTATGGGGCGTAGGCCCGGTCGGCCATGGCTCGGGCTTCGGTCCTCAGGACCTGCCAGTCGATCTCGTGTGCATCCAATTGCTGGTCGCCCTTCATTCTGCCGACGGGTCCAATTGTGATTGGAATGGTCGTATGACGACCATTCCACTACTACTTCACCGGTACCGTATGGTGCCACGGGCATGAACCCCGGGAGGATGGACGTGAGCGAGAATGGCGGCCTCAATGCCGGGTGGCACCGCGACCCGCTGGGGCGTTACACGTACCGCTGGTGGAGCGGGGATGCCTGGTCCGACCAGGTCCACCAAGGATCTGGCGCTGCGTTCACCGATCCGATGGGTCTATCTCCGGGGCCGCTGCAGTGGGGAAACCCGCAGTCCCAATTCCAGCAAGGCCAACACCCGCAGTCGCAATTCCAGCAAGGTCAATACCCGCAAGTTCAATACCCGCAGGGCCAGGGCTTTCAGCGGCCGCTTCCACAGCACCTGGTGGTGACCAACGCAACCAAGACTCCCGGAATTTCGGTCGCCTCGCTCGTACTGGGAATCGGCGCATTTTTCGTGTCCCTCGTTCCGGTCGTCGGTCTGGTTTGCCTGCCGTTCGCGCTGGTCGGTCTGGTGCTGGGATTCTCGGGGATCAGCCGGGCCAGACGGGGCTTCGAAGGTAGGGGTCTCGCAGTCGCCGGGGTGGTGGCCAGCATCTTGGCGATTCTCATTTCGATGGTCTGGGTCGTGACCCTTTTTGTGGCCGCCGACTCGGTGTCAGATTTGGACAAAATCGATATCGACCCGAGCAACGGTGTCTGCGACGAATCCAGATACCTCCAGGATCCCGACTGCTGAACTCGCCGGGTGATTCCCGCCGACCCGAACCGGCGGAGGGCGATTCAGCCCTTGACGTAGGGGACGCCGTCAGCGGCAGGAGCCCGCGAATGGCCGACGAACCCGGCGACCACGAGCAGCGTCACGGCGTAGGGGGCCATGAGTAGGAACTGCGACGGGATCGGCGTGTTGATGATCGCCAACTTCGTCTGGAGCGCCTCGGCAAACCCGAACAGCAACGCTGCGCCCAGCGCGCCGACCGGATTCCATCTACCGAAGATCATCGCAGCCAGGGCTATGTAGCCCCGCCCGGCGGTCATGTTGCTCTCGAAAGATCCGAGGGAGCCGAGAGACAAGAACGACCCTGCGAGCCCGGCCATAGCTCCGCCCATGATGACGCTGCGGTAGCGAACCCGTAGGACGTTGATACCCACAGTGTCCGCGGCCTTGGGGTGCTCACCCACGGAACGGATCCGCAGGCCCCAGCGGGTACGCACCAGCGCCCACGTCAACAGGGGCACAAGGATGTACATCAGGTAGACGAAGATGTTCTGGCGAAAAAGGACCGTGCCCAGCACCGGGATCTGTGAGAGCACCGGAATCTTCATCTGGCGGAAGGTACCGGCGCGGTTCAGGTCGGGGTAGTTGCGGAGCAGTCCGCTCGCGAGAAACCCGGTCATGCCGAGTGCGAAAATGTTCAGCACCGTGCCCGAGATGATCTGGTCCACCCGGAAAGTGATGCTCAGCCCCGCATGCAGGTAGGCAAGAGCCGCCCCCGAGGCCAGACCGAACAGAAGACCGACCCACAGGTTTCCGGTGGCGCTCGCGCCGATCACCCCGCCGAACGCGGCGAACAGCATCATCCCCTCGATGGCGATGTTCACGACTCCGGCCTTCTCGCACAGAATGCCTGCCATGGCGCCGAGTGCCAGCGGGGTGCTCCTGGAAACTGCGGTCTGGAGCATTCCGACAAGAGAGAAGTCTGCGCCGCGGGTGGCCCATACGAGGAATGCGAAGGTGGCAATGGTCGCGATTGCGATGGTCGCCACTGACCTTCGGGTGAAGTGCACCTTGATCTGGTAGGCGCCGATAGCGGCGCAAACGGCGCCGAGGATCAGAAGGGTCGATCGGGCGGGAAGGGTCAGGTAGAACGCACTGTCGCGGTCACCGCCGCTAAGACCGAAAGCGCTGTTGAGCCCGGATCTGGTGCTCAGCCCCAATACGAGTGCGATGAAAACTCCGACAGCCAGGTAGGAGAAGCCAGCGATCCGCTCCCGGCGGTCTTCTTTGACGGCGATGGCGCTCTCGGCAGCGGCCGTAGCGGTCGTGGCGGTCAAGGTCGATGTGGAGTTCGAGGTGGAGTTCGGGTTGTCCATCACTTCCCCCAGTTGGCGGTGAAGGTCGGAGTGTCACTTCGCGCGGCCTTGACCCGGTAAATGGCCCGCACGAGTTCGGGTGCCGCCACGAACACGATGATCAGCGCCTGGATGATCGTGACGATGTCACTCGGCGTCGCGGTCTCTGCCTGCATGTTCAACGCACCGGCCTGCAGCCCGCCGAACAGCAATGCCGCGAACAGGACCCCGACAGGATGGGATCTGCCCAGCAGCGCTACAGCGATGGCGTCGTAACCCGTGGCCGAGAGCCCGCCGGTGACGAGTGGGGTTATGCCGAGGACTACCGAGGCTCCTGCCAGTCCTGCCAGACCACCCGCCAGCGCCATGGTGGCGATGATCAGAAGTGCCGTCCGCATCCCCGCGTACCTGGCGGCATCGGCGTTCAGCCCCAGTGCCTTTACCTGGAAGCCGAAGGTCGAGCGGTCGAGGATCCACCAGATTGCGACAACCACCGCGATCGCCACCAGGATTCCAGCGTTGACGCGCAGGTCACTGGTGAAGCGTGGCAGTCGGGCAGAGGAATGGACCTCCTTGGATACCGGGTTGAACCTGCCTGCGGGCAGGAACGCGGATGTGGTCAGGAGCCAGTCCAGTAGCCGCAACGCAATGAAGTTCAACATGATCGTGGTGATGACTTCATGGGCGCCGGTGGTCGCCCTGAGTACACCGGCGATTCCTGCCCAGAGTGCGCCCCCGACGAATCCTGCGAGGATCGCGAGGGGAAGGTGGATCACTGGGGGCAGATCGAAGATGAAGCCGACGAAACCGGCGAAGACGGTGCCCATGAGAATTTGGCCCGAGGCACCGATGTTGAACAACCCGCCACGGAACGCGAACGCCACGGAGAGTCCCGCCAAAGCCAGGGGAACCGTAAGGGTCAGGGTTTCCGATACTGCACGCGGGCTGCCGACGGCGCCCATGAACAGCGCCGCATAGGAGTCCCACACGATGTTGAACGAGCGTGAGAACGCCCGTCCTGGATCGTTGAAGAAGCGGGCCCAGGCGTACAGGGTGTCGCTGTCGGTGAAGATGATGAACAGGGCACCGACGACGAGCGCCGACAACAGGGCGAGGGTCGGAACAGCGACTGCGCGCAGACGGGCCCGAGTACTGTCGCCGTCGATCGTGTCCAGTTCCGCTTCAGACATCGTCACTCGTCGCTGCGCTGCCCGCCATCATCAATCCGATCTGTTCCCGATCGGTCGAGTTACGGTCGACCACCCCGACGAAGCGACCCCGGAACATCACTGCGATCCGGTCCGCGAGGGCCATGACCTCATCCAGTTCTGCCGAAACGAGCAGAACGGCTGAGCCGTTGTCGCGTTCGTCGACGATCCGACGGTGGATGTACTGGATGGAACCGACATCGAGACCCCTCGTCGGTTGCGCTGCGATAAGCAGCTTCTCCGAGTGGCTGAACTCGCGGGCGACGATCACCTTCTGTTGATTCCCACCAGACAGGGTCGACATCGCAACGTCGACCGACGGGGCACGAATGTCGAACTGCTCTCTGAGCGCTTCGGCGTTTTCGCGGACCGCAGCGCGTCGCCGGGCTCCCCGACGGGCGAAGGGTGCCCGGTTGAAGCTGTTGAGGACAAGGTTGTCGGCGATCGAGAACTGACCGACCATGCCGACCCGCTGGCGATCCTCGGGTATGTGACCGACCCCGGAACGGAACAGAACCGCTGACGACGCACCGGTCATGTCGACGTCATCCAGACGGACAGTGCCCGACACCGGGTTGCGCAGACCGGTGAGGGCCTCGACCAACTCGTTCTGGCCGTTCCCCTGGATACCCGCGACCGCCAGAATCTCTCCGGCCCTGATTTCGAATCCGACGTCGTCAACGGCGGCGTGCCCGCGTTCGTCGGTCACCACCAGTCCCTCGA
>JBATWQ010000337.1:0-9901 GCA_049672765.1 Microthrixaceae bacterium | reverse complement strand
GGACCCAGACCTGGCACCTGCTCGTGGCGCGGGCCGTGATGGGCGTGGGCGCCGCGTTCATCATGCCGGGCACGCTGTCGGTCCTCTCCAACGTCTTCAGAGACCCTCGGGAACGACGCAAGGCAATCTCGATATGGGCCGGGTTCGCCGGGCTCGGCGGGGCTCTCGGAACAGTCCTTTCTGGAATTCTCCTGATCAGTTCCGATTGGGCCTCGACGTTCAGGATCAACGCGCCCATCGCCTTCATTGCCCTGATCGCAGGACTCTGGCTTGTTCCCAATTCGTCGGATCCATCCGAGGCGACCATCGACCCTCCCGGGGTGCTGCTCGCCGTGTCGGGAATGGGCGCCCTGCTCTACGCGATCATCGAAGCCCCGACATACGGCTGGCTTAGCGCACAGACGCTGATCGTGCTCGGAGCTGCTGTTGTCCTGCTCGGGCTGTTCGCCTGGTGGGAACTGCGTTCGGACCACCCAATGCTGGATGTCCGGCTCTTCCGCAACCGATCCTTCGCCCTCGGCTCGTCGACGATCACCCTGCAGTACCTGGCCATGTTCGGGCTGTATTTCGCACTTGCCCTGTACCTGCAACTCGGTCACAGCTACTCGGCGCTCGAAACCGCTCTGATCGCTCTTCCCATCGGTGTCTTCGCGATGATCGGTGCACCGCTGAGCGCGATGAACGTCAACCGATTCGGATCACGGAAGGTGGTGGGATCCGGCCTGCTGCTATCTGGATCAGGCCTTTTGGTGCTGGCCTTCACGGCGTCGGCGACGGTCAGCGTCGGACTGATCATCGTCGGCTTCTCGATGGTCGGGCTTGGTAACGGACAGACGACAGCCCCATCGACGACGCTGATAATGAACTCCGTACCGCGGGCCAAATCAGGGGTGGGTTCCGCGGTCAACGACCTGTCGAGAGAACTCGGCGGAGCGCTCGGGATCGCTGTCTTCGGTTCGCTCCTCACCTCGGTGTACCGGTCCGACATCGCCCGGCGACTCGTCGAGTTACCCCAATCGGTTCGTGACAACGCCCAGGCATCGATCGTGTCGACGTTCAACGCGGCCGATGCGGTCGCCAAGTCAGGTGACCATGCGACCGCCGCCTTCATCTCCCAACAGGGCAAGGAGGCCTTCAGCCATGCGTTCGGCCGTACCGCGCTCTACGCGTCGGTCGTCATATTCCTGAACGCCGCGATTGTCTGGTCACTCCAGGAGCGTCACAAGCCGGTGGACGTCTAGCTCCCGAGCGCCAGACCCTTGACCCGATTGAGCCCCACGCCGAAACGCCCCGCGACGGCCACGGCCGCATCACGACGACTCGAACCCCCGTCAAGTTCCACCGCAAGGGCCGCGAGCAGATCTTCGTCGGTGACGTCCTCGGGCTCAGGAGCCGCCTCGACAACCACGACATATTCTCCGCGGGGAGCCACAAGGTCGCTGTGGGCTAGAGCCTCCGTCAGGGAACCCCGGAAGGTTTCCTCGTGCAGTTTCGTGAGCTCACGACAGAGCGCGACCCGCCGTTCCGGGCCGAACACGGCGGCCAGGTCTGTCAGCGTCCTGATCAAGCGGTGCGGGGCTTCGTAGAGCACGATCGTGCGCCGCTCCTCGGCCAACTGGGCGAGTCTTGACTGCCGCTCCCCACCCTTGCGGGGAAGGAACCCTTCAAATGCGAAGCGGCCGGTGCTGTCCAGCAGGCCGCTTCCCACCAGCGCCACCGCCCCCGCAAAAGGCCCGGGGACCACCTCGATCAGAGCACCCGCCTCTGCTGCCGCCCGGACGATCAACGCTCCGGGGTCGGACAGGCCGGGCATCCCGGCATCGCTTGCGACAGCAATGACTTCCCCGTCGACGACTATCCGCTCTATCAACTCCGAGGCGGTCGAGTGTTCGGTGTGCTCGTCCAGCCGGACCAGCTTCGGGGCCTTGATACCCAGGTGTTGGAGCAGGCGGCCGGTCCGTCTGGTGTCTTCACAGGCGACGACATCTGCTGCGGAGAACGCTTCGGCGGCGCGGGGTGGCAGATCACCGAGGTTGCCGATCGGCGTGCCCACCAGGATCAATCGAGCAGGTCCCTCACCCATGCGACGAGTCGCCCATCCCGACCAGGCAGGTGGGCCGGTCGATGACTTCCGTCGTTGTGGTCAACGAATCTCCAAGATGTCACCGCAGCGCAGCGACCACTGCCGGAATGCCCCGGCGGGCGCCTCGATTGCCGATCTTGCCTTCCAGACGGGAAGGGTCACCCGGTTGGGAGCAAGGGACACGACCTTGAGAACGACACCCTGGGAGTCGCAGAAGGCAACGTCGATAGGAAACTGCATGCCTATTGAATGCACCGAGCGGGCTTTGAGCACGAAGACTCCGTCGAGTTCGTCGCGACCCAGGAGGCCACGCCGGCGATCTGCGCGGGTCGCGGCAACCTCCGCGGTTGCAAGAACTTCTCCCTCGCGAGTCAGCCAGGCCATGGCACATTTTCCCACGCAGACACCCGACCGGTGGTCACCCGGGCCCTCCAGGCTCAAACATCGGACTCAGACATCGGGCTCAGACATTGAAACGGAAGTCCATGACGTCGCCGTCCTCGACGACATAATCCTTGCCCTCGATCCGGGCCTTACCGACTTCGCGGGCCTTCGCCCATGAGCCGAGTTCGAGCAGCTCGTCCCAGTGGATCGTCTCGGCACGGATAAAGCCACGCTCGAAGTCGGTGTGGATGACACCGGCGCATTGCGGCGCTTTGGACCCGGCACGGAATGTCCACGCCCGGGACTCCTTTTCGCCGGTGGTGAAGAACGTCCGCAGGCCGAGCATCTGATAGGCGGTGTGTAGAAACGCCGGGAGCGCACCGTCACCGAGTCCTAGCGCTTCGAGCATCTCCGAGCGGGAGTCCTCGTCGAGCATGGCGGCCTCGGCTTCGAGCTGGATGCACAGCCCCATGACGCGCTCGGCGCCGTCCTTGCCGAACGCCTCACGAACCGGCGCAAGATACGTCTCGGCGTCTTCCAGTTGTTCCTCGTCCAGGTTCACCAGGGCAAGCGCCGGCTTTGCTGTCAGCAGGAAGAACGGCCGCAGCAACGACCTCTGGTCGTCGCTCATGTCGGAGCGATAGATCGGCGTGCCGGCTTCGAGCAGACCAATGGCTGCTTCCATAGCGGCGACCTCGTCCGCCAGGGACTTGTCGGCCCGGGCCGCCTTGCGGCGCTTGTCGATCTGCTTCTCGAGAGTCTCAAGATCGGAATAGACGAGTTCGACCTCGAGGGTCTCGAGCTGGTCCACGGGGTCCGAGGATCCGGGCACGTCCTCGTCGACGAAGGCCCGTAGGACGAACACGATTGCATCAACTTCGCGGATGTGAGCCAGGAACCGGTTGCCCAGACCTTCGCCCTGGGCCGCGCCCTTGACGAGCCCTGCGATGTCGACGAACTGGACCGTCGCGGGGACCACGGTCTTGGTCTTACTCATGATCGAGAGCTTCGTGAGTCGCTCATCGGGCACCTTGGCGACACCGACGTTGGGATCGACCGTCGCGAACGCATAGGGAGCAGCCAGCGCACCCCCGCCGGCTAGCGCGTTGTAGAGCGATGACTTGCCGGCGTTGGGCAGGCCTACGAATCCGAATCGTTCCACTGTGACTTCCTAGATCGGGGGACCAGTACAAGGTAATCCGCCCGAGCAGATCGGCCCACAAGGGCTGCGGACCGACAACCCGCGACCGTCGGTTGGAGCGAAGGGTGGGTGTTCCGGTAGCCTGCCAGCCCTATGTCAAAGCGCACGCAGAAGAAGAAGGCCAACGTGCGACGCAAGAAGGCCAATCACGGCCGTAAGCCGAACGCAGGCCGCAACTCCTGATCCACCAACGCAGATCATCCCCCGGCCTTCCGGACCGGGGGATTTTGCGCGCCCAGGCTTGAAACCCGCCGCCATGCCACGACCAGGCACCACTGATTTCCTGCCGCGACTTGCTTGAACCTGGTCGATATCTGCCGAATTGGTGGAGATGTCATTGAAACTAAGTCAGCGAACTCTCGCCAAGCACGCCGAGCCGATCGTGGCGGTAGTCCTGTCGGCGTTCTTCGTCATCGGGCTTTGTGCACCGGTGGGTGCCGCTCCGCCACAGGAAAACGTCCGAGAAGCAGCGAGCACGACCGTGGATCGCATCTTCTACCAACGGTTCAGCTCGACGAAGTGGCAACCCGAAAATTGTCCGTCGGACGCCAGGTACCACACCAACTACGGGTGTGTGAGCGCTGACAACAGCCTCAGTCTTTCTACCCTCTACTCCGCCAACCCTGACGGAAGTGACGAGCAAGCCATCGAAATTGAATGCACCGGGTCCCTTGCCCTCTGGCTCGCTCCGAATCAAGGCGTCATCAAGACCGCAATCGACTCGACGAACGGCAAGATCTACTGGGAGAACGACTTCGAGCCAGCTATTGCCCGCTCGGATCTCGACGGCAGCAACTGTGAGATGGTGGCCAACGGCGGCTACTACGGGAAGGTAGCTATCGCGATCGATGATGCCGGTAGGTACCTCTACAGCGTCCAACATTCGACACTTCGGCGCGTCGACACCCAGACCGGAACGGTTACGAACCTGACCTTCACCGGACTCGGAAGCTTCGTTCCCACGTCCTTCACCGACATCACCGTCTCCGGAAACACTCTTTATGCGTCACTCAACAATGTGAACTCCGCAGGCCACATCATGGCAGTCACCCTGGACCCGACATCGACTGCGCAAGAGGCGTCGCTGTTGGTCACGCGCCCCGTGGGTGTCACAGGCGTCTCCGTCGACAGCGTGAACGACAAGATCTACTGGGCAACCGGAAGTTCGGTCATGCGCGCGAACGCAAGTGACGGAACGGACATCGAAACCGTCGCCACGGGCGCCTATACCTTTGCGGTTCCCTCGCCGTCACTAGGCACCTTGGTAATGGGCAGTCGCGGCGGCTCGACGATGGTCACGTCCGATCTGGACGGACAGAACGCGGAGGCGACCACCCTGACCACCGCTGTCATTCCTACTATCGGCGCAGTTGAGTCGACCGTTCAGCCCCAGGCAGTTACATGGTCTCCGACTACTTCCTTGACCACAGCCCAGTCGCCGTTCCTACCAACCGCTGCGACGACTTCGGGTGACGGAGCCATCACCTATTCCGTCGTTTCGGCCGGAACCACCGGATGTTCGGTGGACGGGACTACGGGATCGTTGACCTTTGGCGCTGCTGGCGAATGTCAGGTTCGTGCGACCGCGGCTGCAACCGCGGATTACTCGGCGGCGACATTGCACGCGACGTTCGTGATCACGACGGCCACAACACCGACAACCACCCCGCCCACCACGACTCCCAGCACCACCGTGCCTAGCACCACAGTCCCGGCCCCCACGACGATTCCGGCCGGTACGCCTTCGACCACTGCGCCTTCGACCAGCCAGCCGGGATCAGCGAACGGAGACTCGCCGACGGGCGCGACCTTCGGCGATAACTCGAGCTCGATCGTCGGAAACCGCAGCGTCAATCAGGGCGGCACCGTGACCGTCTCTGGTTGGGGCTTCACCCCCGGATCGTCGGTGGAGGTTTGGATGCACTCTTCGCCGACCCTGCTCACAACCGTGACAGCAGGCGCAGACGGGAAGGTCTCGGCAACCGTCACCATCCCGAAGGATGCGCAAATCGGGGCCCACACCATGAAGCTGGTCGGCCAGGGCGCCGACGGTCAGACCCTTTCGCTCGACCTGGCGTTGGACGTGACACCGCTCGGCCAGTTGGCCTTCACCGGCGGTTACTCGAGCCCGCTGCTCGCTGCCGGATTGGCCCTGATCGTGGCCGGCGCTCTACTCACCGAATTCACCCGTCGGCGTCGATTCGCCTGAGGCGCTCCACCACTATTTGGGCCGTCGCCGGCCGGTCTCCCGGTTGCCCGTCGGCTGGCCGGATGATTGCTGGCTCGCTATCCGATGCACCTGGCGACTTCGGTGGCCGGGTGCATCGCCCGTTACGGGGTCAAACACCCATGCGGTGATGAGGTGGCAGGTCGCCACGTCCTATGGCGTCGGCCCTGTTGTGCAACAACTCAGCGGTCTGGTCGAGGTCGTGCGCAATGATGAACCTGCGCGAGCAGGCACCGTCCACCGCGAACTCGCCGAGCTCATCGACGTTGGCAACCGGCGCCTCCGTGCCCAACGCCGCCGTCACCCTGGCCCGCAGCGCTTCGAAGCTCATGCTCACCCGACCCGTGCCCTCGCCCACGCGTTGCAAGTGATCCGGACGGTTGCGTGCAGCGGTGTAGAGGCCGGTGTCCATCAGGCCGCCGGACGGATAGAAGACCGACGCACGCACCGCCGCGGCTTCACTGATCAGATTGAGCTGTAGCGCTTCGACGAAGCAGCTGACCGCCGCTTTGGATGCGGCGTATACCGAGGCGGTCGGCACCGGAGCGAACCCACCGTCGCCCGACGAGGTGACCACCACTTGTCCCGCCCGACCGTCGGCAAGCATTCGCGGAACGAACTCCGACACACCGATCCCGACTCCGAAAACGTTCACGCCGAAACACCAGCGCCAGTCATTGGGCTCCTGCTGCCATGGGAGTCCCCCACCCCCGGAAGTCACTCCGGCATTCAGGAACAAAAGATCGCAGCCACCGTGGCGCTCCCAGACCGCGTCGGCCAGCGCTTTGACCGAAAGCTCTTCGCTCACGTCCACGACCTGGCCGCTGACCGTCGCTTCGCGTCCGTGACCCTGTCGGGACTCCGATCGCGCCGCCAGCGAGGCAACGGTTTCGTCGAGCGCAGCCTTTTCGATATCGGCGATCACGACGTGTGACCCCCGGTCGAGGAGCGCTGCAGCCACGGCCCGGCCGATGCCGCTCGCTCCCCCGGTCACGACGGCAACCGCACCCGCCGGATCTATCGGGAGGGCCTCTAGCGGGAGGGCCTCGGCCGGTGCCGGTTCGGCCGGTGCTGGCCCGCTCGGCGCGGTCCTGATCGTCGAATCTGAAGCGTCGGCCACGTCAGCCCTTCCACTCCATGCCGTAGTCGTCGAACCACCAGCGCGCCTCGCGGATCGCGTCGGGGGCGGTCCGAAGATCCGGGTCCTGGTTCAGGTCGCTCGGCCGAGGCCCGATGCTGTCAGCGATCGCCGTCAGCGCCGGCAGATCCAGGTCGTAGCAGCGCACTGCGTTGAGGCCCAGCATCAGCCGGGTGTCCTCGATCGACACCTGCCGGAAATCCGTACCCAGCCGTTCGGCGGTGTTGGGCCAACTGCCCTCCGGATGCGGATAGTCCGTACCCCACATGAGCGCATCGATACCGTTGCGATGCCTCCGGCGGATCTCCTCGCGGCTCATGGTCGACGCCCCGATGAAGACGTTGGTGCCGACGTACTCCGATGGCAGGCGCTCGATCAGTCCCTTGGTCTGCGAGTTGAGCTTCTTGACCTTGGGGTTGGCACCAAAGGTGGTGTCCGCCTTCCAGAGCAGGTCACCGAGCCACCACGAGCCACACTCGACCGGCGCGTACCGCAGGTTCGGATGACGGTCGAACGCCCCCGACAACAGCAGTTGCCACAACGGACGGTGGGTCCAGAACGACACCTCTAGAACGAACTGGGCGATGTTCTCGTTGTAGGCGGGCCAGTCCCCCTCACCGGAGTGGGTGTGCACGACTAGTCCGGCCTCGGCGCAAGCCGCCCAAACCTGCTCGTAGGACTTGTGGCCGTACGACGGGTAGTCGTGCCACATGGTCGGAATCATGATTCCCTTGATTCCCGGCTTGTCGGCGAGCGATTCGATCTCTCGGACCGACTCGGCGACGTCGTGGATGATCGGAACCAGCGCGACGCCGGCCCGGCGAGCGGGGCTCGTAGCGCAGAACTCGACGAGCCAACGGTTGTGCGCCCGGGCTCCGGCGAACGCGAGCTCCGGGTCGGTGATCATGCCTGCAGACAGGCCGGCCCCGAAGGGTGGCGACTCCTGTCCGGTTACCGAGTCACCGTCGGCAAGAATCACCTCGGCCGAGATGCCGTCGGCGTCGAGGGTCTTGTCGCGGATGCCCGGGTCGTACGCGCCCTTGAGCCCCTCGGCGTTGTCACCCTCCCACTGGGCGACATATTCACCGTTCACCTCCTCCACCAGCCGACGATGGTTGTGACGCTCGGTCACCCACTCGTCGAACTGTGGGTGGAATTTAGAGTCGAGATACTCGCGGTACTCAGCGACCTGGAGGCCGGCGTGAGTGTCGGATGAAACGATCACGTAGGGGGCGTCGCTGGTATCGACACCTTCGAGCGGGTTCGGCATGTTGGCGTCCTCTGTAACGGTGTGCAAGAGTCTTGGACACTGTTACAGACCGCGCACCCAGCCGCAAGGGGCAAGGACGAGGACGTGTCGAAGACCTACACCGGATCCGAGTCGAAACCCGGCTCCACCCGTCACGCCGGGTTGGACCGCAACGACGTGATCGCCGCAGCTCTGACGATGGTCGAACAGGGCGGCGGCGAGGCGCTCACCATGCGCCGCCTCGCGGCTGAACTGGGAGTGGCGACCACCACCATCTACTGGCACGTCGGCAACCGCAACGACCTGGTCCTGGCTCTCGTCAAGCGTCAGGCCGAGCACCAGGCGACAACGCCGGTCAACGGTGATTCACCCCGGGAGCGGATAGCGAGCGCCTCGCTGAACATCTGGCGCAATGCACTCGCACACCGCAACGTCACCGCCCTGGCCAGCCAGGTGGGGGCCACGACCCTGCTGGAGCTACCACTCGAGATCGCGCTCGTTGTCGAACTCGAAGCCGCAGGAGTGACGGGCAAGGCTGCTCGAAATGGGTTGCGGTCGATCCTCGGCTGCATCGCCGGCTTTCTCGTGGTCGCCTGGCGCCGTGAGGATATGGCCGAAGAACTTCGACCGAGCGCATTGTGGGCCGCGGTCGAGGACGGTCACATAAGCGCCGAAACCAAGGCTGCGTTGGGTGAACCGGTGGATCTCGATGAAGTTGTCAACTCAACTATCGATTCCGTGATCAGGGGGATACTTGAAAATGGCTGAAGACCAGATGACTGGAAACACACCCGGTGACCTGCTTGGGCTCCCGAAGCTGATCATCCGTTACCCCAGCGACCCGACTGCCATTGCAGCCCTGTTGCCGCCCGGTCTTGAGACTTACGGCGACCCGGTCGTCCAGGTGAACTTCTACTGCGTGCCGGTCCACGGCGAACCGGAACACGGCGTCAGCACGAAGGTTCGTGCCCGCTTCGAAGGGGTCGACGGCTGGTACTGCCTGGGAATCGGAATCGACCAGGAATCCGCCATTTTCGTCAGCCGCGAGACCAACGGCCAGCCGAAGTTCCCATGCGATGTCAGCTATGACCGCCTCGGTAACGAGATACTTGCGAAAGCAACGCATCAGGGCACGACATTCCTCGCCTACCGAGGCGTCAGCAGCGGCGCAACGGACCCCGACCCGGTCGAGAACACCGACCGTGAATGGTGGATCAAGTACAGCCGGGCAGCCGGCGGCGCAGAGGGATTCGACCTTGCGCCCCAGGTTGTTCAGGTCACGACATCTGGAGTGCCGGTCCGCTCCGAGAGCCTCGACGGTGAACTGATCATCAACGAGAGCGTCTGGGACCCGTACTACGCGCTGTTGCCGATGCTGGGCCCTGCTACCGCCGAACTGATCACCACCCGTCACACCGGTCGCTCAATCGACGCCGTCGGAGCGCTCGATCCCGTAGGTTTCCTACCGTTCGCCGACACCATCGGCGGTTCACGATGGCCCGGCGACCGGGGTGCCCCGAAGCGCCCACCACTGGCACCCGGAGGTGCACGATGACCGATCAGAGCACACCCGCCCCGAGCACGGCTGCCCCCGTCCAGAGCGCCGCCCAGAGCCTCAC
>JBATWQ010000336.1:0-2204 GCA_049672765.1 Microthrixaceae bacterium | reverse complement strand
ACCGGGACCTGCGTTTCGAGAACGATCCGAACCGTCCGGTGTCCGAGGTCATGACCTCCGAAGGGCTGGTCACCGCTCGTCAGGGAACGACCCTGGAAGAGGCCCAGGAAATCCTCGGGAAACACCGGATCGAGAAGCTGCCGGTGGTCGACGACGAAGGTCGCATCACGGGACTAATCACCGTCAAGGACATCAACAAGAAGCTCAAGTACCCCAACGCCACCAAGGACGACCAGGGGCGACTGCGCTGTGCTGCTGCTGTCGGCGTCGGAGACGACGCGATGCAGCGCGCCGAGGCGCTGGTCAACTCAGGCGTCGACCTGATCGTCGTCGACACCGCCCACGGCCATTCGGCCGGAGTCATCGAGGTGGTCCGCAAGATCAAGGCCACCCTCGACGTCGAGGTCGCCGCGGGCAACATCGCCACAGGTGAGGCCGCCGCAGCCCTGATCGAAGCCGGCGCAGACGCCGTCAAGGTAGGCGTCGGACCCGGTTCCATCTGCACCACCCGGATCGTCGCCGGCGTCGGGGTCCCCCAGGTGACCGCGATCCACGAGTGCGCCCGGGTCGCAGCTTCCATGGGTGCCGGAATCATTGCGGACGGCGGCGTCAGGTATTCGGGTGACATCGCCAAGGCCATTGGGGCCGGCGCCGATGTTGTCATGGTCGGCAGCCTCCTGGCCGGCGTTGACGAAACCCCCGGTGAGATCGTCCTGTCGAAGGGCGAGCGCTACAAGGCATACCGGGGAATGGGTTCGCTCGGCGCCATGAGCGCCCGGTCGTTCTCCAAGGACCGCTACTTCCAGGGCGAGGTCGAAACGACCGAGAAGGTCGTGCCCGAGGGTGTCGAAGGGCGGGTTCCCTACAAGGGCCCGGCCCAGAAGATCCTCTACCAGCTCATCGGCGGGTTGCGCTCGGCCATGGGTTATTGCGGGGCGCACGACATCGCCGATCTGCAGAGCAACTCGCGCTTCGTGCGCATGAGCCCGGCGGGTCTCCGTGAAGCGCATCCCCACGACGTGACGATCACCGCGGAAGCGCCCAACTACTGGATGTGACCTGATCTAGGCCTCCCGCCGATGCCATCATGTCGGTTAGAGTTGTTATCATGTCATCATGATCCGCACACAGATCTCGATGACAGAGGAGCAGGCCGAAAAGCTCCGTCGTCTCGCTGCTTTGCGGCAACGTTCCCAAGCCGCATTGATGCGCGAGGCCCTCGATGCACTCCTCGCCGACTCCGAGAACACCAGAACCGCCAGCGCCAGATCGGTCATCGGCAGGTACGGATCAGGCAACTCCGACACAGCTGAGCGACATGACGAAGCCCTCGACGAGGCCTTCAGTCGGTGACGCGGGAAGTCTTCGTAGACACCTCCGCGCTATACGCAATCCATGATCGCGACGATGAGCGACACACGGACGCCGCCGCGATCTGGAACGCCCTGCTCGACGAGATTGACCAGGGCGCCACACGTTGTCGAACACACAGTTCGATCGTCGTGGAGGCGAGCGCTTTGATCCAACGTCGGCTGGGCGTCGACGCCCTTGCCGACCTTCACTATGCGACTCTGGACGTAATTCAAGTTGCATGGGTCGACGGACCTCTCCACGATCGAGCCCTGAGCGCTGTGCTTGCTGCACGTAAACGTGATGTCAGTCTCGTGGACTGGACCTCGTTCGAGTTCATGAAGTCCGAACACATTGGGACCGCGTTCGCTTTTGACAGTGATTTTGCCGATCAGGGTTTTGTTCTACTGCAACGATGACTGGCTGCCGGACCGCTCGGAGGACCCCGCCTCAGACGACCCCGCCCATGCCGTCGGGGCCGAGTTCGAACTCGATCATCTCGGTTCCGCGGGCCGGGTCCAGGTCGTAGTCGCCTCCTGGATCGGTCCCGGTGAGGATCGCCAGCAACTGACGGAGCAGAGCCGCCGTTGCACCCCAGACGGTGTCGCCAAAAAGGTCGAAGAAGTAGACCGGGCGTTCCATCTCCGGGGTGCCCCAACGCTCCTCGCGGAACACTCCGGGAGCCAGTAGCTCTGCCACCGGGACGTGGATGATCTTCTCGACCTCGGCGGGATTGGCGACGCCGTGGGGCTCGCTGTCGAGAAGTCCGACGACCGGGACTATGGAGCTTCGGCGGGTGATCGTCGTCAGGTGGTCAAGCTCGCCCAGCGGCTCGACAACGGTCGGCTGCAGCC
>JBATWQ010000335.1:0-1890 GCA_049672765.1 Microthrixaceae bacterium | reverse complement strand
GTCCAACTCAGTCACGTGCTCGACGGTGAAGTGGAACTCGATCTGGGTGGGCGTCCCGATCTGGTGCAGATAAACGTCGGCGCCAACGGCTTCTTCCGCAGCAACCTCAGCCCCGAACTGCGGGCCTCGCTGGCCGGGGATGATTCGGCAAGCGCCCTCGAACGCTTCATGCTGATCGACGACGCGTGCGCCGCGCTCTACGCCGGAACCGTCGACTCCGACGAGGTCTGGGAACTGCTGGGCGTCATGGCACCGGGTGAACTGGATCCGGCGGTCTGGAGGCGCATCAGCGCCGCCGCCAGGACCCTGGAGCGCCTGGGCGGCAAGGAGCGAGCCCCGCTCGTCAGGCGGCTGGTCTTGGAGATGACCACGAAGCCTCTCGACAACGTCAGACGGATGCTCAGCGAAGTGTCGGCCGAGGATCCGGCCCACAACTCGGACAGCGACTCCGGCGGCGGCCAGGGCCCGGACTCCGCCGGCGGGCACGGCCCGGGATCCGGTGTCGGACCCGATGGTGATCTGACCAGGTTGGAAGAGGTGCGTGGGGTTATCACCGCCTTGCGTGGCGGTGTTGGTGAAGACGCCGAGATTCGGGCCGAGGCGCGAGAGATCTTCAAGAACGACGGGCAGGACGCGTCCCTGATGGCCGCGGCCATAGAGATCGTCGCCGGGTCGGCCACTCCGGAAGAACACGCCGAACTAGAACGGCGCTGGCGGGAGGGATCAACTCCCCAGGAGTCCCTCCGGTATCTGACGTCACTGGTGGACACCGACAATTCCACCCTGTTCGACCGGGTGCTGGGCCTGACCCTGGTGGATGTCCGCACCCAGAACGCCCCGTATCTGCTGCGTAGGGCGCTGGCCAACTCCACGCTCGGCCACCTCGGTTGGAGCTTCATCCGCGACAACTGGGAAACCATCACCCAAAGGTTTCCCTCCAACAGCTTGCCGAGGATGCTCGAAGGGATCCGCTCGGTCACTGACCGGGAGTTGGCGGAGTCGATCCAGGCCTTCCTCGCGGGCATCGACTTCGTGTCCGGAGGCCAACAGATCGATCAGCACCTTGAGGGTATGTGGGTGTCGGTCGCAGTGGCCGAACGTTCAAGAAGGCCCAAGGGTTGAATACGCCACTGCGTTCATCCGGCCAGGTCGGTGCAGCGGAACGTCTGGTCAGGGCGGCCTCGCGGCCCGGGGCGGTCGAGCTATTCGCGATCGAACCTGATCGGATCCAGATCGTCTGGCCCGAAGGGTGTCTCCCCCCTGTGCGTGCCCACATCGACGGTCGGACCATGGACCTGGACGCGGCTTCGATCCCAAGCGGTGCCGGCTCTGCGGTCATCGCCGATCTGATACCCGGCACCAGCTACGAGCTCATCTTCACGTGCGGCAGCGCGGCGGGAGCAACCACCACGGGAGCAACCACGACGGGGGCCGTCGCTACCGGCGCAGTCACCACGAGGCGTCGATTCAGGACGCCAAACTCGCCGCTGGGCGCCGAGCTGTTTCGCTTTGCGACCATGAGCGACCTGCACCTAGGTCGAGGCGCCCTCGAGTACCGGGGCCCCGTCGCACACCTCAGCCACAACAGCACCGAGAAGGACCTGGCCAGCCAGGAGAGCCCGTATGCCGACGTTCAGCTTCGGGTTGCCCGCTCGGCCGTCGACGAGGCCCTGGAGTGGGGAGCCCAACACCTGGTCCTGAAGGGTGACGTCTGTGACCAGGGCTACGACTGGATCTGGGATCAGGCGGAAAGCCTGCTGGGCGACCTGCCGATTCCGGTTTCGATCATTCCGGGCAACCACGACACAGGACAGCTCCGGAAGCTCGAACCAGAGTTCGCGGCCAAGGACCGGGGCCTGCACGTGACCCGGTCCCCGGAAGCGGTTGAAC
>JBATWQ010000334.1:0-2454 GCA_049672765.1 Microthrixaceae bacterium | reverse complement strand
GAGTGGGCCAAGGTCGCCGGGCCCGGGTACTCGACGGTTGGCCTATCCCCGCATTTTGCAAAGGTTGAGAGGGACCTGGACTTCGGCGACGAGCCCGGTCACGGATCCTCGGGTCCGGTACCGGTCGAGCGGGACTTCGATCCGCTCCACCCGGTGAGCGAGGCGTTCCGAGACGCCACGCTCGCATGGGGTGCCAGCTACGAGGCTGACAAGAATGCGCTCAACGGTGCAGGCGACCGGACGACAGGTGCAGCGGGTGTCGGGCCGGTCCCGTTCAACTCGAGTTCCGGTGTGAGGGCCGACATGGCCACGTGTTACCTCGCGCCGGTCATTGACGTTCGACCCAATTTGAAGGTCATGACAAACACCCGAACCACCAGAGTCCTCCTTCACGGGAGCATCGCCGTGGGGGTTGAGGTTGTCGGCCAGGGGCAGCGCCCGGCTTCCGTTGGCGCCGACCTTGTCATTCTGGCTGCCGGTGCGATCGGTTCGCCGGGGCTGCTATTGGCGTCGGGCATAGGCCCAGCCGACGATCTCCGTCGATCAGGAGTTGATCCACGGGTCGACCTTCCCGGAGTCGGAGCCAGCCTGTTCAATCATCCAACGCTCGAACTGGGGTTTCAGCCAACTGCCGCGGCGCGCGGGGGTGCCGGAGCCCTGGACGGCGCTCATGTCGGACCTTCGGGCGCCGGCTCTAGCTTCATGCAACTCGCCCTTCACACCTCGGTCGCAGCCGGCGGACCCGGCGACTTCGAACTCATGGCGACCCGCCGCCCCTACGGCGTGGTCACCGGACAGCGATCCGGGGACACCACGCTGTCGGTCAGGACAACGCTGGTGCGACCATCTGGGCGGGGATCGGTCAGACTCGCGCCACCGGGGGAACGAGCCAGCCGGACGCCTGGTTTGGCGATCTCCCACCGGCCAACTGCGAACCGCCATGACCGGGAGGCTCTCCGCGCAGCGGCCCGACTCGGCGACGAGCTATTGCGCTCTCCCGAGTTCAGAGAGCTGATCGAAGCCCGGTCAGGTCCAACCGCCGGGCAACTGGGCTCCGATACCGAACTGGACCGGTGGATTCATGCCAACGCGGGCTTCGCGTTCCACCAGATGGGAAGCTGTCCAATGGGAACGGTGGATGACATCGCCGTGGTCGATCCCGGGTTCAGGGTGCGAGGGGTTGACCGCCTCGCGGTGGTCGACGCCTCGGTCATTCCGGTCGGCCTTTCCCGGGGTCCTGCTGCGACCGTCGTTGCGCTGGCCGAAGTGGCTGCGACCGTCCTCGGAACCCGCACCTAGTCGAATGCCCGACATATTGAACGGGTAGGTGCGTAGCGCCCAGGGAAGCTCACCGAGGAGTACGTCATGGCCGAACCGCAGTCGACACCGGGTGCGCCGATCTGGATCGAGTTGTCCTCCTCGGACCAGTCGCGCTCCATCGATTTCTACTCGCAGCTGTTCGGATGGACCGTCCTCGATCCCGGAGAGGATTTTGGCGGCTACAAGAACTTCCAACGCGACGGCGCAATGATCGCTGGCTGCATGATCAACGACCCGGCGGCAAACATGCCGGACTTCTGGTTGGTGTATCTCTCATCGACCGATGCGGACGAAACCGTTGGCCGTGTCAATGCCAAGGGCGGCCAGGTGGCTCTTCAGCCGATGGACGTCGCCACGCTCGGAACCATGGCAGTCGTGATCGATCCCGGGGAAGCAACCGTCGGGGTCTGGAAGTCAGGTGAGCACGAGGGGTTCGAGGCGTTCGGGGTCAGTGGCGCTCCGGGATGGTTCGAGCTGCACACGAACACGTTCGACAAGTCCGTCGACTTCTACGAGAGCGTCTTCGGCTGGAGCACCGAACCACGGGAGTCGCCCGATCCGATCCGCTACGTCTCGCTGGGTAAGGGCAACGACGCCCTCGCCGGGATCATGGACTCTTCGTCGGTCGAGCCAGAGGCGCACTCATCGCATTGGGTCATCTATTTCCAGGTCGACAACTGTGACGAGTCGGCCGCCCGTGCGGTGGAACTCGGTGGCAAGGTGACCCACGAACCCCACGACAGCCCATACGGCCGACTCGCGGGCATCACGGACTCGACGGGAGCGCCATTCAAGCTGTTCTCGCCTGCCGGATAGTGGGCTGGTGGGTTGGTCGGGCCGCGCCCGTTGTGCGGCCGGGTGGTTGGCCAATCGCTGGGACGATTGCTGGGACGGGCAGCGGGGCCGTCGATCCGTTTGCGAGCCTCCGTCCAGCTTGGCTGGCACAATGATTCAATGAGCGAAGACCGAATCGAAGTCCAGCGGAACATCCCCTTCGCACCGGCGGAGATCTTCAGCGTCCTTCGCGACCCGGAGGGTCACGTCAGTATCGATAGTTCCGGAATGCTGATGAGTTCGACCGGCAATCCGGTCGGTGCGGTAGGCGACTCGTTCGTGGTCCACATGGACCGCGAG
>JBATWQ010000333.1:0-10755 GCA_049672765.1 Microthrixaceae bacterium | reverse complement strand
ATGCCCAGGTCGACTTCGACGACGGTTTCGTGCAGATCGGACTCGTCGTCCTCTGGCAGGTACTTCGCCGGATCGGTCTCGAGTTGTTCGACGAAGATTCCCTCGGCGGTGATCTTCGCCAGCCCCTGGCGATCGGCGGAGCAGCTGACACCGATTCCGACCGGGCATGACGCTCCATGTCGGGGCAGGCGGATCACCCGTACGTCGTGGCAGAAGTACTTGCCGCCGAACTGGGCGCCGATCCCGGTCTTCGCCGCGAGCTCGAGGATCTGTGCTTCGAGTTCGACGTCGCGAATGGCGTGGCCCAGCCCGTTGCCCTTGGTCGGCAGTCCATCCAGGTACCGGGCGCTCGCGTACTTGACGGTCTTCAGATTGGCCTCGGCCGAGGTTCCGCCGACGACGATCGCCAGGTGGTAGGGCGGGCATGCCGAGGTGCCGAGAGTGCGGATCTTCTCGTCGACGAACTTGAGTAGCGACTCCGGGTTGAGCAGCGCCTTGGTCTCTTGGTAGAGGAACGTCTTGTTGGCGCTTCCACCACCCTTTGCCATGACAAGGAAGTTGTATTCGTCGCCGTCGACCGCGCTGATGTCGATCTGTGCCGGCAGGTTGTCGCCGGTGTTCTTCTCCTCGAACATCGTGATCGGCGCGAGCTGCGAGTACCGGAGGTTGGTCTCGGTGTAGGTGCGGAACACCCCCTTGGCGATTGCCTCTTCGTCACCACCGGCACTCCCGGCGCTGCCGCCACCGTGGGTCCAGACCTGCTGGCCCTTCTTACCCATGACGATCGCCGTGCCTGTGTCCTGGCAGCTGGGCAGGATCATGCTCGCTGCGACGCATGCGTTCTGCAGAAGGGTGCGTGCGACGAAGTGGTCGTTCTCGGTCGCTTCGGGGTCTTCGAGAATCTTGGCCAGCTGCGCCAAGTGGCCCGGCCTGAGCAGATGCGAGATGTTCTTGAACGACTCGGCCACCAGCAGGCTGATGCCCTCGCGGTCTACCTCGAGGATCGGATTCCCCCGGTATTCGCCAACCGACACGAAGTCGCTGGTCAGTTTGGTGAAGGGCGTCTCGGCCTTGACCTGGGGAAACATCTCCTGAAAAACGAACTCTGGCATGGCCTACAACTTATGACGGCACCCAGTTTCCGTGGAATCCGAACGGAACCCGCTGGGGAAGATGCACCCTGGCCACCGGTTCACCTTCGATGTCGTCGGCCGCGAGTATCCACAGCTCGGAGGTGTCGACGTTGGCGTCGTAGACGAGCGTCATCAGATAGCCGTCCAGTCCCTGCGCCTCGTCCGAGGAGGGGATGAACACCGCTTCACCCGCGGCTCGGCCCGGGCCCACCTCGTGTGAGCGGACCGACCCGGAATCCGCGTCGCGGCAGAGGATCTGGGCCCCTTCGAAGCTGACCCCGCCCGTGTCTTCGCCGCCGGGCGACAGGCTCACCGCGAAGCCGTAGCGATGCCTACGTCCGACCAGACGCTCGTCGACCCTGGGGAACTCACAGCCGAAGTCGTCGAGTTGGGTTTCCTTGACCGCTCCCGAGGTCAGGTCGATGGTCCAACGCCACAGCGTCGGCAGACTCTCGTCCGGAGCAAGCCGGCTCTTGTCGAAGACCCGCTTGTGCCGGACAACGTCCAGCACGACCAGCTCATGACCATCGGATCCGACGTCGTCATATGCGTTCAGCGGGTGGAACACGTAGCAGGGTTCAATGTCGAACCACCTTGCGTCCTCCACTCCGGACCCAGCCCGCGGGAGTACGCCCAGGCGGGCCCCGTAGGACTGGTTCCACGCGTAGGGGAACGTCGACCCGGACATCGCGCCCTCAATGTCGAAGGTGACCGGAAGGTCGTAGAAGACGGCGTACTTCTCGGTGATCGACATGTCGTGGACCATGGGGTTGCCTGGTACAGGCACGTCCTTACGACGTTTGACCAGCCCGTCGGTACCGATGACCAGATACTCGAGAACCTCGGGTCGGCCCCAGTAGTACCCCGCGGCGTGAATCTCACCCGAAACCGGATCGACCTTGGGGTGTGCGGTGAACCCGTTCGGAAGGGTGCCGTCGAAATCGCAGCGAGCGATGGTGGACAACTCGTCGGTGAGCTCGACCGGCTTGGACCCGGCCTCGACGATTGCGAAGGTGCGACCACCAAAGCCGATGACGTTGGTGTTGGCTGCAAAGTCGGCACCCGGTGTGACCGGACCTCCGGGGTCGTCCTCCCTAAGTAGCTCCGGAACGCCGCCCGTCCGAACCCAACGGTTGCGGTACCAAAGTGCGCGACCATCCTGGATGCGGATGCCGTGAACCATCCCGTCACCCGTGAACCAGTGGTAGGTGTCTGGATCCGGACTCCCGAGCGGATTGGGCCCGTTGCGCAGATACCGCCCGTCGAGGGCCTCTGGAATCGAGCCGGTGACAGGCAAATCCTGTGACGTGAGCTCTTTGGCGACCGGGGCGAAGTTGCCCTGCAGGTAGTGGTTCATGACCGCTCCAATGTCGTCTTGGCGGGACCAGCCGCCTGGTCAGCTATCGGCTGTTTCGTTTGCGGCGTTCTTGATCGGGGACCCGCAGGTCGTCGCTGAGCACCGAACGCTGCGGCCCGGTCTGGGCGAAAGCTCTGGCCAGGAGTGGCGAGGTGGGCTTGAGGGCGTCCTTCCCAGCTTTGTCCTCTTCGGTATCAGCCGCTTCGGTATCAGCCGCACGCGCTGAATCTGCTGCGCCATCCTCCGCCGTGTGACCCTCTGGGGCGTCACCCCCTGCCGCGTCCGCAGGAGCGTTCGCATCTACCGAGGTCGGGTCAGCGGGGTCGGCCGCGTCGGCGGGAATCGACGCGCCCGCGGGAGCATCCGCTGCATCGGAGTCCGGGTCCCCCGGAGCCGACGCGCCCGCGGGAGCGTCTGCTCCATCCTCCAGCGCTGAAGGGCGATCCGCCGGACCAAGTGGCGCTACTCGACCACCTGACTCGGTTGGAACGGCCGGCGCCAGCGGATCCACGAGCGCGACTGGTTGCGCAGGCTCGACCGGCTGGGCGAGCTCATCTGGAAACAGTTCGCTAGCCGTCTCGCTGGGGTGGCGCCGCTTGAGTTGCACAGCGTCTTTGTGGGTGGTGCGTCGCCCGACCCGTGGCGACGGAGCTCCGACGGTCAGCGGCACCGTCAGCGGCCCGGTCGACGAGGACCGATCGTTGTCGGTCGACGCGTCGCTCGGCACACTGGTCGACGCGTCGCCCGGCACACTGGTCGACGCGTCGCCCGGCACGCTTGACGGGACGATCTTCTCGGGAGCGTCCGCCGGAACGAACAGCGCCGGATTGGGCACCCGGCGCTCGCAGAGAAGCCAGCCTCTGGGAACTGTCAGGCGAAGCGCGTGGAACTCGCAGATCTCCTGCACGGGACCCGGACGATCCAGGATCGGATCGAGCCAGACCTGACAGCTAACGGTGTCATAGGAAAGTCGCACCTCAGCAGGACGATCACATCCCGGTCGCATGCAGACTCTGGCCATCAGTGCAATCTAGCTTTGGAACACCCTCGGGGTGCCGGACGGTACCTTCATCGACAGCTCCGTCACGTCGACCGAGTCGGCCAGAATCGCCCGGGTGACGGCCTCGGCGAAGGTCCCGAGCAGACCTTCTCCACCCGGCCCGCCCGCTGTTTCCGACACGTCGGCCCAGGTGCTGAGCTGTGCGTTGATGGTAAGGACATGGATTCCCATCTTGTCCGCCTCGATCCTGAGTTCCCGAGCGAAGGACTCAAGGCCGGCTACTGAAATTCGATGCTGGACATCGCCGCCCTCGCCGTTGCCAGGCTGCTCGGTCGGGGCGATGAAAAACACCACCCGGCCAGATCTGGATGACAGCAGGGGGAGGAGCTTCTGGGTCAATAGGTACGGTCCACGAACATTCCACAGGTAGTGCTCGTCAAGGCCACGCACAGAGCTCCACGCGATGGTCGATGACATCTGCAGCCCGGCTCCGTGGATCAGGTAGTCAACGGGCCGGTCGAGGTGCTGCAGAAACTGCACGGCCCGCCCGACATCGGATTCACTCGCCAGGTCACAGCGCAACGACAGGACCCTGACCCCGGAATCCAACGAGGCGATCGTCTGGTCCATCTCGTCAGAGTCGTGGCCCAACAACGCGATGTCTGCGCCCCGCCCGCCGAGCTCGCGTGCCAGCGCCGCGCCCAGCAGGCCGCCGCCACCGGTGATAACAACGAGCTTGCCGGCGACGTGATCGTCAAAAACCGCACCAGCCCCGTCGCCCAGGTTGGGCCGACCGAAGGTCAGGTTCGAGTCATCGCTTGGAGTCGCGGCCATCACTCAACTTTCGGCACCGGGATGGACGAAGTTAGGCGTTCGGGAACGCTTGAGGTCGACAATCAACGGACGGTGGTCACTCAGGCGCACGTCGGGAATTTCGACCGCCACGACGGTCATCCCCTTTACGGCGACCCAATCGATCACGATCCGGGGATCGACAGCAGGGAACGTCGGCTCGACGCTCGCCGAGCTCAGTCCCGCTTCAGCGAGCTTCGGAAGGACGACTTCGGGCCGAAGGTTGAAGTCCCCCATCACCACCCAGGGCTCGGGGCGACACGAGACGACATCCAGGAGTTGGTCGAGTTGGCTGAGCGCCTGGGGCGGCTGTCCGGACCGCCGGTTCTGCAGGTGGACGCTGACCAGGGTCGCCGGTCCCCCGTCCATATCGACCTCGGCGATGATCGCCACCCGCTGCTCACCCAGGGAACGCAACTCGAGGACATCGACCCTGATCGGCTGGGTCCGGGTTAGCAGGGCATTGCCGTAGCCGCTCAGCGGACCGATCCTCCTGGCCCTACCGAACAGGGGTACCAGACCCGTTCGGTTGGAGATCCGCGCAGCTTGGTCCGTGAAGCCCGAACGGAACACCCTTCGATCCACTTCCTGCAGGGCTACCGCGTCGGCCTTCATGTCTGCAATGGTGCGGGCAATGGCCTCGATATCCGGGCGTCCGCCCGGAGGGGCTCCGTGCCGGATGTTGAACGTTACGACTCGCACCACACGATCTTCGCGTGCCGATCGCCGCGCCGCTTGTGTCAACATTCTCATCAGCCGTTTTCAAGAGAAGACCTCTGGTGGACGATGAGTCAACTGATGGACACTCTCCCGATGATCCGACCTCGGAGGTCTAAAAAGCTTCTCCGTCGAGCCACCTGGGCACGACGTGGACGCCTCCTGGCGGCGCTGACCATGGCAATCACGATCGCCATGTACGGGTTCGGTTCCGACACCGGCGTCGGGGCCAGCCCGGCGACTTTCAGGTTCAGCGGCTCAGGTTGGGGGCACGCAGTTGGTATGAGCCAATGGGGAGCGCGGGGCCTCGCCGCGGCGGGAAAGAGCACAGACGCGATCCTCAACCATTACTACACGGGGGTAACCGTCGGCACAGGTCACGCCGTCAGCTCCAACGTGCGGGTCCTGCTGACCGAGAAGCAGAACTCGATCACGTTCACCCCTTCGGTTCCGACCGCGTTCGGCCAGGCCGGAACCGCAGCGGCCGCAAGAGCAGTAACGGCGACACGATCCGGCGACAAGATCGCCCTGAGCGGCGGAATTGTTTCGACTCTGACCGGGCCCGTCGACGTGGCACTCAACCCGTCCTCGACCGGACTGCGTGTCTCGTCGACCGGCGATTCCTACCGACTAGGGACCATGCGAATCTCTACTGACGCCGCTGGCGGCCTTCGGGTCGTGCTGAGTGGGCTGACGATGCAGCAGTACCTCTACGGAATCGGCGAGATGCCATCGAGTTGGCCCGCAGCCGCCCTTCAGGCACAGGCCATCGCATCGCGCACCTACGCACAGAAGCAGATCGAGGCCCGATCCGGATCATCCAGATTCCCTGATTTCGATCTTTACGCGACCACGACGGACCAGTCGTATCGAGGTACTCGCTTTGAACCCGAGCCGACCCACGCAAACTGGGTGGGCGCGGTCAATTCGACGAACGGCCGATTTGTCCTCTACGCAAACAACCTCATTGACGCTGTCTACTCGTCCTCTTCGGGCGGGCACACCGAGGACAGCGAGTTCGTGTGGGCTTCGAAGGTTCCCTATCTGCGTGGGGTGGCCGACCCGACGGATCTGACCGGTGGCAATCCCTATGCGAGTTGGGCCTACGACTACTCGGCGACCGAACTCGGCTCATGGTTCGGCATCGGCACCCTGACCTCGGTGCAGTTCCTCGACGCGCCAAGGCCCTCAGGTCACCTGGACAAGTCGTCGATCCTCCTGGTCGGCACCAGTGGTAGAACCACCGTCACGGGCACCTATCTGCGTGGGATCGTGAACTCCAAGTCCGGATCCAGTCGTAACCTGCGCTCGACAAAGTTCACCATCGCGGGTGCGACAACTTCGACGAGCACACCGCCCCCTACCAGCCCACCGCCTACCAGCTCACCGACGACGAAGCCGCCGGCCAACGGCACCATGGCGACAGGCCGGGTGACAGTGGCCAGCGCGACTGGACGAACCGTTCGCGTGGCCGGAACCGTCAGCGACCCGGACGGGGCACCCCTGGTCCGCGTCGTGTCGACGATGGGTTCAGAACGAGCGGTCAGGGACCGTCGGGTGACCAACGGCCGATTCGATGTTTCATGGAACGGCAGTCCCGGAACCCGCAACGTCTGCGTGACGCTCTACGACGTCCCGACCAACCGAGGCGTCTCCCTCGGTTGTCGGAACATCGTCGTCAAGTAGTTCTCTCCCAGCCAGTTCTCTCGCAACCAGCGTTCAGCTGCTGGCCCGCTCGTTCAGGCGATCGAGACGGTTCGAGCAGTCGACGTACTCGCTGACCATCTGCTCGATGACGTCACGGGTCTTGCGGACCTTGTTCATCGTGCCGACGATCTGGCCGACCGGGTTGAACGCAATGTCCTTGGCCTGCTGGGAGTAGTGGTGTCCACGGGCCACCGCCTCACCGGTGACCATGAACTGAAGTGGCATGCCGAGCGGGTCCGGGTTGGCCGGGTCCTCCCAGGCGTCGGTCCATTCGTTGCGGAGCATACGACAGGGCTTGCCGGTCCAACTGCGGGAACGGACCGTGTCGCGACTCGTCGCTGCGAGGAGCGAGTCGACCTGCGCCGGAGCCTGGTCTGCCTCTTCAACGGTCAACCAGATGGACCCCGTCCAGACGCCCTCGGCGCCCATGGCCAGAGCGGCCGCCATCTGACGGCCGGTTCCGACGCCACCCGCGGCTAGCACGGGGGTCGGGGCGACGGCGTCGATGACCTGTGGCCACAACACGACGGATCCGATGTCGCCGGTGTGCCCACCACCCTCGGTCCCCTGGGCGATGATGATGTCGACACCGGCGTTCTTGTGGCGTACCGCCTGCGAGGGCGAGCCGCACAGCGCCGCGATCAGTCGACCGGATTCGTGCACACGATCGATGACCTCGGGCGGAGGAGTTCCAAGGGCGTTGGCGATGAGACGGACCTTGTCGTGGCGCAGGGCCTCGTCGATCAACGGGGACGCGGTCGCCTCGGTCCAGCCGATAAGGGCCGGAGGGATCTCGTCCGCCGGAAGCTCGGGCACGTGGTGGTCATCAAGAAGCTTGTGGACGAAACGACGATGCTCGTCGGGGACCATCTGCAGTAGGTCCTGTTCGAGCTTGATGGGATCCATCTCACCCATCCCCTCGTACTTGCCCGGAATCACGACGTCCACGCCGTAGGGCTTGTCGGTGTGGGCATCAATCCACTCGAGCTCGACAGCGAGCTGTTCTGCGGAGTACCCGACGGCTCCGAGGACCCCCAAGCCGCCTGCGTTGGATACTGCCGCCACCACGTCACGACAGTGGGTGAAGGCGAAAATTGGGAATTCGATCCCCAGCTGGTCACAAAGCTCAGTCTTCATGTGAGGGATAATAACCTCGTCCTCAACAAGATAATAACCTTGTCCTCAACAAGGAGTCGGTCCCACCGCAGGCACTACCGCTCCGAGCTTCCCCGTCTGAGGGTCAGGGCCGCTCGATCAGCGGTCTACCCGCTGAAAATCAACTCTGCAGGAAGGTCGCGACGCGGTCCTTCGGGCGGCCGATAATGGCCCGCTCTCCCTTGACCAGGATCGGCCGCTGCATCAACTCGGGGTTCTTGAGTAGCACCTCGATGACCTGATCGCGGCTGGCCACATCGGCATCGGAGAGTCCGAGCTTGGCGAAGTTCGCGTCGCGGCGAACCATGTCGGTCACCGGGTCCTCGAGCTTGTCGGCCAGCTCTTCGAGCTGCTCACGGCTCGGGCGCTCGGCCTTGAGCATGTACTTCACCAGGTCGACCTCGACACCCTCGGCTTCAGCCTCTCCGACTGCGTACTTCGACGTCGAACAGTTGGGATTGTGGAAGATAGTGACTTCGGCCATGTGCCGAATCTACCGCCTATACGCTCGCTCCGATGGACTTCCACGACCGGCCGAACGTTCTCCTGATAACAATCGACCAACTCCGGGCCGACTGTCTGGGCGTAGCCGGCCACCCCGTCGTTTCGACTCCGAACCTCGACGAGTTGGCCAGGAACGGAGTCCGTTTCGCCAATCACTATTCGAACTGCGCGCCTTGCGCACCCGCCAGGGCGTCGCTGCTAACTGGCCTGTGGCAGTCCAACCATCGGGTGACCAACAACGGTGCCCCGTTGGCGGATGACTTGCCGATGCTGCCCCGCCTGATGCGGGACGAGGGCTACGACCCGGTCCTGTTCGGCTACACCGATACCGCCCTCGACCCCGCCACGCTCGACCCGGACGATCCCAGGCGAAATGGCTGGGAACTACCGATGCCCGGGTTCAGGGCCGAATTGTTGCTCGACGACCGCATCGAGGAGTGGGTCGAGTGGTTGGACGAGCTTGGCTACGACGTTCCCGAGGGTGGTGGTATGAACAACCGCCAGATCTACGAGCCGGCCGACGTTCCCATCCCTCCGGATCGTGGCGCGACCTGGCGTCCGACCCGGTACGCGGCCGAACACAGCGAGGCCGCCTTCCTGACCGGCAGGGCGCTGACGTGGCTGGCCGAGGCGGAGCGGTCCGAGGAGCCGTGGTTCGCCCACCTCAGCTACCTACGACCCCATCCCCCGTACGTGGCTCCGGAGCCGTACAACGACATGTTCGACCCGGCGGATGTTCCGGCGCCGATCCGTGCCGAAACCTTGGCTGACGAAGCCGCGCTCCACCCCTTCCTACAGGCAGCCCTGACGCTGGTGCCGTCACCTCCGGACGAGTTGGACCAGCGGCAGTTGCGGGCCACTTACTACGGGATGATCGCCGAGGTCGACGCGCAGCTGGGCCGACTACTCGATGGACTTGGCGAGCTGGGGCTGACCGAGGACACGGTCATAATCGTGACCGCGGACCACGGCGAACAACTCGGGGACCACTGGCTGGTCGAAAAGCTCGGGTTCTTCGACCAGAGCTACCGGATCCCGCTGATCATCAGCGCCCCGAGATATGTGACCGACCCTGGGCGGGTCGTCGAGTCATTCACCGAGAACGTCGATGTGACTCCGACGCTGCTCGACCTGGTCGGAGCCCCTTCGCCCACGATGTCGGACGGATCGAGTCTGCGCCCCCTCATGGAGGACCATCGGGCCGCCGAGAACTGGTGGAGGGACGCCGTTCACTACGAGTACGACTTCCGCGAGCCGACAAGCCAGGTCATCGAGATGCTCCTGGGCCTCAGACAGGACCAGTGCGCGGTTTCGGTGATCCGCGACCACCAAGGCAAGTACGTCCACTTCGCCGGTGGGCTACCGCCGCTGTTCTTCGATCTTGACGACGACCCGGACGAACTGGTCAACCTTGCCGACGACCCTGCATATGCCGCAACCGTCCTGGGCTACGCCCAGCGTCTGTTGTCTATGGGCATCGAACACGCCGACCCACGACTGGCGAACACCCGCGCAACGCCGTCAGGAACGATCCGACGTATGGACCCACCGCGACAGGAGCCGGTACGTCGGTTGGACAATTGAGCTGCGAGTAGTTCCGTCGCAACCGCGGTGGACCGGTAGGGTGGCCCGGTCCAATCTGGCGCCCCGTCCGCCCCGAACGTCTCGAATCGCCATGGCCAGTCGGTTCCGCAATCTGCGTCCGCACCCCTTGGAGCTCGGTCGACGCCTGGTTGATCTGCTCGGACCGACCGGTGACGCCGTGCGCCAGAGCCTGGCCGCGCTCGTCTTCAACTCCTGCACCAGCCTGGTTGCCGGCGCAATCCTCGGATCGATAACCAACACCTTCGAGATGCTTCCCGGGCTCCTGGTCATGATTCCTGCTGCGATCGGACTGCGGGGCAACATCTTCGGAGCCCTCGGCAACCGGATCTCCACCTCCATCCACACCGGCACCTTCCGCCTGTCCTACAAGCGCGAGTCGGTCCTCGGTCAGAACGTTCTGGTGTCTCTTTCGTTGACGTTCCTGTTGTCGCTCGTCCTTGCCGCGATGGCCAAGTTCATTGCGGTCGCGTTCGGCATGGAGCACACGATCGGCATCCTCGACCTGGCGGTCGTTTCGATCTGCGGTGGGGTAATTGCGAGCGTTGTGGTTCTTGGCGCAACGATCGGCCTGTCGGTAGGGGCTGTCCGGCGGGAATGGGACCTGGACAACCTGGTTGCACCGACGGTGTCGACCCTGGGGGATGTCGTAACCGTTCCCGCGCTGTTCATGGCGACCCACCTGCTCGGGCACGGCAGCCTGACCAAGGGTCTCGGTTGGGTGATAG
>JBATWQ010000332.1:0-2551 GCA_049672765.1 Microthrixaceae bacterium | reverse complement strand
GCTCACCGACCGGCTGCTCACCGCTCAGTCGGTCGAGGAGTCGGCCGAACAGCTCGTGCTCGACATGCCCGACGTCGTTACCCGCTTCGACGATCAGTGGCACTCCGACGCCGAACGAGAGCGTGTGTCTCGCACTCGTTTCGCGCAGCACACCATCAAGGTCGACGAGGTCAACCGCGAGCTCGTTGCCACCCACGACGCACTGGGCGACTCCGCCACCCTTGAGCGGTTCGTCGCCGACTCTGTCACCGCGCTCGACGGTCTCGCCGTCGCGGAACCCGCCCGAGGGGCCGCGCCGTCGGGACTGCGCCTCGACCTGAACGAAACGCCGCTGTCGCTCCGCGACCGTCTGCCACTCGCCGCCGACGACCTGTCGCTGGTCGCTGCGTTCAGCCCACCGGCTGACGAGTCACAGGTGCTGCTCGGCCGTACCCACCCGCTGGTCGCGGCGCTGGCCGGCTTTGTGGTCGACACCTCGCTCGACCCGCTGCTCGATTCGGTGGCGAGCCGTGCAGGTCTCATCCGAACCGACGCTGTGGCCGCCCGAACCCACGTGTTGATCACACGCTTCCGCTACCAGTTGCTCACCTACCGCCAGAACCGTCCCCTCAACCCGATGCTCGCGGAGGAAGCGGCCGTGCTGGCCTTCACCGGCGACCCGAACGCGCCCCAGTGGATCGACGACACCACGACGGTCGCAGGGCTGCTGCACGCCCCGGTCACCGGCAACGTCGACCGGGAGACTGCCCGGGACTTCCTGGGTGAAGCCCTCGCCGCACTGCCTACGTGGCAAACAGCGCTCGCTGAACGAGCAACGCTCGGCGCCGAACAGCTCGCGGCGTCACACAGCCGTGTCCGACAAGACGCTCGAATGACCGGCCGGGTGGAGGTGACACCGAGCCTGCCTGTCGACGTGCTCGGCGTCTACGTGCTGCTGCCGGCTCCGAGCCGCGGGGGTGCCACGTGAGTACCCCTCGGCTCACGGCGGTTCACACCGAGGGCGGCCTGCTGCCGCCTGACCTGCTCGAACGTGTCCGGTCGCTCGACTCCGAACTGCCGGGCCTGCGCCCCGAGGACTACGGCCTCGCTCCCGGCGAACGCCTAAACGACGCGATCGTCCGTTCGTGGACCCGGCTCAACGGTCTCTGGCAGTCCTTCGCCGAGAGGCTCGATCACGCACCCGACACCGAGACCACCTATGAGTCCCAGACCCGCAAGCAGTGGATCGCGCCGCTGCTACAAGAACTCGGCTTCGGCCGTCTCGAGTCCGAACGCCCGGTTGTGTTCGACTCAAGCGACAACAAGACCTACCCCGTGTCGCATCGGGCGTCGGGTGTTGCGCTGCACCTGCTCGGCGCACGAGCCGACCTCGACAGGCGCACCGCCGGCGCTCGACCTGCGCACGGCATGGTCCAGGAGTTCCTGAACCGCAGCGACGAGTACCTGTGGGCACTCGTCACGAACGGCCTGCGCCTACGACTGCTGCGTGACTCCTCGTCGCTCACCCGTCAGGCGTACTGCGAGTTCGACCTCGAGTCCATGTTCCGGGGTCAGGAGTACTCCGACTTCGCGCTCTGCTGGCTGGTCTGCCACGCCTCGCGATTCGTCGCTCCCGACGGCGGCGACGGCTCGCCCACGTCGTGTTACCTGGAGCGCTGGTCAACCCAGGCCCGCACCGACGGCACCCGAGCGCTCGACCAACTGCGCGGCGGCGTCGAGTCCGCCATCGAACTGCTGGGTACCGGCTTCCTCGCCGACCCGGCGAACGGCGAGCTGCGACGACGTCTCGAAGGCGGCGAACTCGCGCTCGACGACTTCCACCGCCAGCTGCTGCGCCTGGTCTACCGGCTGATCTTCTTGCTGGTCGCCGAGTCACGAGGATTACTGCACGCCGACGACGCCGACCCCGAGGCGGTTGATCGCTACCGGCGCTGGTACTCGCTGACCCGCGTCGTCGAACTGTCCCGCCAGCGCATCGGCACCACGCACGGCGACCTGTGGTCCGGGCTCCGACTCGTGTTCGACGCGCTCGCCGGTCCCGGTCAACCTGCACTCGGCCTCACCGGCCTGGGCTCGTACCTGTGGTCGCCGGCCGCACTCGAAGACCTCGGCCCGGCCGGACTGCCGAACCGGGCGCTGCTCGACGCCGTGCACAAGCTGACCACCGTGTACGAGAGCACCGGGCGCCGTAGTCGACCGGTGCCGCGCAGCGTCGACTACCGAAACCTGGGTTCCGAGGAGCTCGGCTCGGTCTACGAAGCTCTGCTCGAACTGCACCCCGTAGTCGACGGTCGCACCTTCCGCCTGGGCAGCGCTGCGGGCAACGAGCGCAAGACCACCGGCAGCTACTACACGCCGACGCCGCTCATCCGGGTGCTGCTCAACTCGGCGCTCGACCCGGTCCTGGACCAGGCGAGCGACGCGGCCGACCCCGAGGCTGCGATCCTGGCGTTGAAGGTGCTCGACCCCGCAGCCGGCTCGGGACATTTCCTGATCGCCGCGTCGCACCGAATCGCGCACCGACTGGCATCGGTGCGCTCGGGTGAGGCTG
>JBATWQ010000331.1:0-7770 GCA_049672765.1 Microthrixaceae bacterium | reverse complement strand
GAACTTGAGCGCGACCTGGCCTCTGATGGCGTCGTGGCGAGCTTGACGCTGTTCGCTGGTGAGCCCGACGTCGAAGGTCTCGGCGTTGAGAAAGTTCCACATCTCCAACGCGGGCTCTGCGGACTGGGACATCGAATTGACTGCGTCTATCTGACGCTGAGTCTCCAGATCCTCGTCGATCGTCTCGTTGAGATCCGTGGCCGGTCTGAAGGTGAGCCTGGTGATCGGCTCGTCCATTCCACGGGTGGGCGGTGGAAGTAGTGACGCGCCCGTCGAAGACTTCAAGGGCCCGTCTCCCGACAGCGCCGAGGCGAGGGTGGTGATGACCTCGGGGTCGGTTGTCGGAGGTACGACGATGACCGAGGTGGGGACACTCAGTTCCGACCGGGACTCGTTCGCGCTGAACCAACTCGACATCAGGATCGCCAGAGCATCGTGGGCCCTGACCGCAGGGTCGAGTGACGGGTTCGATAGCTGCTGCGACAACACGTCGTCGTACGCGATGGCCCGAAGCTGACTCGGACCGTCGAGCCTGACAGGTCCGGTCATCAGGTCCTCGCGGTGGAGCTCGTCGGTGGTCTCCAGACGTGAAATCGGCAGGGCAACGTCGGTGAAGTTCATAGACCTGATCAATGGGAGCGACTCGTTCGTGACGGTCTCGTCGAAGACCCAGGTCGATGAAGCCTCCTGGCCGGCAGTGAGCTCGGCGACGGCATTCGAGCCGAGCGAAAGTTGGCGCTCCAATATCTGCCCCGCGTTGGACTTGGAGTTTGCCAACCCGCCGATATCGAGAGCCGCGAAGGGGAGCCGCAGTATCGAGGCGCCGCCGGCTGGCTTGGGCGGCGTGGTGGTTGACGGTGTCGAGGTCGGGTGGGAGGTCGTCGACGAGGTTTCTGTGGGTCCGCCGCTGCCCTCACCAGCCCTGGGCTCGCTTCCACCTTCGGGCCCCGACTCGACCCCAGTGGCCCCTCCAATCGCCGCGACGAGGTCCTGTGCCCACTTGTCATCGATCCGGGTCAGCGCGGCGAACGTGTCGGGTCGGAGTCCGAGTCGTAGCGGCGCGGAGCGGGCCTTGGTCAGCAACTCGGTCGTCGAATCCAACAAGAATCTGGTTTCGAGGGGGAAGTCGGACTTCATGTCGGCCGAGAAGGCAGGATCGGTCTGTATCGGTACGACCATCGAAACGGTTACAGGCCTGGGCGATTCGTCGCGATCGCTCCTTGACGAGGTCCTGGACGATGCCTTTGCCTCGCGGGGCAGGCGGTTGAGGAAGACCACCTGGCTCCAGAGTTCGGGCCCGTCAGCGGTCGTGAGAACCAGGTCCACCGGATGAATCCCGGGATTCGGCAGGAAGGCACGGGTCGAGTCAGACGAGGTGCTCGAACGAACCGGAATGGAAACCACCGCGCCAGATGTCGGGTCCCCATAGTCGGAGAGGGGTCTGGTGACAGGCGCCTGGAGCACCTTTCCGGTGGGTCCGCCGTTGATCAGGTCCAGGACCTTTGACCGCAGCGACTGCTTCGCGCTGGCCACGAGGGACTGGTGGATCGTGTAGGTCAGCTTGGCGTCCGCCGGAATTCTGGAACTCGGCGCGAAGCGGATCTGGAACTCCCCGTCGGCCTGGACCCACGGGGTGACCGAGCTGATGGCCAGAACCCGGTCCGGATCACCTGCGCCACGCTTTGATGCTCTGGCCTTGTCGGCGCCGCCGTCAGCGGACCGGGTTCCGGGGGTGGATTGGCTACTCCCGGGGGCCTGGGGGCCGAAGGACTGGTTGCCGAACGACTTGTCGCCCGGGTTTGACCGCCCACCGGACACAGTTGTCGCGCCGAGGGTGGTCGCGTCCAAGGTGGTGAGAGACGCGGACGGTCCATGGCCAATGACGACGAGCACCATCACGACGATCGCTGCCAGCCGCCCAGGTCGGAGCGGGAATCTACTCACGGGACCGCCTCATGGCAGAGCCCTGGTCATGACCAACAGACTGGTCGGAGTGATGCGGAAACCGAGACGTCGGTAGACCGAAAGTGCGCGCTCGTTTGTTCTCTGGGTGTTGACCAGAACGCATTTGGCGTGACGTCGCCGGCCCCACTGCAGGGCATCTACGACCAGCGCCGACCCGATTCCGGCCCCCGCCACATCGGGGTCGGTGGCCAGTCGTTGTAGGAAGCACTGCCGCATGGCCCTTCCGGTCACGGAGTAGCCGACGATCCGGCCATCGATCTCGGCCACCCGGAAACGGGTGCGGGTTGTCGCTGAGAGAGCCTCGTCCAACCCCTCCTCGTCGAGTCGCCAGAACTGCGGGAACGCTCGCCCGTCCAACTCGAGCGCAGCGGCACGGTCCCGCTTGCGGGCGGCTCTGAGGTTCATCGAATCAGGCGGAGTACGGCGGGACGGGTCCATCTGGGACATGTCGTGGGCAAGAACAGTAAGGCGGTCGTACTCGGTGAAACCCGCTCTGATGAACGAGTCGATCTCGGAGAAGTGCAGAGCGGAGGTGATGACCGCGGTGTAGCCGACCTCTTCGATCTTCGAGAGCACCGATCTGAGGGTCCCGGGATCGGGCGACGAGTTCGCCGGGCGCGAAGTCAGGTAGGCGACATGGGGATCAGCATGCCAAGGACGAACCGAGAAATGTTCTCGACCGATCGTGACTGTCTGACGCTTACCCATGCCGTCGTTCGAGGTCTCCTGCACCCTGATGGTCTGCGCCTATCTCACATGTCCGGTCGAGACAACGGGTCCGAAACCCAGGCTCGCACTCGGATCGCCATGCAGGATAGGTCACCACGGGGCCGGATACGCTGCTGGCATGACGGTGCTGCTCTACACCGACGACCGGTTCCTCGAGCACGACACCGGGCCGTACCATCCTGAACGTCCCGCCCGACTCGGTGCGGCGCTCGAAGGACTGTCCCATCACGGATTGGACGAGGCTCTCGAGCTCAGAAGTCCCCGTCCGGCCACGGACGCGGAACTCGAGCTGGTTCATCCACCCGCCTATATCGCGGCGCTCGAACAGTTCTGTGCCAAGGGGGGAGGAGATCTGGACCCGGACACGCCCGTTTCCACCAGATCTGCCGAAATTGCCCGCCTCGCGGCCGGTGCCGGACTGGATGCAATCGAACAGCTCAATGCCGGTGGAGCCGACTCGGCGTTCCTGGTGGTGAGGCCACCCGGGCACCACGCGACCGCGACGCGGGCGATGGGATTCTGCCTCTACAACAGCGCCGCGATTGCAGGCGCCGTGCTGGCCGATCGGGGAGAGCGGGTGGCGATCGTCGATTTCGACGCGCATCACGGCAACGGCACGAACGACATCTTCTACAACAGGGACGACGTGCTCTACGTGTCGTGGCATCAAGACCATCTGTACCCCGGCAGCGGAGCGGTCGATCAATGGGGATCCGGTGCGGGTGTCGGCTGGACGTTGAATCTGCCCATGCCGCCGACCGCCACCGGGGAGCACTACCGCCGATCGGTGGAAGAGTTGGTCGCGCCGCTCATGGCCCGACACGGGAGCACCTGGCTGATCATCTCGGCCGGGTTCGACGCACACCGCGACGATCCGCTGACCGACCTGGGACTTACGTCTGGTGACTTTGCGGACATAACCGCCGACCTGATGCAGCTGGTCGCACCGGGTCGGATACTGGTCTATCTGGAAGGCGGCTATGACCTTGCCGCTGTCGCGGAGTCGACCGCGGCGACCGTCGGAGCGCTGGTCGGTGAGCACCTCCACCCCGAAAAGCCAAGTGCGGGTGGGCCAGGATCAGAGGCAATCACTTCGGCCGAACTGCTGCGCCGACGCCTGGGCTAGGCCCACCGACATGGCGGAGCGGTGAGACGAAGTGGTTCGTGAGGTGCAGCCACTCCCCATTAGCCTCGCCGCGTGATTCCTCCACGCGCAGTCTCCCTGCTCGAGCCCATCGAGCCCCTCGCCGAACGATTCGGCGCAGCGGGACACCGTCTCTATCTGGTCGGGGGAGCGGTCAGGGACCTGGTGATCGACCGCGACCGCTCGGACGCACACGACCTGGACCTGACCACCGACGCGCTGCCCGGGAAGATCAAGGAACTGGTAGCGCCACTGGCGTCGGCTGTGTGGACACAGGGCGAGCGATTCGGGACGATCGGATTCATCATCAGGGGGATTCCCTTCGAGATCACGACCCACCGCGCCGAGTCCTACCTCGAGGACAGCCGCAAGCCACAGGTCGCGTTCAGCACGAACATCGAAGAGGATCTGTCTCGCCGTGACTTCACGGTCAACGCAATGGCTCTGGAAGTCACGGGCGATCAGCCCGTGATGATCGACCCCTTCGGTGGCCTAGTGGATCTGGGGGCCAAGGTCCTCCGAACTCCTCTGACTCCCCAGGAGTCCTTTTCGGATGATCCACTGAGGATGATGCGTGCGGCGAGGTTCATCGCCGGTTTCGGACTGGAGCCGACCCCGGATCTGGTGGAGGCGGCCGAAGCCATGTCAGAACGGCTGGGCATCGTGTCGGCGGAGCGGATTCGTGACGAACTCTGCAAGCTCATCGTCGTCTCCGATCCGTCGACCGGAATCCAGTTCCTCCACGACACCGGGCTGGCGGCGCAGTTCCTGCCCGAGCTTCCGGCGATGCGCCTGGAACAGGATCCGATCCACCGCCACAAGGACGTTCTGACCCACTCCATCGCTGTCGTTCGCCAGGCCCCTCCCCGGCTGCGAGTCCGGCTCGCGGCGCTGTTCCACGACGTCGCCAAGCCAAAGACCCGGGCCTTCGGTCCCAATGGCGTGTCCTTCCATCACCACGAAGTGGTCGGCGCACGCATGACCAGGGAGCGGATGCGGAAGCTGCGGTTCCCCAACGACATGACCGACGAGGTCTCCCAACTCGTCTACCTGCACCTGCGATTCCACACCTACGACATGGGTTGGACCGATTCGGCGGTTCGTCGCTTCGTGCGCGACGCGGGTCCGCTGCTCGAAGATCTGTTGTCCCTGACCAGGGCCGACTGCACCACCAGAAACCGTCGCAAGGCCGAGGCGCTGGGCCGCCGGATCGACGAACTCGAGGCGCGGATTGCCGCCCTGGAGGAGCAGGAGGAACTCGCTTCGATCCGACCGGACCTGGACGGTCGCGCCGTCATGGACCACCTGGGACTCGGCCCCGGACGCGAGGTCGGAGAGGCCCTGCGGCATCTGCTCGAACTGAGACTGGATCGAGGGCCGATGTCGGAGGAGGACGCCAAGCAAGAGCTCGACCTCTGGTGGGCCGCCCGTGGGGACCGTTAGTCCGGGGGAGCGGTAGGTTGTCGTTTCCGCCGGAGAATTCCGGCGCGGGATCTTCGAGGAGCGCACATGGCCGGGATCGTCGTTGGTGTTGATGGATCAGATAACTCGATCGATGCCCTGCGCTGGGCCGCTGCGGAGGCACGACTGCGCGGCTCGGTCCTGCATGCCGTCACGTCGTTTGCTCCGGGGCTGTTGAGCACCGGCTATGAGATGGCGTTACCCGACCCCGCAGACTTCGCAGCTGCATCCAATCTGATGCTCAACGCCGCGGTCGACACGGTGCGCGAGACCATGGACCTGGAAGGCATCGACATCGTGACCGAGGTCCTCGAGGGCCATGCGGGCGAGGTGTTGATCAGGCTGTCCGAGGCCGCCGAGCTGGTGGTCGTCGGGTCACGCGGTCGCGGAGGATTTGTCGGCCTGGTGATGGGTTCAATCACCAATCACGTCGTCAACCATGCCAAGTGTCCGGTGGTAGTCGTCCGCTGAGCCGTGTGGAGCGGGTGGCTCAGGTTCCCTGTTTGCGGGCCCGGACTATGACAGTTGAGGGCAGCCACTCAGCCAGCGGCGACCAGTGCACGCTGCGCTGACCCTGGACCGCCGGGGGTTCGACCATTGCGTCCACCCGGAAGTTGGAGCGGATGAGAGTCATGAACAGATCGCTGATCTGGTGGACGTGCGACACGCCCTCGTCGCCGCCCGCACGCCACGGAATTACCTGATCGGCCCAGGAACTGCGCGTCAGATACGGCGACGTGAGCTCTTCCTCATCGGCTTCGAGCATCATCGAGAACGGGTGGGGGAGCGAGAGGACCAGTGCGGCCTCGGGCTTCATGATCCGGTGGAGCTGGCGGAAGACCCGGCCCAGATCCTGCACCCCGGCGAGGGAGTACACGGCTATGACCAGTTCGATGCTGTCCCCGCGCAGAAATGCCAGGTCGGCCAGATCGCTGTGGTGGAACTCGATCCTGACGTCGGCGACCTCTGCCGCGGCCCGGGCCTGGGTCAGCCGGGCGGTTGAGGCCTCGACCGCGATGACTCTTGCTCCCTTACGGGCGAGCGCAATCGCAGAAGCCCCAGCACCGCAACCCAACACGAGCACCCGCCGACCCTCCATGGGCCCCGCAGATCCGATCAGTCGACCGATTGCCGTGTCATCCAGATCAGGACCGAACTGGACCTGATCGACGCTCGGGTCCACCCCGTGGGGGTAGCTGACGGGCGGAAGCTGCATGGGCACATCCCCGACACGCAGGAGTACGGGACGTGAGTTCAGGTTGCCCGCCGATGGGTGGCGGTGCGTCTGGGTGAGCTGGGGGTTGGACTCGGACATCACGGCGAAGTCTGTCCGACCGGAGCTCGTTCGGCGTGGACCCTGCCGACGGCCCGCCCTTGAGGGGGCGATCTGGTGGCGTATCCTTTCGGGCCGTGCCGTTCCTGCAGCCAGAGATACCGGGTCGCCCGGGCAAGGCCCCCGGAAGCGTCGATTACCGGTTCGCCAGACGACAGATGTTGTTGAGCTTTCGTGCCGGCGAACTATCCCGCGCCGATGTCTGCGACGCACAGGTCGAACTGATGAGGGTTGCCCTGAACTGCTCCCAGGCATCGACGGTCAAATGCCCGATATGTGAGGAGTCGACGCTCAGGCTCGTCCGCTACGTATTCGGCCCCCGACTTCCGCCGGGAGGGCGGGCGGTGAAGACCAGGACCGAGCTGCGCAAGCTCGCCTCCAAGCGCGGCGACCGGCGGTGCTACACCGTCGAAGTGTGCACGACTTGTCGCTGGAACCACCTACTCCAGGTCGAGCCGCTCGTGGGCAACCCGCGTTGATAGTGGACGTCGACCGCTCAGGTCTTCTTGAGTCTGATTGTTCGGCCGCTGATCGTCCGCACAGCAGTTTGTGAACGGATGTCTCTGAAAGGGCAGACTGTCGCCATGGCCGGAAAGCGCAGACTCCTCTGGCGCCTGCGTCGCTTCGGCTACGTGATGCTGGTCCTCATGATCGTCGCGGTCGGCGGATTGTGGATGGCGCTCAACACCATCGACCTGCCACCTGCGAAGCGTTCGATGGAGACGTCCTTCGTCTGTGACCTCAACGTCGAGAACGGCGACTGCGGATTCCAGAACTCGATGGCGCATCTCTCTGCGTCCGAGGAACGGGTGAACGTCGATTACGAGGATCTGCCCCCGGTGCTCGTCCAGGCGGTTCTGTCTGCCGAGGACCGCAAGTTCTTCGACCACGGTGGCATCGATCCGATGGGAATCGGCCGGGCGCTCTACCAGTCGGTGCTGGGCTCCAGCAGCTCGAAACAGGGCGGATCGACGATCACCCAGCAGTACGTGAAGCTGACGTATCTGAGTTCGGAACGGACCCTGACCCGGAAGCTCCGCGAGGCTGTGCTCTCGATCAAGCTCGAAGGTGAACTCGACAAGCGCGACATTCTGACCCGCTACCTGAACGAGATCTATTTCGGCCGCGGCGCCTACGG
>JBATWQ010000330.1:0-27660 GCA_049672765.1 Microthrixaceae bacterium | reverse complement strand
ATCGTCACCAGGGTACGACCATCGTCGAGTGGCTCCAGTTCGATGGTGACGGTGGTCTGATACGGATCGCCATCGGTGCTGGGGGCGCCCCAGCGAAGAACGATCCGCTCGTCAGGTACGACCTCAGCGACATCGACCGGGAAGGCGCCGGGGAAGTCAGCGAAGTCCCACGTGACCGTTGCGCCGGGCTCGAGTCGCCCTTTCGCGCCTCCGGTGGTGAAGTACTGGGAGAGTTTGCTTGGGTCCACGATCGCCTCGAAAACGTCGTGGACCGGGCGGGCGATGCGACCGGACACCTTGAAGCGCAGATCCATGGGTTCTCCTCGTCAACCGAAATAGGTTATATGTTTATAACATGTCGGCGCCCATAGCGGTCAAGGCCAAAGTTGATGAAGATGAGGTGTTCAAGGCGCTTGCCTCGTCCACCCGTCGCCGGCTGCTCGACCTCCTCAAGGATGAACCCCGCACCACCGGCGACCTCTGCGACCAATTCGGCGAACTGGACCGATGCACCGTCATGCAACACCTCCGGGTTTTGGAGCACGCCGGCCTGGTGATCGCCCAGCGCAAGGGCCGGGAGCGCTGGAACCATCTGGATCCGCTACCGATCAAGCACATCCACGACCGCTGGATCAGCGAATACGCCGCCACTGCAGTCACTTTCCTCGGAGCGATCCGCGACGAACTCGACGGGTCTGTCAGCGGCTGAAAGTAATGTGGGTTACCCCGCTGGGCGCCGAGATCACCTCAACCTGGTACTGCTGTTCCAATGCCTCCAGGCCGTCCCAGAGTCGGACGCCGCGGCCGAGCAGGATCGGAACCTGCACCACGTGAAGGTGGTCGACCAGTCCGGCCGCGAGGAAGTCCCTCACCATGGTCGGACCGCCTCCGATCCTGACGTCCTGGCCGTCCGCGGCCTCCCGCGCGACGTCGAGCGCGTCTGTAGGCGTGGCATCGATGAAGTAGAAAGTCGTTCCACCCTCCATCTCCATCGATGGGAGCGGGCGGTGTGTCAGTACATAGGTCGGCGTATGGAACGGTGGGTTGTCACCCCACCATCCCCGCCACTCCGGGTCGTCCTGCCATCCGGGAGGGCCGAACTTGTTGGCTCCCATGATCTCGGCGCCGATACCTGGGCCGTGCCGCAGAGCCATTGCATTGTCGACCCCCTCGGTGCCGCCGGGCTCGCCCAGGACTTCCTGACGCCCGAACCGGGTGGCGATCATCCACTCGTGGAGCCGATGGCCGGCATGACCGAACGGCGTTTCGAAGGCCTGACCCTCGCCGGTTCCGAACCCGTCGAGTGAAATCGTGAAGTTGTGGACTCGGGCGCGCGACATGGTGGTTCCTTAGGTGGGAATCGCTGAGGTCTTGAGGTACTGGGAGAGCTTGTCCATCGTCTGCAGGCCGAGTTCGACAGCGCCGAAGCCGATGCCTGCATTTCGCTGCTCGACGGTCGGGTGAAGCTGGCGAAGCGTCAACACCGTCTTGCCGTCAGATTGTTCGTCGAAGGTCAGGGTCACCCGAAAGCGCGTCGGATCATCATCGAGGTCGGGACCGTGGTCCATGATCAGCCTCTGACCCGGAATGACCTCGATGTAGTCGAAGCGATTTGTGTACAAGGTGCCGTCTCCAGAGACCATGTCGAAACACGCCCGTCCGCCCGGGCGGACGTCCATCTCACGGACCTCGCAGGTGAAACCGCTGGGTCCGAACCATTGACAGAAAGCCTCGGCATCGGTCCAGGCCGCAAACACCGATTCGCGGCTCGCATCGAAAACACGGACGAGGACGATCTCACGATCGAGAGCCCACGAGCCGGCATCCCCGATCGTCGGGTCAGCGCTGGGGTCCGGACCAAGTGCGCCTTCATTCATGACTTCTCCGATTTCGACAAGCCCGGGATTTGGGCGGATGAGGCCTTGAGGTGCGCATCGAGTCGGTCGAGTCGCTGCTCCCACGCATCGCGGGTGTGCTCTGCCCAAGCTGCGATCTCGACCAGGGGTTCCGGTCGCAGCCGGCATGGCCGCCGTTGTCCGTCGCGACCGCGACTGATCAGGCCTGCATGTTCGAGAACCTTCAGGTGACGCGAGATGGCCGGCAGGCTGATCGGGAACGGCTCTGCCAACTCGAGCACGGTCGCCTCCCCATCAGCCAGGCGTCGCACGATCGAACGCCGCGTCGGATCCGAGAGGGCGGCGAAGACGACGTCGAACCGGTCGCCGGAAGTCACATTCATCGTAACCGTCGCATCGAGGGATATTTCACAGATCTGTTATTTAACAGGCTGGCTATCTATGGGTCAAGACTACGGCGAGCCGCCCAGGCTCAGTGGTCGTGCTCGTCGGCGTCAGCGTCAGTCTTTGTCGGATGCACGGTGCCGTGAGCGTGCTCGGGTGGTCCGTAGATTGCGTAGATCTTGAGCGCGTCATCGCCGATGTTGGTGACGTTGTGCCACATTCCCGCTGGAACGAGGATCACCCAGTCGTCGCCCACCTCACGGTCGAAGCTCAGATCATCCTTGGTCGGCCCCATCTGGACCCGCGCTCTACCGGCCTCGACGCGCAGGAACTGATCTCCGTGGTCGTGGACCTCCAGCCCAATATCGTGACCGGGTTCGATGCTCATGAGCGTCATCTGGATGTTGGAACCGGTCCAGCGGGTGGTTCGGTAGTTGCCGTTGGCAACGGTGTCATCGTCGATGTTCGTGACGAACGGGTTTGGTCCCTCGTCAGTCAGATTGTCGCTACTCATCGGTAGTTGTCCTTTCGGAGTTGCAGTCCGCCAACTATGTAATTCGCTGTCAGAGAGTGGTTTTTCACCCGCGGTCGGCCAGGTCGTACTCGGCAATGTAGTACGGGTGTCGTGGACTGACGGCTGGTGTGGAGCTCAACGAATGTCCATTGGCGCCAGGTAGGTCCAGCGCCCCTCGTGACGTAAGAACCGGCTCACCTCGGCCTGACTGGTGGCCTTGTCGCGATGCTTGCCGTGGGCCACGAACGAGACCGTGCCCTCGTTGTCGAGTGCCCCACCCTGCTCGGTTCCGAGGATCTCTAGCCTGGTCCAACGGATGTCGGCATCGAGGCTCAGACGAGATGGTCGAGTGAGTGGATGCCAAGACGACAATAGATAGGACACATCGCCTACCGCGAACGCGCTGAAGCGTGACCGCATGAGTTGCTCGGCGGTGACTGCCTTCGCCTCGCCACGGTGTAGGCGGCCACAACAGCGGTCGAGAGATTCGGCAGACCCGCATGGGCAACGTGTGGGTACAGGTGACGTGCCGGTCGCTGACATAGTCATTCAGTCTTTCATTTGGATCAGACCCGGGTTCGCGAACGAAGGAGGTGCCTGAATGGAGGATCGGCCTGACGGCAGATCGAGGGAACTTGGAGCCGCAATGACCTCTCACGATGGATCAGTCGATCCCCGCTCCCAGCTTGCCGAACTGCGAGCCGCGACACTTCGGCGCGCGCAAAATCTGAAGGAAAGCTTTGATGGCATCGTAGAGGCGGCGAGTGATGTCGCCACCGATGACGAGCACGATCCGGAAGGCAACACGATTGCGTGGGAGCGCCAGCAGATCGCAGGACTGCTCGATGAAGCCAGGGCCGCGCTCGCCGACATCGACGCAGCTGAGCAGCGCCTGGACGAAGGGTCGTACGGAATCTGCATGACCTGCGGTTCGGAGATTGCTCCAGCGCGCCTGGAGGCGTTGCCAGCGACCCCGACCTGCGTCAGTTGCGCGCGATGAAGGCGAAGGGCTCGGCTGCGGGGCTGACCGAGATCGTCTCCCGGGCCGTGGAAGCGACGCCCTGACAAGGCATAGGGTCTAGGTTCGCCGGATGAGCGCTCCCATGCATTCTGCAGATCACGCCGGGTCTGATCCCAGACGGGTCAATCCGGTGGTCGAGCGGCTGGCGGCCTATGGCTGGCGCCTATTGGTGGTGTCTGCGGTGGCGGTCGGGTTGGTGTGGCTGCTGGGCCAGCTATGGGTCCCGGTGATGGCATTGACGGTGGCGTTGTTCCTGGCCCGCATCCTCGACGCCCCGGCTCGATGGTTGCGCGGCCGAGGGTTGCCTGCTTCCGCCGCCTCGTTCGTTTCACTGATCGCACTTCTCGGGCTCATCGCCCTGTTCGTCTGGTTGATCGTGCCGTCGGTGGCCGAGGAGTTCTCGTCCCTCGGTACCACCGTCAGCGAGGGCCTCGACAACGTCGAGGAGTGGCTGATCACCGACGCTCCCGGTCATATCAGCCAAGCCGACATCGACAAGACCCGCCATGACGTGGGTGAGTCTGTCGGCAACGTTCTGCGCTCCTCCGGCGGCACCATAATCAGCGGGACGGTGGTTGCCGCCGAGTTGCTCACGGGTCTGGTGTTGGCACTGGTTACCACCTTCTTTGTGATGAAGGATGGCTCGCGGTTTCAATCCTGGGCACTCGAACGTCTGCCCGCGCAACGACGCGAGCCGGCTCGGCGGATGGGTGGCCGTGCATGGCAGACCCTCGGTGGTTATCTTCGCGGCTCCGCGACGCTCGGCGTTCTGGAGGGCATCATTATTGGAGTGACCATGGCGATCGTCGGTGCGCCGCTGGCCATCCCGGTCGCGGTGCTCACCTTCGCAGCTGCATTCATACCGATGGTCGGGGCCGTAGTTGCCGGTGTCGTGGCGGTCCTCGTCACTCTGGCTACGGCCGGTTTCGGCGCTGCAGTAATAGTGGCGGTGGTGGCCCTGCTGGTGCAGCAGTTCGACAATGACCTCCTGTCGCCTCTCGTCTTCGGGCGTGCGCTCGAACTACACCCACTCGTGATTCTTTTCTCGATCGTCGCTGGAGGCGCCTTGTTCGGTTTCGCCGGGACCGTGCTCGCCGTTCCGGTGACAGCGGTGGTCGTCAACGTTTTGGCTGAGGCCGGCGTTGGACAGGTCCCAGATGAAAGCGCCGCAGACGAGGGTGGCTGACCGTCAGCCGACGACAGTTCTCATGAGGGAGCCGATTGCATAGGTGGTGGCCATGGCTAGGACGTCACCGCCGATGGTTCGTGCTGCAGCCCTGATCGGCGGGGCTCCCCCGAAGTACGCCGATCCGACGCCGGTGATTGCGAGTGCGACCACCACTGCAGCGGCGGTTACAGGGACAGTGATTGATCGAGGCGATAGCAGGATCGCCGCCAAAGGGATCAGCGAGCCCAGGATGAACGAAAGCATTGACGCTAGGCCTGCGTGCCATGGGTTCGTGTGTTCGTCCGGGTCGAGGCGCAAGCCCTGCGTGAGTCGTGAGGAGATCGTTGGTGTGCTCCTCCGTCGTAGGTGAGGTGGCGCATCAGCTCCGGGCCGGTCCGCCCAGGCCCAAGGCGTCGGTCTGCTCCGATTCGGCGATGTCGTCTGCGTCGTCCAGTGCTTCCTCTGTGAGAGTGGTCAGGCGGCCGAACTGGTCCGACAGGACCGGAATGCGATTGGCGGGAGCGATGGAAATGAGGTCAGTCAGGGCTGCGCGGAGGCGTCGGTCGACCTGGGGGGAGCCAGCGCCGGCCAGGCGGATCTCGTCGAAGGCCAGGTGGACGTAGTCATCCCAATCCATGGTCGGAACACGAAGGCGGATCGTGCCGTTCTCGTCGGAATAGTCACCGCTTGGGAACGGACGTCGCGCCAGTTGTCGCAGGCAGTCGTGGAGACGGTCGATGGCTTGGACCGCGGTGGTCGGATCCTGCAGAGCCGAATCCGACAGCGCGCGGATGGCCATGTCGACGAGCAGGCGTAGGCCATAGGCGACGTCCTGATCGAGGGTTCGCTCAAGGCTGAGCACCACGTTGCCGCTCACCCTGTCGTGGTCGAGTTCGGAGCCTCCCGGATCAACTTCGGACAATGTCGCACCGGCCGGGACGAACTCGCCGAGTGCAGGGACCAACGTGACGCAGGTGTTTGCGTCGCGGGCCAGTCGGACGATTGCGCCGTGTGCGATGTGTGACACGACGCCCGACTTCGCGGCTCCTATCAGATTGGGGTCCTGCCGGTCGGTCCGGCTCTGATCCTCGGGGTAGTACTGCTCGAGAAGTGCTCGTGTGTCCTTGCCGACCAGCTCGATGAGCGACGCCACGCGAAGGGCCTGCCCTATGTGGTGGACGTAGATGACAAGTACGGCGATGCTGACCAATACCATTGCGAACGCAACGAGAATCGCCAGCCCGGGAACTTGCCCGCCCCCATCGAGGTCGATCTCGCGCATGGCGAGCATGGAGTGGGCGAACGTTGCGACGAAGATGCCGATCGCGAACTGACTGGGCTTGTCCTGGAGGATCCGCTGAACGATTCTCGGCGAGAACTGGCCCATGGCGAGTTGGACCACAACCATCGTGATCGTCAGTACCAGGGCGGCAAGTGAGACCATCGACGCGGCGACGGTCGACAAAATTGCCAGCGCCGCGTCGGGGCCGCCGGTGAGTGCGGCGGGGATCAATTCAAAGTCGGCCTGCCGGTCAATCGTCGTGGTCGCGATCGAGAGTACGACACCGGCGATTACGCACATCACAGGCACGAACCACAGACCGTTCCGCAGGCTGGTCAGGAACCGGAAGACACGCATGGGCACTCCCCTTCCCGCAGACGTCGGGGGTCAGAAGTCCCTGGCAACGTCGCTTGGTCCGGGGCGGGCGCCGGATCGCCTATGTCCAGTAGTCCTGCATCAACTCACTCGACCAGGCGGCCTGGCGAACCGGGGTCCTCGGGGCGAACTCGGTGAAGTAGGGCTTGAGGTCCAACACGGGTATGCCATCGACGGCATCGAGCCCCCGCACGGTGACGGTTCTGTCGTCGACGTCGACGATCTCACATGTGGTGACGCCGATCCGGTTCGGCCGGCCCTTCGCCCGCTGGGCGAAGATTCCGACCTGTGGCCAATCGGTGCGACCCCTCGGAAGGCGGGCGCCGACGGTGACTCGGTCTTCGTCCACATGGTGGAAGAGGTACACGACGTCGAGGTGGGAGAACTCGGTCAGGCCGTCGAGCGAGTCGGCTGGGAAGCGGTCGTCGAGGACGATCTCGGCGACCACGTCCCCCCAGTTGTCATCCGCCACCTCGGCGCGGCCACCCCGGACGAACCCGATCGGAACCATCTTGATCTCCGCTGGCCGTCGGGTCCCTGCAGTCATGGTCACTCCTCGATGCTCCGTCAGGAACGATCATATGGGGCGTCATGATCTACACAGCGGACGTGTTCCTCCACCGCTGGGACCTGGCTCGGGCAACCGGGCAGGACGAGACTCTCGATCCGCAGAGATGCGCCATGATGCTCGAAGGGATGGAGCCGATGGACGAAGTTCTGCGTCAGAGCGGCCAGTACGGTCCACGCGTCGAGGTCCCTGACGACTCGGACGCGCAAACCAAGCTCCTCGCCTTCATAGGGCGCACCCCCTAGACACGACACCACAGGTGCGCGACGTATAGTCACTCGCAGACCAGCGTGATCGGGGAGGCTCAGCGTGCAGGACGCCGTTGCGGAAGCTGGTTCCGCCAACCAGGGGCAATGGAAGGCCGAACTGGTTGAGATCGTCCGTGCCGTCTCGGGCGGACTCCTGTTCGGCGTGCCGCTCTTGTACACCATGGAAATCTGGTGGTTGGGCGAACACACCAACGCCCGGCAGATGTTGCTGATCCTGCTGGTGCTCGGCGTGCTTCTGGTGGTCCTCAATCTCACCGCCGGCTTCCGAAGCACCAAGGATGTGCGACTGCGGGATGCGGTGGCTGACGCGGTGGAATCGCTCGCTATAGGCCTGGTGGTGACGGCCGTGGTACTGGTAATGCTGCGGGAGGTCACGATCGGCACACCCCTATCGTCGGCGTTGGGAAAGGTTGTCAACGAATCGGTTCCCTTCTGTCTGGGGATCGGAGTCGCCAGGTTCCTCCTGGCGGGAGATCCAGGCATGTCCGAGGACGATGAGGACGATGACAGCGAGGAGGGGCAGGAAGGGGAAGGGGGGTCCGACTCTGACGAGGATGTAGCGTCGCAGCCCAAGCCGTTGAATGCGAGTGTCGCCGACATCGGTGCAACGGTCCTGGGAGCGACCTTCATCGGACTGAGCATCGCTCCTACCGACGAGGTTCCCATGCTCGCCTCGGCAATGGGTCCGGCCTGGCTCGTCATCGTGCTGGCAGCGTCGCTCGCTACCTCCTACGCCATCGTGTTCGTCGCAGGGTTCGCCCGCCAGGAACAACGTCACAAACAGGAGGGCATCTTCCAACGTCCCGGGATTGAAACGATCGTGACTTACGTGGCAGCGCTCATCGTCGCTGGACTTCTACTGTGGCTCTTTCAACGCGACGTGTCGCCGGCATCGGACCTGCTCGACCGAGTCGTCGTTCTCGGCTTCCCGGCGGCTATCGGAGGCGCAGCAGGAAGGTTGGCACTATGAAGTCCAAGCGCACCCGTGCCGAAACTGCGACCTTGGTCGTCTGCGTCGCCGTCCTTGCGGTCGTCCTGGGCCTAATCCTTGTCCAATTACCCGAAGAGGGCCGTCCGCCTGCGCCAGTGGCCGCCATCGATGACGTCTCCAGAGTTGGCGACAACTTCCACGTGGCCGTCGCAGTTTCGAACGACGGCGGCGGCACTGCGGCGAACGTACAGGTGAACGCCGCACTCGATGTCGACGGCGAAGTCACAGAGGCAGACCAGACGATCGACTTCCTGGCTCCGGACGACGAAGCGAACCTCGTCTTCGTCTTCGTCGACGATCCAGAAGCTGGCGAACTGACGGTCACCGTGGGAGGTTTCGCCGTCCCCTGACGAATGGAGCTAAGTCGCTGAGGGCCTCCGGCTCGGCTTGGCCTGAGCGTCGGGGTCGGACTGCCAGGGCCAACGAGAGGAGATCTCCATCTCAAGGGTGAAGGACAAGAAGGTTCGGATCGCCACGATCCCTGCCAGCACTCCGATCGACGTGAAGGTGGGCGAGACGGCGACGGTGCGGATGATGTCGCCGGCGACGAGAAGCTCGAGACCCAGCAGGACCGAGTGCCCCACGTCGCGGCGGGCCCGTCTATAGGGGTCCTCGAATCCGCCAATGGACCCTGCACCGAAGCGCCACAGTGCCCAGATCACGCCGATCACCGTCACTGCGACACCGATGCCGTCGATCACCTGACCAGCACGTTCCACCGTCTCACCGAACTTCATGCTCAAGCACATACCCGACCCGACCCCACAGGTTCACGGGAGTTGATGCATATGGGGGACGACAGCTCTGCCGGTCAGGGCGAAGTCGTGGACGGCGTCGAGTTTGCTAGACCGCAAGGATGGAATCGTTCTCACAATTAATGGCAAAGCTCGATCCATCGATGATCGTTGTCACAACGGCTATCGATGGGGAGCGTGCCGGTTGCCTGGTCGGGTTCCATTCCCAATCGAGCATCGACCCTGAGCGCTACACGGTGTGGTTGTCGAAGGCCAACCACACATCTCGCGTTGCACAGCTGGCGTCGATATTCGCCGTGCATTTCCTAGCCGATGACCAGCACGATCTGGCTGCGCATTTCGGAACCCAGAGCGGTGACGACGTCGACAAGTTCGCAGGACTTGAATGCGAGTCCGGCAGGGGTGGCGTTCCGCTGCTGACCGCATGCCCAAACCGGTTCTGGGGTCACAAGGTGGCCCTCCTCGACGAAGGAGGCGATCACCTCTGTGTCGTCCTCGACCCGGTCGATGCGGATGTCCGGGACAGCCCTGCCTTCCGATCGCTCCGCCTGAGCGACGTCGACGATCTCGACGCGTCGCACGATGCAGAGGAGCGGAACCACCCTCCCACTGAACGAGCCGCTACCTGACGGTCTCGACGTGCGCCAGACTCACGGTCATGACGTCAGCGTGGGCTGAACTGGAGGAGAAAGCACGATCGCTCCCGGCTGCCGACGCGTTCTCCGCCAACACGGTCGAGTCCCTACCGGGACCAGCCGGGCGCTATCTCAGGGCAGCGATCCAGGAAGGCACGCCGCTGGCCGCGGGCGCGCGCCTGTCGATGCGGGGGAGTATCAAGATCGGCCGTTGGCTGCCGTTCCGGGCCCGACAGATCCTCGTTCCGTCCCTCGGAACAGTGTGGGAGGCACGGGTTGCCGGGGTGATCAGCGGAAGTGATCGCTACGTCAGTGGTCAAGGTGGCATGGACTGGTCTCTGTTAGGTCTGGCCAAACTCGTGCACGAGGAAGGCGCCGATGTCTCGCGCAGCTCGGCCGAAAGGGCCGCCGGCGAGTCCATTTGGGTCCCGACGGCGCTAGCACGACCGGGCGCCGCATCGTGGTCATCAACCGATGACGAGCGGGTGAACGTGACGGTACATACCGACGGTAACGACGTCGTACTCGAGCACGACCTGGAACCGAACGGGCAACTGCGGGCCTCCCGGTTCGAGCGCTGGGGCGACCCTGACAAATCGGGGATCTGGCAGGCGAACCCCTTCGGTGTGGAGGTCAACGGCTACGGAACATTCGGCGGCGTGACCATTCCCACGCGAGGCCGGGCGGGCTGGTACTTAGGGACCCCACGATGGCCCGACGGAGCTTTCTTCCGCTACGAGATCACGAACTACGAACTCCTGGCCTGAACAGGTGGTCAGGTTTCCGTGACTACCGCTCCGAAAGCGGCCATCCTGTGTTCATGGACCTCATCTCACTCGCTGATGCGCCCCCACACGACCCCGACCGTTTTGTTGCGGTTCCGTTCCTTGACGGTCAGATGTGCAATGCACGGGTGATCCGGTTGATGCCAGGGCAAGCCTTGCCTCCCCACAAACATGAGCCGTCAGAATTGATGCTCTTCGTCGCGGAGGGTGACGCCGTTCTCGACACCGAGAGCGGACAACGCGCTTTCCCCCTCGGAACACTGGCCCGACTCGATGGAGCCGACGAGTTGCGCGTCTCCAACGCTGGTGATCTACCTGTAACTCTGCTCGCGTTCCTCACGCCGCCGTTCCCGCCCCGCTGATCATGTGGGCAGGCACCTGCATCAGGGAAGAAGACCGTGGATGAACAGCACCTGATAGTGGACAACCGTCGGGTGATGGTGCGGGACACCGGGGACCGCGATGGGGAAGCGGTTCTCTACTTCCATGGCTCCCCCGGGTGTCGTCTCGATGTGAGCTTCGGCGACGAGGTCGCGCGTCGGATGGGCATCCGGGTGGTCAGCTTCGACCGGCCCGGGTTTGGGCGCTCAGACCCCTCGCCATTCAGCCTCAAGAGCATCGCCCTCGACGCCGGACTCGTAGTCGACGCGCTCGGTCTGGACCGCTTCTCGACGCTCGGATGGTCGGGAGGCGGACCGTTTGCTCTGGCTGTGGCCGCCACCCTGGGCGAGCGCGTCGTGCGTGTCGGTGTTGCCTCCGGACCGGGCCCGTTCCAGCAGGTACCAGGGGCACTCGAGCAGATGGGCGAGGACGATCGCCGCGCGTTGTCGTTGCTTCCCGACGATCCTGCCGGTGCAGCCGAGGCGTTCAGTGTCGGTTCCGAATTAATGGTCTCTGCACGTGACGACGAAACCACTCTGCTGTCGGGGATGGAGGCGTTGCTCGGTGGGACCGATGCCTACGTCTTCGCCGACCCGGTCCTCCGACACCATCTCTTCACCATGATCAGCGAAGGGCTCCGCCAGGGGTTCGGAGGTGTGGCTTGGGACAACGTCGCATGGGTCGGACCTTGGGGCGTCGACATCACCGAGGTCCTTGCCCCGGTGAACTTGTGGTACGGCGGAGCCGACCCGATGATCGCTGTCGACCATGGAAGATGGCTGGTCGATCATCTCCCGTTGGCCGACCTGAAGGTCTTCCCCGGGGAAGGACACCTCCATCTGTTTCGCCATTGGAACCAAATTCTGGGCGAATTCACGCGCCCCGCTGGTGCGGACGATGGCTTAGGGAATTCCCGATCAGGCGCTGCGTCGGAGTGCCAGGACTGCGATGTCGTCCTCTGACGGGCCACTTCCGATGAGACGGTTCATGACTCGTCGACAAACCGTCTCGGGATCGCCCGTCGTCATGGAACTGCGTAGACGATCCAGTCCCACATCGAGTGATTCCCCGCGGCGCTCCACCAGGCCATCGGTGTAGGCGAGAAGGACCGCGCCAGGAGGTAGCTCGATGACTGCCGAACGCGGCGAGTAGGTCGTGACCCCCAGAGGCGGGCTGACCGGGGCGTCTATGAAATACGTAGGTCCACCGGATTCGGCGATCAACGGCAGGGGATGGCCAGCGATAGCGACTGTTGCCCGGTCGAAAGGGGGCGCGAACATCGCGACGAAGGCGGTCGCCATCTGACCTTTGTCGAAGAACTGGAACTTGCGGTCGCCGTGAGCAAGAACCTCTTCGGGTGAGTGGCCCTCCAGGGCATAGGCGCGCAAGGCGGAACGAAGGCGACCCATGCTGACCCCCGGTACGAGTCCGTGCCCTGCGACATCTCCGACCATGATCCAGAGGTCACCGGAAGGCAGGAGAAACGCGTCGTACCAGTCGCCTCCCACCCCACCTACCTCTGCGGGCATGTAGCGCGTTGCAAACTCGATCCCGGGACAGACAGGAAGCCGGGCGGGAAGCAGGCTGCGCTGCAGAATCTTGCTTGCAGAACGTTCGTCCTCGAGCTGGCGAGCTTGGATGGCGGCAGCTATGCGGGCGGCGACGAACTCAAGCAGCGCGGTGTCCTCCTCGGTGAAGCTCTGTTCACCGGTTCGCCCGATATGGAGTACTCCCAGAAGACGCAACCCTCCCTCAAGCGGAACACCCAAGATCCGCTTGATGCCCTTCTGCCACAGGATTGGGTTCGAAACAGTGGAAGCGTCCACCCGATCGAGAGCGACAGGCCGACGCTCCGCCGCGATACGACCTGCGAAACCGACCCCTACCGGGATGCGGACGCCTTGACGGACCTCCTCCTCGATTCCATAGGTGGCCCGGGCCACCACGTGCGTGCCAGCATCGTCGAGAAGCAGGACCGCAGCGGTGTCTGCATTGACGATTGATACAAGTTGTCGCAGCAGGTCATGCATCAAATCGTCGACATCCTGCACGTGACCGCCGGCGCCGTTGATGAGGGCGTCCATCGAGTCGACCCCACCCGGGTCAGCACCTAACGCGAGCTCAGTCATGATGCTGAACGTTACCGTCATCCAACTTTGCGCGGCGGCTATTGAACGCCTCGATTTTCCCTTGTCGGAGCGCCACCTGTTTGGAATCGGCACCCTTCCCCGGGCGCGGCAGCGCCGATCCATACCGATCGCGAAAGTGAGGTCAATGCCGCAGGCAAAGGTGTTCGAGTCGATACCCATCTAGGCGTCCCGTTTCTTCCAGTCCTCAAGCAATCCGTGCAGGGCTGCGTACGTGGCCGCCTCGGCGCGGTTCGCTGTGCCCGTCTTCCGCAAGATGGAGCGCACGTGATTACCAGCAGTGTTGGCACTGATACACAGCCGCCGACCGATCGCACCGTTTGAGTAGCCTTCGGCGGCCAGACGGAGGACCTGGAGCTCCCGGTTGGACAGGCCGTGGGGCAGACCACAGGGGTCGGCACCCTCATGTCGGTCGCGGTGTGGGCTCTGGGAAGCCACCGCGTAGTGCCTCGCCAGTTGCTCGTCAACCTGCCAGCTACCGTCGACGATGTGCACCACCCCGTTCTCGAGTGCCCGGCGCCAGAGTTCACCTACGAAGAAGGCGTTACCCCGACTGTGCTCGGCGATAGATGCCGCGATGCGGCAGAGTGCCGGACCGGGCAGCTCACCCGTGGCAAGGGCCACCAACGCAGTGACGTCCTCAGCGTCGAGCCCCTCGACCCGCAGGCGGGTGACCGAGGACATCCGCCGAACGTCGGTAAGCATGTTGGTCACAGGGTGGGTGGTCCCATCGCGGGTTTCGCGGAACGTGGCGATGACCATGATCGGGCCGAGCCCGGCCACCCGAGCCAGATGGGCAAGCAGCGTCAGAGTTTCATCGCCGGCCCAGTGGAGGTCCTCGATAACCAACACCACCGGAGATCGGTGGGCAGCCTCGGAAAGCGCCGCCTCCACTGCTCCGACCAGATCCACAGCCCGGGCTGCGTCATCGGCGTGGACCTGTCGAGGTAGCTGATCGAGCACCTCCACCCAGGGTTGGTACGCAGCGACGGTCTGTGGGTCGCAGGACCCCAGAAGTACTGTCGCCCCGTCATCGAAACGGGAGCGGGCGAACTCCGCTGCCAGACGGGTCTTTCCGGCTCCGGCTTCACCGCCGAGAACCACAATCTGAGTCACTCCGGAAGCCGCCCTCCGCCAGATTCCCTCAAGTGCAACCCACTGGACGGACCTGCCGACGAACCCAAGGTCAGATGCTGTGGTGAGCCCCGGTGGGAAAGGCGGTCGCCGACCGGGAAGGAGCGCCGAGTCTCTCCACGGAACGACGAACGCGACGACGGGTTCGATGGCGCCGCCGACATCCAATGGTTCGAAAGGTTCAAGTAGTTCGAATGGCTCAAGTCGTTCGAACGTGGCATCGGAGTGCTCGAGACCCAACCAACGCACGGCCCGGTCGACGACGATCTGACCAGCCTGTGCACATCTGGCCAGCCGCTCGGCTGCAACGACAGCCAGCCCGGACAAGCCGCCGCCCTCGTCGACCACGTCGCCCACGGCCAGGCCAATGCGCATCTGGAGGTGGGCGAACTGTTGATGTAACGAACGCTGCATGTCGATGGCAGCGATGACCGCCCCCGAAGCCGAGGGGAAGACCGCCATCAAGGCGTCTTCTCGGACCATTCGTACGCGGCCCGAGTGGTGCTCTATCAACACACCCGACCACTGCAGGTCTTCGTTTCGGATTCGGCTCGAGCCACTGAGATCGCATCTCATCACGGTGGCTGTGGTAATGGACATCCTTCGGTCACAGCCCTCTCCGCGGGTAGTCAGATCACGTCATTGAGCCCATTGCGGGGCCACCCCTTTTTCCTTCCCAGAGATGGCGAAATCAGGTCATGACCGGACGGATCGACGGGCGTACCGTGATCTGGGAAGGGGGCCAGACATGGCCGCGAAAGCTAGGAGTTCAACAATGACCGTCACTCCAACGCGTGCTCCAATACTCACCGACGAGATGATTGCCCGGTTCGATGAGAGGGCACCGAAGTACGACCGTGAGAACGCCTTCTTCACCGAGGACTTCGAAGAACTCCGCTCGTCGGGGTTTCTCCTGGCGACCGTCCCGCCCGAGCTCGGTGGGATGGGACTCGGGCTCGACGAGTACATCGAACTCCTGGGTCGACTCGCCTACGTGGCGCCTGCCACCGCGCTGGCTATCAACATGCATTGCTACTGGACCGGTGTTGCATCCGACCTGGCCCGCATGGGGGACGATTCGATGAAGGCCATCCTCGAGAGGGCCTCGCATGGAGATGTGCTCGCCGCCTTGCACGGCGAGGCGGGCAACGACCTTCCGCTGCTGCTCTCGACCACAAACGCCGAGCGGACCGACGGCGGTTGGCTCATTAGTGGCCACAAGATCTTCGGCAGCCTCTCGCCCGTCTGGACCCTCGGCGGTTTCCACGCCATGGACACTTCAGATCCGGACAATCCGCAGATTGTCCACGGCTTCCTGCCGCGAAACACCGAGGGCCTCGAGATTGTCGAAACATGGGACACCCTCGGCATGCGGGCCACCCAGAGTCATGACACCTTTCTCCACGAGGCGTTCTGCCCCGATGAGCTCACGGTCCTTGTCGCACCCGCCGGTTTCGCCGGTGCCGGACCCTTCCAGCTCGGCATATTTGCCTGGGCGTTGACAGGTTTCTCCGCCGTCTACCTGGGGGCTGCCCGGCGGGCCTTCGACCTCACGGTGGCCCGGGCGCCTGAGCGGACATCGATAGCTCTTACCCGGTCAATGGCCTATCACCCCGAGGTGCAGCACAACGTGGCGGAGATGCGCATCTCGATCGACGCGGCCACTGCCATGATCGAATCGACCGCCCGCGACTGGGTGGCAGGGGTTGAGCACGCTGACTGGCCGGTTCGGCTCATCGCCAGCCGACAGTTCGTGATCAACCAGGCCAACGACGTGGTCGACAGAGCGCTCGACCTCTCCGGAGGCGCCGCCGTGTTCAAGCGGAATCGCATTGAGCAGATCTTCCGCGACGTTCGGATGGGTCGCTTCCACCCCGGTAACTCAATGCTGGCCCACGAACTCATCGGAAAGATGTGCATGGGCATCGACCCGGATGAGACCCCGCGCTGGGGCTGAAGTCACAGCAAGGTCCAATTGGCCGGGATCAGCTCTTTGATCCCGATCGCGGCGTCGCCCAACAGCTCGATGCTCGACCCAGACTCGGGTGCCGTGGCACGACCCTGGTTAAGCGGCTAATCAGGTGCAATGACGATGCGCGTCATCAGCCTTGTCCCCTCGGTATCCGAGACCCTACGTGCGTGGGGTATCGACCCAATCGCGGTAACCAGGTTCTGTGAACAACCCGACCTGGACACGGTTGGTGGAACCAAGAACCCCGACATCGACAAGATCCGCGAGCTTCGACCCGATCTGGTTGTTGTGGACCGTGAGGAAAACCGTAGAGAGGACCACGACGCCCTGACTCAAGCGGGGCTGGAAGTCCACGTGCTGACGATCCGGAGCATCGCGGACGTCAATTCCCAGATGCCCGAATTGGCGGAGCGCGTCGGGGCCCCCGGAAAGTGGGAACCGATACCCCGAGCTGTCTACACAGGGGCGCCCGAATTGCGAGCCTTCGTTCCGATATGGCGCCGACCGTGGATGGCGCTCGGAACCCCGACCTATGGAGCCGACCTGCTCCGGAGACTGGGCGTCGCGGTCGTTCCTTCGGGACAGGGTCCGTATCCCGCAACAGACCTGGACGCCATCCGCGAGGAACGTCCCGACCTCGTACTGGCCCCAACCGAGCCTTACGCCTTCTCCGAGCGCCACCTACCGGAACTCGACGCCGTCGCTCAAACGACCATCGTCGACGGCAAGGACCTTTTCTGGTGGGGGACCCGTACCCGGGAAGCCATCGGGCGCCTGGAGGCGGTTATCGGCCGCGCCTGAAACTCGCCGCTCAGTACTCGCCCTTGATCACGAAGTACGAGCCGCGGATTGTTCCGGCGAGCTTGGACTTCTGCCTGGCGAATTTGAACGACGAGAGCTCTTCGGGGATCTCCATTCCGTCGGAGAGTTTGAAACCGACGGCTCGCTTGCCCGCCGGGTCGATCGCGTACATGACGTTGATCGACAGGCCGCTCTCATAGAACACATAGGCCATCCGCAGGTCCGCGACCTGAAACTCGGTCGCCTCGAGGGGCGGCGAGTCGATGACAATCTCGCGTTCGGTCTTGAGGATGTTGGCGACGTATTCGACGGTCTTCTTGGCCTTGGATGCCGGCTCGACGGTGAATACGTGGTCGTACTTGTTCTTGTAGTACCTGGCCTCGTTTGCCCGCAGACCCGCGAGCGCATCCGCAACGGGTGACGACTCAAGGCCGACAGTTGATACCTCGGCAAAATCTACGGTGTATGACAAGGTGCTCTCCATTCGTCGGGGCGAGCATGCCCGGGCTTCCGCGGGTAGTCCAGGACAGATTCCCCCGCCGCACTGTCACAGACGTCAGTAGGATAGTGAGTGCACCGATGATCGGTTGCGAGCCGCTTCCCCGCAGCATCTAGCCAGATACAACGAGGTAGCGAACCATGTCCATAACTGGAGCCCAGCGACAGGAACTCCACCAGGAAATCGAGACTGTCTTCTCGCCTACAAGTGCGGCCACTCTCATGGAACTACTACCACCGGTCGGTTTCGCCGATCTAGCAACCAAAGACGACCTTGCCCACTTGGCGACCGAGCTCCGCTCGGAAATGGCTGTCGGCTTTTCTCAGGTGGACGCTAGGTTCGCTCAGGTCGACGCAAGGTTCGCTCAGGTCGACGTGCGATTTGCCCAGGTGGACGCCAGATTCGCTGAGTTGAACGCAACTCTTGCTGGTGTAGAGACGCGTATTTTGCGAGACCAACGGGTCTTCACCTTCACCCTCATCAGTTCGCTGACCGGACTGGCCGCAATCGCTCTCACGATCATGGGCCTCAGTTAGCTCCCTGATCGTCGGCCTGCGATCACACGCTGGCTAGTGTCACCGACCGTGACCCAACCTCGAAGCACAACACTTGTCGCCGTGATGCTGTCAGTCGTCCTCGCCCTGACCTCGTGCACGAGCTCGAAGGATGAGTCGGCGGACGGTGGATCGACCACCTCGAGCCGACCCGAAACAACATCCACCGTCAAGGAGCCCGAGCAGTTCAATGGCCCCGACGAGGACTTCTACGTCGCGCCGGACCCGCTGCCGAACGGTGAACCGGGAGAACTGATCCGGGTCCAGGACCTGGGGGAGAAGGACGGCCAGCACACCGTCCGAGTGATGTACCACTCACGCGACGCCGAGGATCGGGACCGCGCCGTCACCGGAATTGTCACCTACCCGACAGCTCCTCCACCCGAGGGCGGGTGGACCGTAACTTCCCAGGCCAACGGAACTGTCGGCGTCGCGTCGCAGTGCGCGCCGAGTCGCAACGGTCAGCCCGCACATGACTGGGGGATCGAGGGAGTCCACGCGGATACCGACTACATCGGGCTCGGCCCCGTCGGCGAGATCCACCCGTACCTGTCGGGCCCGAGCGAGGGCAACAGCGTCATCGACGCGGTCCGGGCGGCCCGCAACCTCCCCGACGCCCACGCTGGCAAGAAGTGGTTCTCGGTCGGTCACTCCCAGGGTGGACACGGTGCGATCTTCGCCGGGGAGCGCGCAGCGAAGTACGCGCCCGAACTCGACCTGCTCGGTACCGTCTCGTTGGCCCCCGCCACCGAACTCACCAAAACCTACGGCCCTGTCGATGAAGTCGTATCCCGGGTGGTTGGCGTGATGATGATCTACGGAGCGTCCAGCGAGCACCCGGACATCCGCTTCGAGGACTATGCCGGGCCTGAGCTGCTGGCCGTCAAGGACGTGTTCGAGTCTGGATGCCTCGACCAGATCATCGCCGCAACAGCCGGCATTCCGGGAGACAAGTTCTACGCACACGATCCGCTCAAGACCGAACCCGCCGCCGGGCTGGTCAAGCTCAACCAGCCGGGTCTCGTCGTCTCGGACGCACCGCTCTTTCTCGCCCAGGGCACGGTCGACGAGAGGGTCAACGTCCACCGGACCGAGGACTATTTCGCTCGAGTGTGCAAGCTCGGCCAGGTGACCGACCTGCTCATAATGCAGGGCCAGAACCACGGAGGAATCGTCGCTGCCTCGGCGAGCGCCTCCACTGAATGGATGAAGGCCCGACTCGCGGGCGACCCAGCCCCGAACTCGTGTCCGTGAAGCACCGTCGTAGGAGGCTGGAGTGAAGGTCGAAACATCCGAGGGAATCTGGCAAGTGCATTGATCGCCCTGGGCGAACTGGTTCTGTTCGTCCTGCTGGCGGTCGTTGGAGTGCTGGGTCGGGTGTTGTTCCGCCGTCCGTGGACCGTCGACGCACTCTCGCCGGCAGGTGAACACGCCAGTTGGCTCGTCGTCGGTTGGAAGGCGAGCGGTACAGCTCGTCAGTTCATCGTTGATCGGATCGTCGCCACGGGTGCTGTTCCGAACGACGCCGAAGTGGCCGCTTCGGTGGTGGCGCTGTAGCCCAGTAATCCCTTGACATCTCAAGATAAGTGACTCGATACTGAGACATATGAGTACATATGTCTCAGAAGCTGGGGAGAGGTTCGGGTACATTCCCCGCACAGCCGAGAGCTGGCGGGATCCGTGGCCGATGTATGCGTCGCTGCGCGACCATGACCCGGCCCACCACGTCATCAGCGGCGACTACTGGGTGCTGTCCCGCTTCGATGACGTGTTCGCCGCCGCTCGTGACACCGCCACGTACTCGTCGGCACAGGGGCTGACATTCCACTACGGCGAGCGCGAGACCGCCGGCATCGACGAGATTTCGCCGATGGTAATGATGGATCCGCCCGATCACACCGAGTTCCGAAGGATGGTGGGCAGAGGTTTCACCCCACGGCACGTGGCCGAGATCGAGCCCATGGTACGGAGCTTCGTGGTGGAGCGCATCGAGGGGTTGCGAGCCGCAGGCTCCGGTGACGTCATTGCGGAACTCTTCAAACCGATGCCCAGTTTCGTGGTGGCCTACTACCTGGGTGTGCCACCCCGGGACTGGGGTCGCTTCGACGGTTGGACCGCCGGCATCGTGGCTGCCAACGCCTCCGGTGACGTCCTCTCGGCTGGCGACGCAGTGGGTGAACTCTTCGAATACTTCACCGATTTGATCGCGCAGAAACGGAACGACCCCGGCGACGACACGATCTCGGCTCTGGTGGCGACCGGTGAGACCGACGTGCCGATCCTCAAGGTACTGGGGTTCTGTTTCACGATGGTGACCGGCGGAAACGACACAACCACGGGCCTACTGGGTGTCGGTGCCGAACTGCTCACTCGTCACCCCGACCAGCGTCAGAAGCTTCTCGACGATCCGACGCTCATCGACGGCGCCGTGGAGGAGATGCTCCGCCTCGCGGCACCGGTACAGGGGCTGGCCCGCACGACCACCCGCGAGGTTCAACTGCACGGACGCACCATCCCAGAGGGCCGCAAGGTGATGCTGCTGTATGCGTCGGCGAACCGAGACCCGCGGCAATTCGGACCGACCGCGGAGGAGTTCGAGGTCGACCGGCAGATCGGGACGATCATGAGTTTCAGCTACGGGGCACACCACTGCCTTGGCGCGGCGGCGGCCCGCCTCCAGGCGAAGGTCGCACTCGTTGAGCTGCTGGCCAGGTGCCCCAGATTCGCGGTCGACCACGACGCCGGCGTATTCGCGCCCGGCAACTTCGTGCGACGCTATGAGACTCTGCCGTTCGTGGCGGACGCCGGCCTATGACCAGCACCTGGCTAGGCACCGCCCGCCAAGATCTTGCGGCCAGCCGGATTCTGGACGCCGCCGGTGAACTCTTCGCCCGCGACGGGGTGGAAGCGGTCGGGATGGGTGACGTTGCCAAAGCTGCGGGCTGCTCACGGGCAACGCTCTATCGCTATTTTCCCAATAGGGATGCGCTCCGGATGGCCTTCGTGCAACGTTCGGCGCGTCGCCTGGGAGCCGAACTGGCGCGTGAGGTGGCCCACATTGGAGACCCGGCGGAACAGCTCGAGACGGCGGTGCTCCAAGCAGTGGCGGCGGTGAGGGCCGACCCGCTGCTCGCTACTTGGTTCAACCCCGAGAGCGCCGGGATTGCGGTGGGTATCGCGTCGGGCTCTGAAGTGATCGAATCGCTGGCCGAGGAGTTTCTCGGCAGCCGAGCATCAGTTGCCGGAACGAACGCAGGCGAGGCGGCGCGGTGGACCGTGCGGGTTGTCGTGTCGCTGCTCTCGATGCCAGGGCGCGATGCGGAAGAGGAACTTCGTTTCGTCCGCAACGTTCTGGTCCCTGCAGTTCTTGGTTGAGCGAAGGTGGCCCGAGCTACGTTGCAGGCGGACAATCGAAGGAGAGCTCGCATGACCACTTCTAGTTGCGGTAGCAACCGTTGACGCTCGTTGTAGCAGACCTTGCCACGCCGGCAGCGGTCATCGATCTTGCGACCTTGGATCACAACATCGATGCCATGTCGGCAGCTCGTCCGGGACGGTCGCTCAGGTCCCATATCAAGGCCCACAAGTGCACTGAGCTTGCCAGTTACCTGAGTCGCCGCAGCGGTAGCGACACGTTCTGCGCCGCGACTCTCCGTGAGGTGGAAGGCCTTATCGACGCCGGCTTGGGAACCGACGTCCTACTGGCAAACGAGACTGTCAACGTCGCTGCACTTGGCCGGGCTGTCGGTCTGGCCGGCTCACACGACTCCCGGTTGACCGTCGCCATCGACTCGCCCGAGACGTTGGCCGTGGTTGTGGAAGCCCGTCGGTTCGGGCCGGTTGAGGTTCTGATCGACGTGAACGTCGGACTGCCGCGGTGCGGGATCTCACCCGACGAAGCGGGACCTCTTGCCGAGGCCGCTCGTGGGGCGGGACTCAACGTCCGCGGAGTCATGGGCTATGAGGGCCACGTCGTCGGCAACGCCGATCGACAGTTCAGGATCGAACAGGTCGGTGTCTCGATGGACTGCTGAGGCGGGCGCACCTGGCCGTCGGTGGTGAACTCAGTTCGGCCGGTGGAACCGGCACCTTCGATCTCCATACCTGGGTGGATGAGGTCCAGGCCGGCTCGTTCATGCTCATGGACACGGCCTATGCGAGTCTCGGCCTGCCGTTCCGCCAGTCGCTCAGCATCGTGTCGACGGTCCTATCGGTGAACCGCACTGACGGCTACACGGTTGCGGATGCGGGCCTCAAGTCGTTCGGGATGGACCACGGTGAGCCGACCATCATCGGGCACACCATGTTCTTCACCTCAGACGAACACGCAACGTTCATACCCGGCGCCGAGGGCGACACGCGTGTCGTAGCGGTGGGAGAGAGGGTCGAGTTGATTCCCGCCCACATCGATCCGACGATGGCGATGCACGAGCGTGTCCACGTGATCGAAGCGCGAAATGACGACGGGACCGTTCCCCTCGACGCCGAGGTAATCGATACCTGGCCGATCAACCTGCGCAACTGGTAGCGCTTGCTCGATCAATCGCGCATGGTCGTGCGGATTCTCCTCTTTATCGCAGCCAGCTCGAGTCGTTCGGGTCGGTTCCTGTACTCGTCGTCTAGCGGATAGCAGCCAGAGATCAGGCCGTGGCGCGGAGCGGTGGTGCAGTCGCTGAAGGTGCGACAAACCGAGCGGCGTTCGAGCGGTCGACCCGCAAGGACGTCTGCGGGCAGGTTCGGGTAGGACAGAACCATGCGCCCCAGTCCCACCGACGCTGCGTCCCCCCGGCGGATGACCGCCTGAGCGACATTGGCGACGTGGTCCTGGAGGTATGAGTAGCCGCTGCCGACCACTGCGATGTCTGAGTGTTCGTGGGCGAGCTCAGCGGTCACCTTGAGCATCCTGGCAACGTCGACGAGCGGATCGTTCGGAGGCGCATAGCCATCGGACGGTGGGAAATATGCCGGTCGTTGGATGTGCGGGTTGTAGTACGGGCTGCCGGCGGTGACACAGACCATGCCGATGCCGAGTTCCCTGAAGCGGGTCATCGCCAGGTGAACCTCGGCCAGATCGATGGCGGTGCCGCTGGAGTCGCCGCCGAACGGGCGGGGGAGGCCGGCAGCATCAACGGGTCGACCGCGACGACCGTCGGGGCCGGGTTCATGGGGGACGAAGTCGTAGGCCGACAGGCGCACCCCAACGGCAAGTCCCGGGCGGGCGACCCGGATGCCCTCGACGACGGCGGTGAGGAAGCCCATCCGGTCCTGCAGGGAACCGCCGTAGCGGCCGGGTCGGGCGGTCGCCGAGAGCAGCTCGTGGAGCAGGTATCCGTGACAGTGCTTCACGTCGACGAAATCGAAGCCTGCGTCGGCGGCAACGCTCGCGGCCTCGACGTAGCGGCTCACCAGGTGGTCCAACTCGTCGTCGGAGAGGACAGCCTCGGCATCGATGCCGAGCCTGGTGTCGAGTTCGGGGTGCGTCCAAGCCGTTCGGGGTGCGGGGGCGCCGGAAGGCCGTGACCAGCGTCCCGAGTGTGTCAGTTGGAGCCCGATGACAAGGTCCTCGCTACTGCTGTGGGCCTGCGCATGTGCATCGACGAGTTCGCTACGCAGCGAGGCCAGCGCGTCGCCGGCACCGTCGACCATTGCGAGTTGGCGGGGGTTCGCCCGACCGGAAAGTTCGACGGCCACTGCTTCGCCGCCCCAGATCAGCTTGGCGCCGCTCTCTCCGAAGCGACGCCAGCGGCGTCGGACAAGGTCGGTGGGGAGCCCGTCGGTGGTGCCGTCCCAGCCCTCCATCGGCAGAACCGTCCAGCGGTTGCCGACCCGGAGTTCGCCCGCGCTTCCGTCGGTGATGCTCAGGGGTTGGGCCAGCGGAGCGGCGTCGCCGACTTCAAGATCGAGTTCGACCGGGATGTCGATGGCAAGCTCGTCGGCCCGCGCCGCCAGGTCGGCGGCGGTAGCCAGGTTCTTGATCTGGACGATGTCAGGACGACGGCTCATTCAGCTCTCCCCAACTCGACTTCTCCCAGATCGTCGGCGATCCGGGCGAGCACCTCAAGGTCCGACCCCGGCCTCCTCGGCGCGCCCGCGGGAACCTCGGGAGAGTCGATCCACCCCCGATGGTTAAGGAACATCGCGGCGTCGTGGCGGTAGGCCGGCACGGGGTCTCGGAACGAGAACGCGCCCAGGTACTGCAGGAGGTCGTTGCGTTCGTGGAACGACGGGTCGCCTGCCGCCCAGGCCCGGTCTCGAGCCGCGAAGTGGTCGGGCGCAAACGCGGCAAGACCGAGGAGGTAGTCGCTGCCCCAACAGATCATGTCGATCGCCAGGTCGTTGCCGGTGAAGACGTGGAAGTCGGGGCGCACCTCGTCGCGAACTGCCAGACGATCCCATTCGGAAACCCTCGACAGCGACGAGTGTTTGGCGCCGATGCAGGCTTCGATTCCAAGCAGCGAGCGGTATGCATCGAGGGGATAGATCCGACCGTACGGAACGAACTGCTCACCCAGTTCGAAGGCGATGAACCGGTCACACGAGTCAGCGAAGCTGCGGTGGGCACTCACCCAATCGGCCGGACCGAGCCCGTTGAGCCCGTGGGAGGGGAAGACGACCGGCGTGCCACCGGCGGCCCGCACGGTGTGCAACTGCTCCAAGTAGCTCCCGAGGTCGAACGCGTCTCCGGGTTGGTCCGCGACGAACGCGCCGGCCAGGAACGCGTCACCCGAGGTGGAGGCGCCTTTGGCGAGCACCTCGACGGTTGTCGACAGCACCCGGGCGCGGGTGGCGTAATCGAGGAGTTGGACGAAACCGGTGTCCATATTCACCGCCGGGGTGAGCCCGGCGTCGACCGTGCGGCGCAGCAGAGTCCGGAACGATTCCCAGTCGACGGTGCCGTCCGGGTGGTGGGGCAGCAGGACCGCGGCGCAACCCCAGGGGTGGCGCCGATAGCGGATCCGTCGGTGGACGTCAGCGGCCAGATCTGGCTTGGGCATGGGGGGAGTATCGCCGCGACGACAAGTTCCTGCAAACGTTTGCAGCAATTGCTACGCTCGCCGCCTTGGCGTCCGAGCAACCATCCACCCGTCCACCGACCATCCACGACGTCGCCCAGCGTGCAGGCGTGCACCCGGCGACGGTGTCCCGCGCGCTGAACCGGCCGGACATGGTGGCAGACGACACCCGCGCAGCGGTCCTCGACGCCGTCCAGGCAGTGGGATTCGTGCCCAATCGATCGGCCCGGCAACTGGTCAGTGGACGTAGCGACGCAATCGGCGTGCTCGTCCCCGACATCACCAACCCGTATTTCGGTGCGATCGTCCGGGCCATCCAGGGTGAGGCCCGACGCGACGGCCTTGCGGTCCTCATCGCTGACACCGGGGCTGAAGCAACAGAGGAACGTCTCGCCCTGTCCACACTGAGCCGACAGGTGGACGGACTCGTTGCGGTCACCCCCATCACAGATCTCGGGGCCGCAACCGTCCCGGTGGTGCAGGTCAACCGGAGCTCGCGGGGCATCGTCGGGGTGGTGGTCGACCAGGCAGCAATTGCCCGCGCCGCGCTCGATCACCTTTTCGATCTTGGTCACAGTCACGTCGCGGTCGTACGCGGACCGTCGGCCTACTGGTCGGCATCGCGCCGTGACCGGGCCGTTGAGCGCATGGCCGTCGAGATCGGGCCGTCGGGACGTCGCATCGAACTCCTCGGACCCGCGGCGGCGACCTTCGAGGGAGGGCGTTCGGCCTTTGGCGAGGTCGCCCGGTCCGGAGCCAGCGCGGTGGTTGCGTTCAACGACCTGCAGGCCACCGGACTTCTGGTCGCCGCACAAGAGGCCGGAAGGTCGGTCCCGGAGTCGCTGTCGGTCGTGGGGTCCGACGACGTTGCGCTGGCGACGATGACCTCGCCTCCGCTCACCAGCGTTGCTGCGCCGCTCGGTCAACTCGGAGTTGTGGCCCGACGTCGACTCGGTGACCTGCTCGCCGGCAATCCGGGCCCGCTTCTCACCACCCTCGCGCCACAACTCGTCGCCCGTGCCACGAGCGCGGCGCCGCCCACCACCCGCAGTTCCGCCAGACATCGTCAAGGGAGAAACGACCTTGTCCAAACCAGCTGAGTTTCGACCCACCCAGTCACTCCGAGTACCCCTGGATCGCCGACGCTTCCTGCTGGCGTCGACGGGGGCCCTCGTCGGCGCTGGGCTGGCTGCTTGCACGAGCAACGACAAGTCGGGGGAAGGTAGTACCTCGAGCACAGCGATCGGCGGGGCCGGGCTGATCAAACCCGGGAGCGTCGGCCTGATGGACGAGGACGTGTACCAGGAGCGGGTCGACGCGTACCTGGCGTTTGCGACGGGTTCATTGAGCCCGGGTAACGCCACCAGCGTCGCGGCCCACCTGGTCAAGGCAGGGCGCGACCCCAAGTTCGTCTGGGATCCGACCGCCGTGACCGCTGAATCGATGGCCAAGTCCTTCGAAAAGATCGACAACTGGGAGGACACCCGGGACTTCGACCTGATGTACCTGACCTGGTTGCTCCACCTCGGCGAGGGCGACACCGAACTGACCCGGCTCGACCCGGGGCTGCTCGGAGAGATCGAGGACCGCCTCGTCGCCAACCGCTACCGCTATGACGATCCACTGCCCGCCGACCGGCTCGACAACCAGTGGTTCTGGTCAGAGAACCACATCATCATCAACCTGACCAACGAGTACCTGGCCGGGCAGCGGATGCCCGAGCGAAAGTTCACGGTCACCGGCCTGAGCGGTGCCGAGCACATGGAGCGGTCGAAGCCCGAGATCCTCAAATGGGTGGCGGAGCGGATCGAACTCGGCTTCTTCGAATGGCACTCCAACGTCTACATGTTGAAGAACATCACGCCGCTGCTGATGCTCTCGGAGCTGTCTGCAGACGATGAGATCGCGGCAGCGGCGACTGTCGGCATGGACCTGTGTCTGCTCGACATGGCATCGCACAACCACGCGGGCTGTTACACCGCACCCCGGGGACGGACGTACAAGAAGGACAAGATGTCCTCACTCGACGAGGCGACCTTCGACACGGCGAAGTTCGTCTTCGACGACACCGACGCTGGTTACACCTCCGCGACCGACGGTGGCGCGACCTACCTGTGCGCCGCAACCCGTTACCGTCCGCCGCGGGCACTAGTTGAGATCGCAACGGCTGAAGGTCCAAGCGTTGTGCGGGAGCGTCACGGCGTGTTCTTCGACGGATCGACCCCGGTGGTCGACAACCCCGAGGCCCCCTACGGCAAGGACTTCGACGACCCCGCCAACCTGTCTTTCTGGTGGAGCCTCGGAGCTATCGGGATGTGGCCCCTGGCCGAGACGGGCATCGCCGCCGGAAACAAGTTCCGGCTGTGGGACACGAAGCTGTTCTCCCAGGTCAAGCTGATGGCGGCGCTCAACGACTACGACCCCAAACGTGTGGCCCCGTGGCTGCAAGCTCGAGCCGCCGCCATCAACTTCGGATTCCTGAGCGAGGCCAACACCTATGCCTATAGGGAGGACAGAGTTTCGTTGGCGTCGGTGATAGATCACCGACCGGGGGAG
>JBATWQ010000329.1:0-31925 GCA_049672765.1 Microthrixaceae bacterium | reverse complement strand
GGATGAGGTGCACTCCGCCCTCGGCCTCAAGGCAGCCGACGTTGGCGAGGAACGGGTAGAGCTCCGAAGTCGAACCGGCTGATAGGTCGACGACTGCGGCGCCGTCCCACGCCTCGGAAAGCATCTTTCGAACGGACGGGATACTCGCTCCCGGCTCGCCGCCCATGACGGTAAGGGCGATTTCTAAGTCTTCCATCTTGTAGCCCAGTTCTTTCGCCCGGGCACCCAGATGGGCGATGTACGACGGGGTCCCCGCCACGACATCGCATCCCAGATCGTGCATCAGCCCGATTTGGCGATCTGTGGGGACGACCGAGCCGGTCGGAAAGGCCGTCGCGCCGATCCGCTCAACGGCGTCGAGTACACCCCAACCCCCGAAGAACAGACTAAAGGGATACGTGATCTGCACCAGGTCGTCGGGCCGGATGCCGGCACACCACATTCCCATGGCACTCAGTTCGCGCCCCCGAAGCCAGTCATGCTTTGAAACGCCGTACATGGTGGGCGTGCCGGTGGTGCCGGAGGACCCATGAACTCTGGCCAGATCGTTTCGCTCGACTCCCAGGTAACTTCCGAAGGGCGGATGTTCGCCCTGATCCTCCACCAACATTTTCTTGGTGATGATCGGAACCCGGGTGGTGAAGTCCTCGAGCGACCGGACCATGTCGGGCTTGAAGCCGTGGGCGTCGTAGTGGCGCCGATAGAACGGCAGCTTCTCGTACACGTAGTGCAATTGGGCCTGGAGGCGCTCCAGAATCAAAACGTCTCGCTCCGGAGTAGGGAGTGTCTCCCGCTCTTCGTCCCAATACCTGCGGTAGTCGTTCAGGCGTCGCTCTACGGTGCGTCGGCCATTGACCCGTCTAGCCATGATTCTTTAGGCCCCTCTTAGTAGTACGAAATCAGTTTGTCACCGTTCAACGAGTCTTGCAAACGGGCGGTTGTTTGCTAGCGTCGGCGACTGTGCACACAGACTTCGCAACAGTCCATGGGAGCATTACAAGACGTGCTGCCGAGATACTTCCGGAAGCAAGTCCTTACCGGTGAGTGCGCACTCTCTGCTCCCGCCGTCGATTGACCGCCTCCGTGGCAGCTTCATTGGAGGCACTTTCCGGTCAACCGGGGTCGACCTTGACGTAATAGACCCGGCCAGCGGCGAGGAGCTGGCAAGGCTGGGATCAGCGACGCCCGCGGAGTGTCTCGAGGCCGTCGATGCCGCGGCCGAGGCAGCCCATCTGTGGGCAGCGACCAGCCCGCGCGAGCGAGCGCGGATCCTGCGGCGCGCAAGTGAAGCCCTTCTAGAACGATCGGACGAGTTCGCAACGCTGATCACCCGGGAGAACGGCAAGGTCCTCGCCGAAGCGCGTGCCGAGGTTCGCTACGCCGCCGACTTCTTGGAATGGTTCTCTGGCGAAGCCGTTCGCGTCGGCGGAGAGTTCAGAACCGCCCCGGATGGCGACAAGCAAATCATCGTCCTACCCAAGCCAGTTGGCGTAGCACTCCTGATCACGCCATGGAACTTTCCCGCAGCGATGGTCACCAGAAAGCTCGGTCCGGCGCTGGCCGCCGGCTGCACAGTGGTGGTGAAGCCCGCGACAGAGACTCCGCTGACAGCGTTGGCCATCGCCGAGTTGTTCACCAATGTCGGATTGCCGCCCGGAGTGCTCAACGTCGTTGTCCCGACCCCACCTGGGCCCGCTGTCTCCCAGATGCTGAATCACGAAGCGGTGCGAAAGATCTCGTTTACTGGTTCGACCGCCGTTGGCGGAGAGTTGCTCCGCCAAGCCGCCCCGCGTGCGCTCCGCTCCTCGATGGAACTCGGAGGAAATGCCCCGTTCATCGTTACGGCCCGTGCTTCGATCGACACAGCGGTAGAAGCCGCTATGGTCGCAAAGTTCCGCAATGGCGGTGCCAGTTGCGTCGCCGCGAACCGCTTCTATGTCCATGACTCCGTTGCCGACCACTTCGTCTCGGAGTTCGCAGCGCGCATCCGGTGTCTGCAAGTGGGCCCGGGGATGGACGAGAGCTCCGAAGTGGGCCCGCTCATTTCTGCGGCGGAAGGGGAAAAGGTACGGCGTACCGTTCAGCTGGCGATCGACGAGGGCGCCGTCGCTACTGCCGCCGACGTCGATTTTCGATCCGGACCGTGGTGCCCGCCCACCTTGCTCGAAGGCGTCCAGCTCGACTCGTCCATCACCAAGGCCGAAGTTTTCGGACCCGTCGCCCCGATAGTCCGCTACTCGGATAGCGACGACATCGTCGCGTTGGCCAACTCCTCAGAGTCGGGCCTCGCGGCCTACGTCATCGACGAAGACGCGGGTGCCGCGTTGCGTCTCGCAAGCTGCCTGGAAGCCGGCATGGTGGGAATAAACCGTGGCGCAATCTCGGACCCCGCCGCACCCTTCGGCGGGCAGAAATCCAGTGGCCTCGGCAAGGAGGGCGGCTTCGAGGGAATCGAGGAGTACCTCGAACGGACCTACATCGCCATCGAGCTCTGAGACACAGACGCCGGTTTCGCTCACCGCTGGCCGCCTATCGGGCGTCGCTTGCTCAGGAGGGACTCTTGGTGACGCCACTTTCGATCATGGACGAAAACGCCTCGACGATTCGATCGTCGGCAGCGGTACCGCGTGGCTCGTACCAGTTCAGCATCCAGGCGAGCATTCCGAGCAGGGCGCGAGCCGTTATCTCGACATCCAAGTTGCCGTGGAACTCGCCGCGATCCACGCCGCTCTGGAGAAGGCGTTTCACTGCCTCGAAATACCGCTCATCCCATTCCTGGAAGCGGGGGTCTAGGGGTTCCTGCACACGTGCCAGATATACGAAGGGCGAGGGATAGTGCTCCGAGAAAATGTCCACCTCGAGGCGCACCAGTTTGCGCAGCTTTTCGGAACTGCTCCCGTCGTCGTCCGCGAGCGCCTCTACGCCCTCGAGTAGCTGCATCGCCGGCTTCTCGACCACGGCAACAAACAGGTCGGCCTTTCCCGAGATGTAGTTGTACAAACTGCCCTTGAGCATTCCGACACGGGTCGCGATCTCTCGAACGTTCGCACCCTCGTAACCATGGTCGCGGAACTCGGCTGTAGCTGCTTCGAGGATCTCCTCCCACCGAGATCCGGTAGGTCGAGGTCTTAGTGGTGCGTCGTCACTGTTTGTCACTTCAGCCTGCCATTGAGGAGTCGGTTCGGGGAAACGGCAGTTGTGCCCGCAAGGTAAGTGCGCCATCGAGAGCAACGTTCTGGCCGGAAACATAGTTCGACAGTGGCGAGGCCAAAAATGCAACCAGACGAGCAACGTCCTCTGTTGTCGCTGCACGTCCCATCGGCACGAGGTCCTTCCAACTGTCCTGAATCGTACCGGCACTCGCGGGCGTCTCGACGATTCCGCACGACACCACATTCATTCGTACGCCTTGGCGGCCGTACTCCACGGACAGCGTCTTTGCGAAACTCACCAGGCCAGCCTTCGCCGCACCGTACGCGATCGACATCGGACTGGTCGCGACGCTGCCCGAAATCGATCCCACGCTGACGATCGACCCCCCGGTGCCCTGCAAAGTGAACTGACGGACTACGGCTCTCGCAACTCTAAAGACGTACCTGAGGTTCAGATCGAAAATCAGATCCCACGAATCGTCGGTGGTTTCGTCGAGAGGCGCCCAAGGAACGAAAAGGGTGCTCCCTCCCACCACTGTCACGAGTACGTCTACTCCGCCGAGGGCCTCGACGGTCTCGGCGACCATTTGGTCTCCTGCTCCGCTGTCACGGACATCAGCGGTTATGCCGACGGATTGTCCGCCCTGCGAAACAATCTCGTCAGCTGCCTCAGCGGCACGCAGCGGATCGATGTCGACGACGGCTACGGCCGCGCCCCACCGAGCCAACTCGCGCGTTATCGCTCGGCCGTTGCCTTCACCGCCGCCTCCCACGACCAGCACTCGTAGGCCTTCGATTTCGTTTTTCAATGCGGTTCCCCTGGAAATCGGTTTCGGGCCGGAGCATAGCCGGATGAACAACCGGACGTTTGGTCTGGCAATCTCACGAAACAAACGGTAGTTTTGTCGCTATGTCTCCATCCGAACCCCCGTCGCGCCACGGAGCTGACCCGCGGCCGATCCTCACACGAACCGACCGTGGGGTGCTCGTAAAAGGCTCGCGGTGCCAGAAGTGTCAATACCCGACCACCGAGGTTCCGGTCCGTTGTCCATCCTGTGGCGCACCAGCAATGGAACAAACAGAATTCGGGCCTCTCGGCACCGTATTCAGCTCAACCGTCCTTCGCGTGCCTGTGGCGGATCGAGTTCCGCCCCTCGCGTTCGCATACGTCGACATGGATGACGGCCCGAGAATCCTCGCACACGTCGACACCCAGCAGGCGCTCAGGCCGGACCAGGTCGCGAAGCTGGTCGGATGGACCGAACAGGGTGACCCACTAATAACGGAGGTGCCCCAGTGACTGCGTTCGTATACGGCGTCGGGACCACGAGCTTTGGGAAGCAGCCCGAACAGCGTCCCACGACCCTCGGCTTGACCGCGATCGACGAGGCACTGAGCGACGCCCAACTAGAGCCGTCTGAGATCGACGCCGTTTTTGCCGGAACGGTCTTCGGCGAGCCCGGGGTGACCCAACGAATCCTCAGCGGCGCAGGAATCGTCGGCGTTCCGGTCATAACCATCGAGAACGCCTGCGCAAGTGGAACCTCGGCGATCCATGAGGCCAAGGCTGCCGTGACCAGCGAGCGGTTCAAGAATGTTCTGGCGCTCGGTGTCGAAACGATGACCTCGGTGTTCCACACGGCAATCGAGCCGTTCACTACCGACCCGGACGGCCGACAGGGCTTCGGAATGCCCACGATCTACGGGATGTCTGCGAGTCGGTACATGTACGACTACGGGCTCACGAACGAGCAGATGGCCCTGGTCTCGGTGAAGAACCATGAGCATGGTGTGCTCAACGAGCGTGCACAGCACCGCCGGAAAGTGACGCTCGAAGAAGTCCTCGAATCAAGGCTCATCGCTGATCCCATCACCCTTCTGCAGTGCTGCAGCATCGCGGACGCAGCCGCAGCCGCAGTTATCGGGAACGACCGGGGCAATCCCCGCGACGTACGCATTCGAGCTTCCGCCCTGCGCTCGGGAACCCACTGGGACTCGACCACCAAGAAGGTGTGGGGCTGGGACATTGTCCACGACACCGCCCAGGAGGCCTACGAGGCAGCCGGCATCGGACCTGAAGATGCGGATCTGTTCGAGGTGCACGACGCGTTCACGATCGGAGAGATCGTGACGACTGAAGCGCTGGGACTCTGTGCCATCGGCGGCGGCGGCGAGTTGGTCGAGTCGCGACACACCTGGCTGGGCGGACCCCAGCCGGTGAATCCATCGGGAGGCCTGCTGTCGAGGGGGCATCCACTCGGCGCCACCGGCGTCGCCCAGTTGGCTGAAGTCGTTTGGCAACTGCGAGGCGAAGCGACAGGTGGACGACAGGTGGAAGGAGCTTCCGTCGGAGTCGTAGAGACCATGGGCGGTGGCTCGGCAGGCGTCGACGGCAACGCCTGCGTTGTGATTGTGCTCTCAAATTGAAGGAGTTGAAAGTGCCTGCGACCCTGGGCCATGACGTTCTGACCCCTGACCGGGTGAGAGATCCCTACCCATATTTTGCCGAGATGAGGGAACTGGAACCGGTCCACTGGAACGAGCACCACCGCGCTTGGTTCGTGTACCGGTTCGACGACGTAATTGCAGCGCTGAAGGACACCGCACGCTTCTCATCGGATCGCGTGTGGCCGGCATTCAAACGGTTGGATCAGGTCCAGCAGAGAGAGCGGGCCAGTACCTACGACATCCTCGGCAACTGGATGGTTTTCCAAGATCCCCCATCGCACACGCGACTACGGAAACTGGTCGCTCGCGAGTTCACCCCTCGGGCGATCGAGCGCTGGCGCCCCCGGGTTGAGGCGGTCGTCAACGAACTCATCGAGACAGTCGTCAGTCAGCGCGAGGACCTCGACCTCATCCGTGACTTCGCGTATCCGCTTCCTTCAACCGTCATCGCCGAAATGCTGAGCATTCCTCTCAGCGACCGGGATCTGTTCAAGGGCTGGTCCGACGACATGATGGTCCTCGTCTTTGGCGCACGAGGTCTGGCAGATCGTCACAAGCGAGCCCAGGACGGCATGTTGGAGATGTCCGAATACATGCACCGCCTGGTAGAACGCCTCCGCAAGGACCCGGATGAGAGCCTGATCAGCGGCCTGATCGCAGCACAGGAGGAGGACGAGGACCTTCTGACGGACGACGAAATCGTTGCCAACTCGATGCTCTTCCTCTTCGGTGGACACGAAACGACGACCAACCTGATAGGCAACTCGTTCCGGTCACTTCTGGAGCATCCAGAGGCCCTGGAGAGAGTGAGAGCCGACAGAACACAGCTGAAGCCGGCGATCGAGGAACTTCTCCGCTACGACGGTCCTTCCAAAACCGAGGTCCGCATCGCAACAACCGACATCGAACTTGGAGGCAGGACAATTCGCGAGGGCGACATGGTCTACCTGGTCCAAGGATCGGCGAACAGGGATCCCGAAGTGTTCGCCAACCCGGACGTTCTCTCGTTCGAACGCGGGAGCACGGGTCACATTGGATTTGGTTTCGGTGTTCATCATTGCATCGGCGCTTCTCTTGCCCGCCTCGAGAGCACCGTCGCGTTGGATGCACTTCTTACACACGTCCACGACGCCGAATCCGCGGGAACCGAGGAGTGGGTCCCGACCATGATTTCGAGGGGCATGGAGACGTTCCCCATCTCATACCGCTTCGAGATGGGATCACGATGAGTCTCGGACAGTCCCTCAAGAACCGCCGTGCCGTCGTCACCGGCGCCAGTGGGGATATAGGCCGAGCCATCTCCCACGCATTGGCGGACGAAGGGGCCTCTCTCGTTCTGATGTCACGATCAGCCGAACCCCTGGAGGCACTCGCCAAGGAACTACGCGACAAGGGCGGCGATGCCCAGGTTGTGGTCTGTGACGTGACCAACTCCGACGATATCGACCGGGCCGGTGCCGAGGTCCACGACCGGTTGGGCACGGTGGACATCTTGGTCAACAACGCGGGCGGCGCCCGGTTCATCGCTCCGGCGCTGGAGACCGACGAGTCCGGATGGACCAAGACCATCGCGCTCAACCTCACAGCGCCGTTCCTGCTGTCCAAGACCTTCGGAACCAAGATGGTCGAGCGGGGCTCGGGTTCCATCGTCAACATCGGATCGATCTCCGGTTTGCGCCACCTTCCCGGAATGGCGGCCTACTCGACCGCAAAGGGCGGTCTTTTCCAGCAGACGAAGGCACTCGCCCGCGAGTGGGGCCCCAGCGGTGTGCGCGTCAACGCGGTCGCTCCCGGCTTTGTAGATACCTCGGGCTGGGACTCGTTCGACAAGGACGAAGTGGTCGCACAATCGGGTCTGCCCATCGCGTTGGACCGCTGGGCCACCGCTCTGGAGATCGCACTGCCCGTCGTCTTTCTGGCGAGCGACGCCGCTAGTTACATAACCGGCATCACTCTGTCCGTTGACGGAGGAATGCTCGCCTGAGCGGTCTGCCCCGGTGGAGCCGGGGAGTGGAGATGTGGACTCAGCGAGGAGCCAACCGCAGGCCCGCATCCAGTCGCACGGTCTCGGCATTGAGAAAGGTCTGCTGCATCATCGCGATGACGAGTTCGCCCAGATCGGACGGCGTGCCCAGACGCTTCGGAAACAGATTTCCATCGGCAAGTTCTGCCACTGCCTCAGCAGGCAAGGTCGCCAGCATCGGGGTGTCCATCGTTCCCGGACAGATGCACATGACGCGGATTCCGACTGGGGCGAGATCCCTGGCAAGGGGAAGCGTCATGGCGGCGACCGCGCCCTTGGACGCCGAGTAGGCCGATTGACCGGCCTGCCCGTCAAAGGCCGCGATCGAGGCGACATTGACTATCAGCCCACGCTCGCCCTCGTCGCTGGCCTCGTTGAGGGCCATGAGCGACGACGCGTGCCTCAGCACATCGAAAAGGCCGATGAGGTTGACATCGATATGACGCCGGAACAGATCCAGCGGCATCGGCGAACGTTGGCGATCGATAACGCGCTTGCCGATGCTAATACCCGCACACGACACGAGCAGGTCCAGCCTGCCGCCCTCGGTGGACACCGTTTCCAACAGGTCCACCACTGAGGCCTCGTCGGTCACGTCGCAGTGCACATAGCTGGCTCGCGGCCCGAGGTTCGACAGCACCTCTGCGCTGGGAGGCTCCCGATCTGCCAGGAATACCTGGGCCCCTGCATCGATGAGTGCTTTCGCCGTGCCCAATCCGAGACCCGAGGATCCGCCGGTTATCAGCGCTACCGAACCCTTTGTTTGCATGGGCGTGCACCGTAGCAAACGACCGCCCGTTTGCTAGAACTGCAGGGTGGCCCCCCGACCATCCGGGAGGACAGTCAGGGAGAATCCTTCATGGTGACCCGGCGAACCCTGATCGTTGGCTATCCTCCGGGCCAATCTCGACTTCGCCAGGGGGGCCAGGCAGATGTACGTCGGTGAGACGGCGCAAGCCGTGATGTCGAACAACAACCCAGGACCGGTCAACCGGTGAACTCGGTCGACGCTTCCCCCATGGCACTGGACCTGTCCGGGATCAATGTCCGCTTCGGAGGTATCGCCGCCATCAGCGATGTTTCCTTGGCAATCCCGCCCGGTGAGATCTGTGGGCTCATCGGCGCAAACGGCGCTGGAAAGACGACCCTGTTCGATGTGGTCAGCGGTGTACGTACGCCCAACAGCGGTCAGATTCTTCTGCACGGCGACAAAGTCACGAACTGGTCACCACAGCGACGCGCCCGAGCCGGGATGCGTCGCACATTCCAACGTGTCCAGGCATTCGGATGGCTGACCGTTGAGGAGAATCTGCTCGTCGCAACCGAGTGGCGTGGCGGAGGTGGAGGCGTGTTGGCCGACCTCGCGGGACTGTCGACCAGACGGAAGCTCGAAGCCACTCGCCGCGAACGCGCCCGGGAAGTCCTAGACAAGTGTGGCCTGTCAGCGATCAAGGACCGGTCCGCGGGATCGCTGCCAATCGGCACCGCCCGACTTGTCGAACTGGCACGGGCGTTGATGGACCAGCCGACCGTTTTGCTCCTGGACGAACCGGCTTCTGGCCTGGACCAAGTCGAAGCCGAGCGATTCGGCGATCTGATTGGCTCCGTTGCGGAAGAGACCGGAGCGGCAATCCTTCTGGTCGAGCACGACGTCGGCTTCGTGATGAACCGGTGCAACAGGGTTGTGGTCCTACACCTCGGAGAGATAATAGCCGACGGACTACCCACGGACGTTCGAAACGACCCGCTCGTCCGGGACGCCTACCTGGGCGTGAACGTGTAAGCGGCCCGCGGCCGCCGGGCCGAAAGCTCAAGGCACAAACCTACCCAGGGGTCCTAGGACCCATCGAGATACAAGGAGACAACGGTGTCAGATTCCAGAGTCAGGTCAAGAGCCCGTTTGAGGTGGCCGGCCGCAATCGCGTGCGCACTCCTGCTCGCATCGTGTTCGGAGTCCGTCAAGGACGAAGGGACGGCCAAGCCCGAGGCCGATGACAACGCTCCGGAAACCCGGACCAGCCGAGGAGTGACGGACACCTCGATCAAGGTCGGCGGAGTTCAGTACGGCGTCTACTTCGGTGATGCCTCCGTCGGGGTCGAGGCTCGGATCAAGAAGGCAAACGACGCAGGTGGCGTCCATGGCCGCCAGATCGAGTTCACCGGTGCCAAGGAGAACAACAACGACGCCACCAAGGACGTAGATCTGGTCCGCTCCCTTGTCGAGCAGGACGAGGTCTTCGCGCTGTTGCCGGTTCTGTCAGGCACGTTCGGTGCGATCGACTACATCATCGAGAACAACATCCCCACCTTCGGCTACGGGATCAACCCGGCCTTCTGTGAAAACGATGTCGCCTTCGGCGTGACGGGCTGTGTGACCAACCCATCGCTCAGCGTCGCTTCGAACTCACTGGGCACTTCGCTGGTGGAGTACTTCGACGGTGACACCGACAAGACGATCGCGTTGATCGCGGAGGACAACGACTCGGGCCGGGGAGGGCTCGCGCTTCTGACTGCTTCGGTCGAGGACAAGGGCTTCAAGGTCGTCTCCGCCGAGCCGTCACTTCCCGCTCCCCCCGAGCAGGTCGGCGATGTCAGTCCTTTCGTGACTGCCCTGTTGAGCTCCAATGACGGCGGCGCACCAGATGTCATCTATCTGCAGGCCACACTCATCGGCACCAAGCTCGCCGACGCCCTACAGTCCGCCGGCTACGAGGGAACGATCATCTCTCCCTCATACAGCCCACTCCTGCTCGGCGCCCCCGGATACGACGGGATTCTGATCAACACCCAGTTCGTCATGGACCCCGAAGTTGCGGCCAACGCAGAGATGCTCGAGGCGGTCCACGCGATCAAACCTGATCAGAAAATGAGTCTTGCGCTGTCGGCCGGATATTGGGCTGCCGACATGTTCATCAAGGGACTCGAGGAGACCGGCGAGGACCTGACCGTCGAGTCATTCCTGAAGACCATGAACGGCGGATTCACCTACTCCGTTGATGGTGTTGTCGGTAAATCGACGTGGCCGGACAACAACGACCGTCCGGTTCCGTGCGGAACGCTCACCGAGACCAAGGACGGAAATTTCGTGTCGATCCAGGGCCTCGTCTGCGGCAACAACATCGAGCTCGACTGACAGCTGATGGTTCAGTTCTGGAGCCTCGTAATCGCCGGCGCTGTATCCGGCGGCCTGTACGCCATCATGGCGTCAGGGCTGGTGTTGACCTATCAGGCATCCGGAATTTTCAACGTGGGACAGGGGGCGGTGGCGTTCGTCACCGCCCTCACCTATTTCCAACTACATCAGCCGACCGAGGCGGGTGGCCTGGGCCTGGGGATACTTCCCGCCGCAATCATCTCGATTCTGATCGTCGCGCCGCTCATCGGGGTGCTGCTCGACGCAGCCCTGTTCCGACGACTCGCCAAGGCACCTGATACGGCCAGGCTCGTGGGTACCGTCGGCTTGCTGATCGCCCTTCCCGCGGGCGCTCTCTGGCTGATCGACACGATCAACACGATCTTCGGATCTGAAATGCCGAGCGTCGCGGGAGACGCCGGACTGAGCCCACCCGGAATCGGGCCGACTCCGCCCACCACGTGGAGCATCTCCAGCGGAATCAGCATCAACAGCGATCAGGTCGCGGTGCTGGTAGCGGCAGCAGTCGCCGCTCTGGGTCTGTGGTACCTGATGCGACACACCCGGCTGGGACTCGAAACCCGTGCCGGGGTCGACAAGCCCATCCTCGCCCAGTTGCGCGGCATCGACACCGACCGCTCCTCTCGCATCGTCTGGGCGCTGAGCACGATGCTCGCCGGGTGTGCCGGGGTGCTCATTGCGCCGCTGTTCGACCTGGCGCCGATCACGTTCGACATGATCGTGTTCACCTCGTTCACCGCTGCGGTTGCAGCCCGCCTCAAGTCCCTTCCATGGGCGTTCGCAGCGGGCCTGGCACTGGGTGTGATCCAGAACATCGTCTACGGATACGCCCCTGACGTCCTTACCACGATCTCCGGCTTCCGATCCTCGGTTCCGTTCCTGTTGCTTTTCGTGTTGTTGTTCTTCGTCCGGGGCCGCGGAGGTCGCACCGCCGGATCGATCATCGAGGAAGCACCCGCCGAAGACCCCTTGGCGGACCTACCGACGTGGCGCCGAAGACTGCCCTGGGTCGTCGCTGGAGCGCTCTTCGTTCTGTACGGACTGTTCGTCTCCAACGACTACTGGACCGGAATCCTCAACCGAGGGCTTGTCCTGGCGCTTGTGTTCCTTTCCTTCGTAGTCGTGACGGGCATCGGCGGGATGATCAACCTCGCCCAGGCGACGTTCGTGACCGTCGGAGGCTTCACCGCCGGATGGCTCGTCAACCACCAATGGCCATCGACGGTGCCCATCCTGATGGACAACGGTCGACTCGCGTTCTGGGTGGCGTTGATCGTCGCGGTCGTGATTGCCGCGGCGGTCGGAGTGCTGGTGGCGCTGCCGTCGTTGCGCCTGGGCGGAGTGACCCTTGCATTGGCAACCCTTGCTCTCGCGTTCATCGGTGACCGGCTCGTCTTCCAGTTGGAGGGTGTTCGCAACGGTTCACGAGGCTGGTCGGTGCGCCGACCAGCTGTCGGTCCGCTCGACCTGGGCGATGACCGCGTGTTGTTCGTGACGCTCTTCGTCATCGTGGTGGCGGTGGTCGGCATCGTCGGAAATCTGACTCGATCTGCAACCGGTCGTGCGCTGCTGGCATTGCGCTCCTCACCCGTTGGTGCGTCGACCGCCGGGGTAGACCCCATGCGGACAAAGCTCGTGCTATTCGCCGTGTCCGCTGGCCTGGCCGGTTTCGCAGGGGCGTGGTTCGCACTGGTCAACAGCCCAATGACGAACATGAGCGCCCCACCATTGCTCGGGCTCGTCTGGCTGGCTGTGGCGGTGACATTCGGAATTCGCAGACCCGGTGGGGCGGTCGTCGCTGGCATCGTCTATGCGTCGCTGCCTGTCGTGTTGTCAGGCATCGGATCCGAATGGTCCGGAGCGCCATGGGGATGGCTCCCCGAGTCGGTCAGGCACATCGTAGGTAGTCCCGACCTTGCTGCTCTGCTGTTCGGTGCGGGAGCGGTCAGCCTCGCCCGCGAACCCGATGGTGTGCTCGCCGAAACTTCCAAGGCGATGAGGGCCCGTCGACTCAAGCGCTCGACACCTGACCCAGCCGTGCTTCCATCTGCGCCACACGCAGACGGCGATCCGGGCGCTGGGGACGACATGGTCCCGGAGCCCGTAGGCGCTGATCCCCGTGAGAACTACAGGGGTAACTCGACTGCGACCCCGGTCCTCGAACTGATTGGGGTCGACGCCGGCTATGGCGAGGTGCAGGTTCTCCACGGCGTCGACCTGACCCTGACCCGCGGCTCCGCACTCGCGGTTCTGGGTGCAAACGGTGCCGGGAAGTCGACGCTCAGTTCAACGATCGCCGGGCTGGTCACGCCGTCGCAGGGTCGGATCCTGTGGGACGGCGTCGACATCACCGACATGTCGGTCCATGAGCGTGCCCGTGGTGGAATCGTTCTCGCACCCGAGGCCAGAGGGATCTTTCCGGGGCTATCTGTTGACGACAACCTGGCTGTCCGACTGAGGACAGAGGATGCTCGCCAGGCCGCGAAGTCGCGGTTCCCGATCCTTGCCGAACGCCACGCGCAGCTCGCCGGGCTGCTCTCGGGTGGCGAACAGCAGCAGTTGGCGATGGCCGTCGCGCTGGCCGATCCACCGGTGCTCTTCATCGCGGACGAACCGTCGCTGGGACTCTCTCCCATGGCAAGCGTGGCTGTGTTCGAGGCGCTTGCCGAGCTTCACGAGCGTGGAACGACCTTGATACTGGTTGAGGAACAGGCCGGTGGCGCTCTTGCGCTCGCCGACCGGGTGGTTCTTATGGACCTGGGTCGAGTCGTATGGGCAGGCCGTGCCGAAGAAGCGGATCTCGACCATATAGGCGCCACCTACCTGGGTGTCTGAGACGCAGGACGAACTGTCTCGGTAAAGTCGAAACATGGATGAATCAGGATGGGAGCACTGGCAGGAGCGCAGTGGAGACGCAGCTCTCCGTCAATTCGCTCCCGAAGCCGCCGGCCTTTTCGAAGCGCTGGGGCGGTCAGTTGCGCTTCCCCAGGAATCGTCTGCTTCCATCCGCCAGGCCGTCGCGTCGTGCATGGCTCTCGTACCGCTGGGCCGCAATTCGCTGGCCTCAGCGACAACGGACGCACCGCCGGGAGCGTCCACCACGACTGTCCAGTTTGCCGAACAATTCGCCATGGATGTCTCGATCATCGACGACGAACTGCGGAGCGAGTTCATCTCAGATGCCGGTGAAACGACCTTCGGGGCAATCCAGACGATCTGGACCGCCGACATGGTCCCCCGCGTGCGCTCGGTTCTCGACCACCTCTTCAACAGCAGCGACTGGGAGAATGCCGATCCGGTCCGGGTACTCGACTCGGAATTGTGGACGACCGTCGACGACTTCATCCGGGTCGTCCACAACCTCAAGGGACTCGACCCGGTACTCAGCGAAATCGTCCGGCTTCGGGGTGCCCGGGAACATGACTGTCGCCTCTGCAAGTCCTTGCGCAGTCAATCAGCTCTGGCCGCAGGGGCCAACGAGCAACTGTTCGACTCGATCGACTCCGATGGTCAGCCACAACTGTCGGATCAGGCCCGTACCGCAACGGCGGTCGTAGACGCCTTCATCTGGCATCCGACAAGCCTTCCGGCGGAGCTCACGACCCGGGTCAGGGAGCAGTTCGGGCCCGCCGGGACGGTCGAGTTGGTGCTCGACATCATGCGCAATGCGGCGAACAAGATCGCTGTCGCCCTCGGGGCCGACGCACCACACGTGACCGAAGGTGTCGACATCTATGACATCGATGAGAACGGTGTAGCACACTACGGACTCGAGGCACCTCAGCACTGACGGCCCGGGTAGGCCCAGATACCTACATCTCGACAAGGGGCCGGCCGAAGGACTCATGGCGATGTTGCTATCGCACATGACGAGCCTCAAACCGGACCCCTGGAGTCGTTGCCAGGGGCGCCAGATACGCTGGCGGGGTGCTTTTGTTGAGCGGTAGCCACAAGCCTGGCGCACTTCCACTCGCCCTTCGCGGAGGGGAAGTGGCTACAGGCGCCTCTGGCCACGTGACCGAGGAGCACTCTCGATGAGAGTGACCTCCCCTCGGGCAGCCATCGGAGGTTTGGCGCGCCGACTTGCGCCCAACGTCGGAGCAATCAGCTCGACGACGAGCCTGCACTTGGTGCTGACCTTCGATGACGGTCCGGACCCGCACCAGACTCTCCGAATGCTCGACGTCCTGGACCGCCATGATTCGACCGCCACATTCTTCGTTCTACTCACCAGAACTCGCAGGTATCCCTCGATCTTGGAGAATGTGATCGCGGCGGGTCACGAGATCGGTCTACACGGACCAGATCATCAAGCACTGTCAGACTTTTCGCACCGAGTGGCGACGGACCGCACGATCGCAGCCCGCGACGAACTAGAACAACAAGTCGGCTCGAGAATCCGCTGGTTCAGACCGCCGTACGGAAGCCAGTCAGTTTCCAGCTTCCTGGCTACCCGGCGGGCGGGCCTCACGCCGGTGCTGTGGAGCGCTACGACATGGGACTGGAAGGTCGTCAGCCAGGAGGAGCGAATACATAATGCCCTGAAGGGTTCTCGGCCCGGGGCGATTCTGTTGGCACATGACGGCCGGGCAGACGAATCTGACCGGGCCGACACTTCCACCGACCCGGGTTGTGACCGTGTAGAACTCATGGACCAGATCCTGGCGAAAGTCGGGTCCGAAGGTCTGCGGGGCCGCTCACTTGGAGAGGCGCTAGCGACGTCGAGGGCCCAAAGGACACCTCGTCTGGTAACCCGTCCACCGCAGCGAGATGCGCCGGTCCGGTGACCAAGCCTCGGGAGATCCCGTCGGAGAGTTTGGATGAGGCATTGAGAGTTCCGGTAGAGCGAGTCCGGGTGGGAGGAGTTATCAAGGGATCCTCCGATGAGGACAACACGGACCGGAGGTCAGATCATGCCTCCAGCAGACCATCGTCACTGGTCCTCCTTTTCATAGCCGCGGTTGCACCGCTACTTGCGTTGACCCCGATGCTGATGCAGCGCAAGGTCATTCCCCAGGACGAGGGCCAGCTCCTCACCTATCCCTCACTCATGCTCCGTGGCCTTCAGGCGAACACAGATTTCGTCTACACCTACGGCATCAGCAATCTCTGGGCCCTGAGGATCACATTTCAGGCATTTGGCGAGTCGGTCCTCGTCGAGAGATCCCTCGGGCTTGCTGTTCGTCTGGTCTTGATTCTGGTCGTTACCGACATGGTCCGCAGATCGGCCGGACCGAAGACCGCCCTGTTAGCCGGGTGGACCTGCGCCTTGGTGCTGGCATCCGAGGGCCTCCAGTCCTTCGCCTGGATCAGCGCGCTGACGGTCGGGTTGCTTGCAGTCTGGCTGGCGGCCAACATGCCAGGCGATCGTCGAAAATTGGCGATCGCGCTGCCCTGGTTCTTGGCCGGCGCAGCGATCAGCTTTCGTGTGGACATCGCCATCGCTGTTGTGGTCGCCGTGGGCCTGGCCCAGTGGTGCCGGTCTCTGAAGCTGCTACCCGCGTGGGCAGCCTCAGGATTCTTGCTGGGCCTGGCGCCACTCTGGATCCAGATGTTGACTGCTGACAACGTGCTTTCGGACTCCATCATCGATCCGATTCTGAACGGCGGCGGAAGGCGCCTACCCCTCGTGCCACACGATCGAACCCTGGCGTTCTCAATTCTGCTCCTCCTGGTGGCACTAGGTGTGGTTTGCTCGGTGTTGTGGATCAATCGGTCACACCGGTTCACCGCCGGGTACGTCAACATGCTCGGTCTTGGGACACTGGCCGTTCTCGTGTTTCCCCAGGTTGTGCAACGAGTCGACCTGACCCACTTCAGCTACGTCGCGCCCGTTTTACTTCCAGCAGCGATCGCTGCGTCAGTCCTGGGACTTGAAACGATCGACCGGAGCAAACTCAGGTCACCGATTCCTATGACCGGCCTTGTCCTGGTAGCGGTGACGACGCTCGCGGCGATCGGATTCGGTCTGGTGCCACTATTGCGGCCAACAGCCGTTCAGGCGCGCGGGGCATACACCGGAAGAGCTGATCAACTCTCGACAGAAGTCGGCGTCGACGGACGTACCGTTCCATTCGATCCAAGTCAGGCCACAGAGCTGCGGGCTCTGTTGCGAACCACTGCGTCGCTCTTCGATCCTCGCAAGTGCGAGCGACTGTTCGTCGGCCCGTCGGACCTGCGCTTTGCCCGCTACAGCGACACGTTCATCTACTTCATTCTCGAACGCTTCAAACCGGCGACGCGCTACCTGGAGTTCAACCCAGGTGGGGCCAACGCCAAGAACTCGAAACTTGCTGATGAATTGAAATCTGCCGACGTAGTGATTCTCAACAGCGACTGGGACGATCCGGCTTCACTTGGGCAGCCGTCCGGTGCCGCGCCGAACGAGGCTGGCCCGGCCAAGCCCAACGAGGTGATCGAGCGAGACTTCACCACCGCTGCTTCCTTCGGGCCCTGGAGGCTCCTACTGGGCGCCAACTGCCGCGCGCCAGGATGACCTAGTCCCTCGCCCAAACAAGGGTCACGACTGTCGACCCGAACCCATAACCGGTGTCAGCGGCCGGCCCGGATCGATAGATCCCCCGACGTAGGTAAAAACGAACCTCGCTCAGCTTTCGCGTGACGCAGGGAGGGGCTTCTGGCATTCTGATCCGGAGCCTCATCGGCGGCAGCTCTGTAGGGGGAATTCGATGGGTCAAGCGAGTCATTTCGACCGACGATCGTTCTTGAAGACGACTGGTCTGACGGCAACGGCCGCGATACTCGGCGAATCGATTCTTTCGAGCTGTACTCCCCAACCCGACTTCACGGGGATCGGCGCCGAGTACCAACCGTCCTTCGTCCCCAAGGGATCGATCCTGGACCTGCCTGCATCGTCGTCACCGATCGACCACGTGGTTGTTCTGATGATGGAGAACCGCTCCTTCGATCACTACCTGGGATGGCTGGGCAGCGACGGCGACTACCTCCAGCGGGGCGTCCGGCGCTACGGGCCGACCTTCCGTATTGATGCGGCACCGAAGCAGACCTACCTCGACCTCTCGGGCAAGCCGGTCGATACCTATGAGCTGACCGCCGACTCGATGAGCAACCCATGGAGGGGCTGCGGATTCGAGGACCCCGGCCACAGCTGGGACAACGGTCGTGCGCAGCGCGACAACGGTTTCCTGGGTGAGGGAACCGACAACGATCGCTTCGCCATCGGCTACCACGGTGCAGACGATCTGCCCTTCACCGCCAGAATGGCCAGGCGGTTCACAACATTCGACCGATACCACGCGTCGCTGCTGGGGCCGACCCAACCGAACCGCCAGTACCTCCACGCCGCACAGTCAGGTGGCTACAAGAAGAACTACCTTCCGCTGCTCGAGTTGGGCTTCGACTGGAACACCATCTGGGACCAGCTTCGAAAAGCGGGAGTCTCCATCGGATCCTACTCTGCGGACCTGCCGAGCCTCGCCTATTTCGGTGAGCGGATGGTCGACATCCTCAATCCCATCGACAAATACTTCAATGACTGTCAGACGGGGCAGCTACCCGCCGTCACGTTCATCGATCCGCCGTATCTTCCCTGGTGGCAGGCTGATGACCATCCCCTGGCCGACCCGTCAGCCGGTCAACGATTCCTGACCGATACGTTCCGTGCCTTCGCAAAGTCACCTCACTGGAAGAATGGCCTGTTCATCCTGACCTACGACGAGTGGGGCGGTTTCTTCGACCACGTCGCGCCACCGTTGCTTCCCGATGACCGAGCATCGGGCGACGACGACAACAACTTCTCCCAGGCCGGGTTCAGAGTGCCGACCATCCTGGCTTCGCCGTACTCGCGCCCCGGCTACGTCGACCACCGCACCTACGACCACACCTCCATCATGAGGTTCCTGCAGTGGAGATTCCTCGGCGCACCTCCCGAAGGACCCGGCGGCGACCAGTCCTGGTCGCTGACCAAGCGCAACCGCTATGCCAACAACCTGGGCGCGTCTCTCGGCTACGAAGATCCCGACCCTGGGCTGTTCGATCTTGACGACATGCCACTGCGAGCACCAACCAATTTCTGCGACGGCCCTCCCCAGCTGCCGTATCCGGGTGCCCAGCCCCACAGGACCCCGGGATCAGTCCCGGGTGGAACCTCGGGCTCTGACGAGTGGCTTGAGGGGGCCGGCGCTCCCTTGACAGCGGAGTCGATGATCGCCGCGTCCCAGAGTTCTCAGGCAGTAGGAGGACCCGGGGGTGAGCTGCTAGAGGCGCTCGAGAAGGGCTACTTCGAGCGGGTGGGTATCGACCCGACTCCGAGCGACATGGCCGGAGAATGGGTCAGGTCGGGCGTGGGGACAGGCTGACGGGCGTCGGGGTGGGCCCGGAGAACTCGAAGGTTGCCCCGGTGCTGAACCGGGTCAGGGTCACTTCGTTGGCTTCGCTGCGGCCATCGGTTGATCCGCTGCGCACGAGGGCCCACGAGGCAACGGCGCCATCCACCGGTTCGACCGCTACGAACTCGAACCGAGGGTTGATTGCAAACGCAATCGATTGAAGTGCGCCGTCGTGTCCGTCGGCGAGGATGCTGATCCAGTTGTCCCTGCCCACCTCGTCAAGGGCTGCGCACGGGTAGAGACTGACCGTCAATGTGTCCGGCGGCCCCTCGTGTGGGTCGAGACGCACGTCCACGTAGCTCCTCGGGAGGAACGCCGGGTGCAGGGCGAGCACCTGGGCCAGGTCGCCTACCCCGTCCCCCAACCCGAGGGCCACGGCTATCCGCTCTGCGGTCAGCCCTGCACTTCCGATGAATTGTTTGAGTGCGATGTCGACCGCGGTCTCGGTCGAAGATCGCCTTTCTACCGCTGCGACCATCGCCATGACCAGCAGGTGGGATTGGACGCAGATCTCCTCCAGCACCGCTACGAGCACGGGCTGTGAGAAGACCTCGAGTCGCAGATCCGGATCGAGGGGCCAGGAGTAGTCGGACCGTCCCTCGTCACCCGCCTCGTCAGCGTTGCCCGACTCGTCCCCGTTGCGAGACTTGTTACCGTTGCCCGGCTCGCCCGTCGTGAGGGCGTCGAAGGGCCCCGTCGGTGACGGCGAGGATCCTGCCAGCAACGGCACTGCAACCGGCATCTGGGCCAGCAGGGTTCGAGTTATGGCCTTCATTGGCTCGGGGTCGGGAAGGGGATCCACGTCGTCGTCGATGGTCACGGTCCAGTGACAGTGCGGCGCACGGTCCACAGGAACACGGGGTGGACGGTGGAGCGCTTCCATGCGGGCCCGACGGTTCGTCGCGATCGCCGTCGCATCGAAGGTCGGGTCCTCGATGGTGTGACACATGGTGGTGACGTAATCGTCGCCCAAGGGTTCGACGTCCATAAGCGCGCCGCAGTGGTCCAACCAGAACTCCCCGTGGTGGGAATCAATCACCTTGTAGCGGAAGTCCATGAACTCGGGAGGTGCACCTATGTCGAACTGCATCCCCTTGAAGATCGTCTCGACATCACCGTTGGCGAAGTCCAGAAGCTCCTGAATCCGAGGCGTGTAGACGGGGCTGGCTCCCATCCACTCGTCAATGGCCACCTCGCCCATCACGTCGCGACCAAACCTGCTGATGATGTGTGGCATCCCGGCCCGGTCCATCAACTGCCCGGCGAGGAGAAACTCGCGTCCCAGCACGGCGAGCTCGGACCGGCTCAAATCCTCGAGTTGTCGCGGCTCCGTGCGCTCGGCATCAGCCGGTTGGGGCTCGGCGGCGTCCGGCTGGGGCGCGGAAGAGGTCATCGGTCTAGACGTCCGTGCCCGGCAACGGAGCTAGCCCCAGCGCGGACTCCAGGTACTTGGCCGCCAATTCTGCAAAGGGGACGTCGACGCCAAGAGCATCGGCCATCTCTACCGCTAGCGCCAGATCCTTGCCACCGAGCACAGCGCTGTGGGCGAAGATCGGTCGCAGACCGTCATCGGTGGCCATTTCACCTGCTTGTGTCCGCAACATGATCGCGCCGGCGCCGCCGGTGATCGCATCGGAGTGTCGGACAACTTCGCCGAGTTTTGTCAGGTCCAGCCCCGCTGCCTCGGCGAGCCGCTGGGCGTCACCCACTGCGGCGAAGCTCGCGAACGTGATCAGGTTGCGCGCAATCTTCGTGCGGGTACCCGCTCCCACCGGCCCCATGTGTACGACGAGTCCGGCGAAGTGATCGAACACGGCGCGGCAGCGCGACACGGCCTCATCGGACCCTCCGACCATGATCGCGAGGGTTCCGCCGTGTGCGCCCATAGCACCCCCACTGACGGGTGCGTCGATCAACTCGACACCGGCGGAGGCCGCAATTCCGGCCAACCGCTCCGCATCCTCGGGAGAAATCGTCGAATGGACCGCCACAACGGTCCCGACCTCGGCCGTCGCAAGAATGCCATCCGGACCGGCGAGCACCGCCTCGACCTGCGCGGCGTTCTGGACCATCACGCAGATCACCGATGCCAGCTCGGCAACCCCAGCACCGCTGGCCGCAGCCGTCGCCCCCTTGGCCACGAACGGCTGCACGGCACTATCCAGTGCATCGCAGACGACCAACCCGCCGGGCCAGTCGCGCAACTTCTTAGCCATCGGGGCGCCGATGTTGCCGAGCCCGATGAAACCGACTGCGCTGCGTTCGCTCATGTCCTCACCACCTGCCCACCGTCGACGTTGAAGATCTGACCGGTGATCCAACTCGACTCATCGGAGAGCAGGAACTTCATCATCGCCGCCAAGTCCTCGGGAGTGCCCTCACGTTTGATGGCCAGACCCTTGACGATGTCCCGCATGATTGATTCGGGAACAACGTCGCGGGCCGCGTCGGTACCGATGGGGCCCGGAGCGATCGCGTTGATCCGAATGTTCGACCCCGACAGCTCATGGGCCAACTGCACCGTGATTCCGTTGATGCCGGTCTTCGCCAGTCCGTAGTAGTTGGAGTACATCCAGGCCGCGGTCGACGACTGGTTGACGATCGCTCCTCCGCCACCGGCGGCCATGTGCTCCCAGCAGGCCCGGATGCACAGCAGCGCCCCGTCCATGTTCACGCTCATGAACCGCCGGTAGTAATCCCAGTCGACGGTCAGGAGCAGGTTGATTTCCATCCCGCCGAAGATCGCCGCGTTGTTGACCAGGTGGTCGATCCGGCCGAACTGTTTCATGGCCGTCGTAGCCATCTGAACCGTCGAAGCCGGGTCCGAAACGTCGACGGACACCGCGATTGCGTTCGCCCCGCTTGCCCTGATCGACTCGGCGACGCTCTCGGCCCCCGCCAGATTTATGTCGGCGACCACCACCGACGCGCCTTCGGCAGCGAGGGAACGTGCGTAGCCCTCGCCGATACCGCCTCCGGCGCCGGTCACGATGCTGACCTTGTCGGCGAAACGCACTCCGCTGGTTCCCGCCATTTCAGATTCCCTCCGCAACAGACTTGACCTCGAGGTATTCCTCGAAGCCCGCAACACCCATTTCGCGACCGATTCCCGACGCCTTGTAGCCCCCGAACGGGACGTCACCGCCGTACCAGACACCGCCGTTGATCGCCATGGTTCCGGTGCGAACCCGACGGGTGACGTTCCAGGCCCGCTCGTCGTCGGCCGAGTAAACGGCGCCCGACAATCCATATGGCGAGTCGTTCGCGATCGAGATCGCGTCGTCGTCGCCGTCATGTGGAATGACGACGAGTACCGGACCGAAGATCTCCTCCTGGGCGACACGCGAACTGTTGTCCAGTCCGACGATCAAGGTCGGGTCGATGAAGTACCCCTGTTCGAACTTCGTGGAACGACCACCACCACAGGCGAACTTTCCGCCCTCCTCGGTTGCCAGAGTCAGGTACCCTTCGACACGTTCACGCTGACGGGCCGATATGAGCGGACCACAAACTGTGCCCGGGTCGGTCGGATCCCCGGCGGCCAGCGCACCCATTGTCGCGGCAGTGGCTTCCACGACCTCGTCGAGTCGCGAACGGGGAACGACCAACCTGGTGGTGATCGCACAGCCTTGTCCGGCGTGGGTACTGACCATGAACGCCGCCATCGACGCGGCCGCTCCGATGTCAGCGTCATCGAGGATGATGAACGCCGATTTGCCACCCAGCTCCAGGAACACCTTGGTCAGGTTCTCGGCTGCGTTGCGCATGACTGCCCGGCCGGTATTCGTCGAGCCGGTGAACGACACGATGTCGACACGCGGATCGCCGCTCAGCTGGGCACCGATGGAGTGGTCCCGTGAATTCACCACATTGAGCACGCCGTTGGGGATGTCGGTTTCCTCGACAACTATCCGTGCCACGGCGGAAGCGCACAAGGGCGTGTCGGGTGCTGGCTTCAAGACCACGGTGCAGCCCGCGGCGAGCGCCGGACCCAGCTTGGCGAAGTTGATCTGATGGGGGAAGTTCCAGGGGGTGATCGCTCCGACCACACCCGCCGGCTCCCGCAGAACCGTCCTGCGAGAACGCACGCCCATCGGCGACGCCTCGCCCAGATCCTCGCTCCACCTCGTGTAGTTCTCGGCCAGGTCGGCCGAGAACCCGAGTGCTTCCACCGGTGCGTCGAACTGAGGTCCAGCGGTCAGAAACGCCGGTGCCCCCGCCTCGGCGGTGGTCAGGTCTCGCATCTCCTCGCCGTGGGCCACCAGGGCGGCCTGTAGCTGGCGGATGCAACTCGCCCGGAAAGACGGGTCGTTCGACCACTGCCCAGCGTCGAAGGCTCGCCTCGCCGCGGCGATGGCGGAGTCCATGTCCGTGGCCGTCCCGTCCGCCGAGCGGCCTACCAGTTGCTCCGTCGCCGGGTTGAAGGACTCGAACGTCGCGCTATCCGATGCCCGTAGCAGTTGACCGTCGATCAGGTGACGATCGAGCCCTTCGGTGAAGTCGCCCGTCATCCGAGGTCCCAGATCCCTACGGGGGATTTGCCGGCCGGGTAGTACCCGGGCTGGGGCCCCTTCATCGAGCGTTGCATCCGGGCCGTCATGCCATCGGAGAGCTTTCCGGCGCTTAGCATCTCGAGGAACACCGACGCGGCGTTACCGAAATCGAACCAGTCGCGCTGCCACGACCACTGGAAGTTCCCGCCATAGCGGAACCAGCTTCCGCCGACGCCGTTCACGACGTACTGGCTGCCGTCCTCGCGTGTCTCGTTGGCGACCTGTTGCCAGAACCCGACGACCGTACCCTTCTGTTCGTCGATGAGAATCTCGCGGTAGGGGTACTCCCAGCCGTCGAGTCCACCCATCTCGGCGCCAAGGGCCAGTTCGCGGATCTCTTCGCGGCCGACGGCCATGAAGTCGGTGTCAGGACCGTAGTTCCAGCCGTAGTTGGCGTCCTCGGTGTACATGTCGGCGAGCGGCTTCCAGTCGCCCGCCGCTTCGCATTCCCTGTTGGCCTGCAGCCAGCGCTCCAACATCTCTTCGAGTTCCTGTCGCGGATATGCGGTCATGGTTCCCCCTGTTTGTGATCGGTTTCATCTAGCGAGATTGCGTGTGTCGGGCAGTACTTGACCGCCAGTCGGATCCCACCGAGGAGCCCCTCGTCCGGGGTCTCGTTGAGAACGCGCACCTTGTGGTCCTTGCCCACCTCGAAGACCTCGGGAGCTTCCGACTCACACACTCCGTGGCCCTGGCAGAGATCCAGGTCGACCCTGATCCGTACGGTCATTCTTCGGTTCCGATCGGGCGGCGGCGCCGGTAGTTGACCAGGCATGGCTGTTGCAGCTGCACGACCATCTTGGAGTGGTCGTTGCGGTAGCTCTCTGCTGGTTGGGCCATCTCGAAGGTCCAGTTCTGCAACAGGACCGAGAAGATCGCCTTCAGCTGCATCATGGCGAAGTTCGCTCCGACACAGCGATGACGACCTGCACCGAACGGTATCCAGTTCCAAGGATTGTCCAGGTCGTCGGACCGGGGGTCGATGTAGCGCGAGGGGTCGAAGTCCTGGGAATCATCGAACGCCTCGGGAATCCGGTTCGACACCGCCGGCGAAGCGCCGACGAGTTTGCCGGCCTCGATATGGATACCTTCGACCTCCATCGCCACGTTTGCGAGCCGCAGCAACAGAATCAGCGGCGGATGCAGCCTGAGGGCCTCTTTGATCGACGATTCCAGATAGGGAATCTCACGCAGCGCCTGGTAGCTGACATCGGAACCGTCGGCGTAGAGGTCGTCGAGCTCGGCGTTCACCATGTCCATGGTCGACGGGTTGCGCAGCAGCTCGATGAGCGTCCAGGCCGCTGTTCCCGAGGTCGTGTGGTGCCCGGCGAACATCATCGAGATGAACATGCCGGTGATCTGATCCGCGGTGAATCGTTCGTTTCCGTCCTCGTCCTTGATGGACAACAGAACGTCGACCAGGTCGGCGTCGTCCTTCGGCGCGCTCGGCTCGGCGAGGCGTAGATCCATGATTCTCTGGATCCGGGCCACCAGCGCCTCGCGTGCAGCGTCGCGCCGGCGGAAACTCTCGATGTCCAGATACGGGTCGACGAACGCGAGTGCGTCGGTGCCCTGCTCAAGATCGTGGAACAGCGCTGCGATGCTGCCGTCGAGCTGCTCGCGGAACTTGGGCCCGATCAGACACGACGTCGAGGTGTAGATGGTCAACTCGGCGAAGAAGTCGAGAAGGTCGATCTGCCCCGAGTCGTCCCAGTTGGCGACCATGCGCTCCACCTCGGCCGAAATCGTCTCGGCGTGGCCGCGCATGAACTTGTCGCGCAGGGATTGGTTGTGGAGCATTTCGCGTCGCCGCTCGGGGGATGCGTCGAACACGACTCCCTCGCCGAAGACGGGCTTCATGAACGGATAGGCGGCGGCCTGGTCGAGCTCTTCCTCGGATGCCCTGAAGAAGACCTCGTTGGCCTCGGCTCCGGTGAGCAGCACGACATCACGGTCAGCCAGACGGAACTCGCCCACGTCGCCGCACTCGTCGCGGACCCGCTGCATCAGACCGATCGGGTCTGCGCGCAGTTCTTCCAGGTGGCCGGTTCCGCCGTCATCGCCCGACACCTTCGGCGGTACCGCGGATATTCCGACCTCTGTTGTGCTCATGGCTGTCCCCCTTGATCGGTTCTGTCCTGTGTTTCCACCACCGGCGCCTCCGGCTGCACCTCGAGCACGGCCCATCGCGTCCCCTTCGGAGCCGAGATCATCGCCAGCACCGCTTCGGCGAGGCTCGACGGCAACAAAGAACCGCTGTGTCGCAACAGACCCCAGTGCTGCCACGAAGTGACGACCTCGTTGACGGCGTCCTCGGACCAGGTCGTGCCCTGTTCGGTGTTCGATGGTCCCGGACGCACGATCCCGACCCGCACGCCGGTGCCCTCGCACTCCATGGCCATGGCCATCGCCAGGTTCTCGAGCCCTGCCTTGGAAGCGACATACCCAGCCATGTGGGTGCGAGGATTGAGCGCCACCTCGGAGGTCACGAAGACGACGTCTCCGCGGCGACGCTTCAGCATCTCGGGCACCACCCTGTGGACCAGCGCCTGGGCTCCGAGCAGGTTCACCCCGAGCTGACGGGCGAACTCCGAGGGTTCGGCGCCGATCGTCGTGATCGGCTGCACGTCCCCGGCGTTGGATACCAGCACTTCGATCTCACCGAACTCACTCTCGGCGGCAGATGCGAAGTCGTCGATCGAGTTGGCGTCGAGCAGATCGAGCGGAATCGCAACCGCTTCGCCGCCCTTGTCACGGATGGCAGCAGCCACCTCTTCGCAGCGGTCGACACGTCGGGCGCCGAGCACCACGGGGTGTCCGGCCCCGGCCAAGGTCAATGCGCTCTGGCGGCCAATACCGGAGGAGGCACCGGTGACCATTGCGGGGCGCCTGGTCGGATGCGGAGCGAAGCGGGGCATTAGGCGCCACTCCCTGCGTCGGGGTCCGGGGAGTAGCCGGGTCTGGTCACGATCGAGCACGGCAGGGAGGCGAACCCTCGGACGTTGACCGAGTGCACCCGGGTGGCCGCAGACTCGTCGATGTCGTAGGACTCGACCGCCTTGAGGAGTTCCTCGAGGGCGACCCTCGCCTCGAGGCGTGCCAGTGAGGCACCCAGACAGAAGTGACGCCCGAACCCGAAGCTCGCCAGTTCGTGTTGCCCGACCGGTCGGTCCAGGTCGTAGACGTCGGGGTCATTGAATACCCGGGGATCCCGGTTGGCCGAACCGGGAAGCAGCACCACTCGTTGACCCGCAGGAATGGTCCGGCCGTGCAGTTCGACGTCGACGGTCGTTGTGCGCGCCAGGATCTGCGAGGAGGTGTCGTAGCGCAGGGTCTCTTCGATCCAGGGGACGATCTTCGTCGGATCATTGAACGGCTTCGCCAGCTGATCGGGGTTCTTCCAACCCCAGTACCAGGCGTTGCCCAGCAGTTTGGTGGTGGTCTCGTTGCCGGCGACAACCATGAGGAAGAGGAACGAGATGATCTCCTCGTCGCTCAGGCGGTCCCCGTCGATCTCGGCATCGACGAGAGCCGAGGTCAGATCGTCGGTCCGACTGGCCCTGCGCTGGGCGACCATGTCTGTGTAGTAGACGACCAGGTCGAGTGCCGCTGCCATTCCCTCGGCCGGGACGTCGTAGACACCGTCCTCACGGTGGACCAACAGATCGGACAGTCGCCGCAGTTCCTGTCGGTCCTCGACCGGCACTCCCATCAGTTCTGAGATCACGTCCATCGGCAGCCGACCGGCAAAGTCTGCGATCAGGTCGATCGAGGTACGTCCCTCGAAAGCCGCTATGTAGCTGCGCGCGATCTGGCGGATGCGGTCCTCCTGGGCGGCGACACGACGCGGGGTGAACCCTTTGGACACGAGGCCTCGCATGCGGCCGTGCATCGGGGGATCCATCCCCAGAAAGGACATCGTCTTGTGGGCATGGGGGCCGGAGGCAGCCGGGTCCAGAGAGACGCCATTGGCGGAGGAGAACCGTTCGCTATCACGGAACCCGTCCAGGACGTCCTTGTGGCGTGACAACGCCCAGAAGTCACGTTCGGAGTTTCGGTAGAGCGGCGCCTCCTCGCGCAACCTCAGATACGTCGGATACGGGTCCTCGTGAAAGTCGTAGGAGTACGGGTCGAAGACGATTTCCTCGTCGATCGCCATGGTCATCTCATTTCCCCTCGGGATGTTCCTGTTCGTCGTCGTCGGGAGTGCCCGATACCGATGGCCCCTCGACAGAAGGTTTCCTAAGGCGTGCGCTGGCGACCAGACGGGCAGCGGACCCCAACCGTCCTGCCAGATCTTCATACCGAAGGTGTCCCATTCCGGCCTGGAGCATTGCCCCCGAAAGGGTGAACTCCAGAGTCCCGAGGACCGCCGGGTCGCCTTCGTCGCCAAGTGCGGCGAGGATCCGTCGGCGAGTCTCCAACCCGATGCGGTCGCGCAGCAGCTTCACGTCGGACTCGGCCGAGAGCATCGCGACCGTGCACGCAGCGGCCAACTCCGGCTCGTCTGCCACGAGCATCGCGATATCGGCCATGGTCGCCGCCACCCGATCTGCCACCTGATCCGCCACCTGATCTGCGACGTTCGACCCACGACCTCGACCCTCGCCTACAGACCGGTCGTCGTCGAACGAGGTTTCCCCCATGGCGACGAGGCGCCGCCAAAACACCTCGGTCACCAGGTGCTCCCGCGACGAGAAGTAGTTGTACGCGGTCGCCGCTGCCACCCCGGCGCGGCTCGCCACGTTGCGAACCGTCAGCCCATCAAAGCCAGTCTGTCGAAGCTCATCGACTGTGGCATCCAGCAACTTCTCGACGGTTGCCAGCTGGCGCGTCGAAAGGGCGCGTCGAGTTGCCTCGACCACGGGCCCGGCGTGCTGCTCCCCCGAGCGCACTCCCCCGTCCCCAAGAGTTCCATCCGAAATGGACACTGAACTGGACACCTGTCCAGATAGTAGACCACCGGCTCGGCTCAGATGACCTCGGCTGGCTCGCGATGTGCATCTGGACCCAACATCTGGGTCCGGACCAGGTCGGCGTACAGCCCACCCGTCGCCAGCAGCTCGTCGTGGGTCCCACGTTGGACGACTCGTCCTGCATCCAGCACGACGATCAGATCTGCGTCGCGGACCGTGGCGAGCCGGTGCGCAATAGCCAGCGAGGTCCTGCCGATCATTGCGTGGGCAAGGGCTCTCTGGACCGCTACTTCGGACTCTGAATCCAGGTGCGCGGTCGCCTCATCGAGCACGACCACCGACGGGTCCTTCAGCAGCAGTCGGGCAATTGCGAGTCGTTGCTTCTCGCCCCCCGAAAGCCTGTGCCCACGGTCCCCAACGACCGTGTCCAGACCATCGGGGAGTTCAGCAACCAGCTTCCAGATCTGTGCGGCCTTGAGCGCCTCGACCAGTTCATCTTCGGTTGCGTCGGCCTTGGCGAAGAGCAGGTTTGAGCGAAGCGTGTCGTGGAACAGGTGCGCCTCCTGGGAGACGACACCCACCCTCTCGCGCACCGATGACAGCGTGGCGTCGCGGACGTCGACTCCCGCCAGTTCCACCGATCCGCTACTCACGTCATAGAGACGCGGCAACAGACTCGCCGCGGTGGTCTTGCCTGCGCCAGACGGACCGACCAGCGCAACCATCTGACCGGGCTCGATCCGGAAGTCCACATCGTGGAGCAGCATCTCGCCCGGCTTCGTGCTCAACCGCCCGGCGTCGACGGACTCCAGGGATGCCAGCGACACCTCTGATGCCGCCGGATAGCGGAAGCCAACCTGTTTGAACTCGACCGACGTAGGACCGTCGGGCAGGGCCACCGCTCCCGGCCGTTCGACGATTCCCGGGGTCAGATCGAGAACCTCAAAAACCCTCTCGAAGCTGACGAGTGTCGTCATGACGTCGACCTGCACGTTCGACAGCGAGGTGAGCGGCCCGTAGAGACGGTTCAGGTAGGCGGTGAGTGCAACCAGGGTTCCCAACGCAAGCGTTCCGTTAACGACGAACACGCCGCCGAGGCCGTAGACCAGCGCAGTGGCCAAACCTGCGACCAGGGTCAACGCGGTCATGACGATCCGCCCGTACATCGAGGTCGTGACACCGATGTCGCGGACCCGGCCGGCCCGCTGGGAGAACGTTCTGGACTCATCTTCCGGTCGGCCGAAGAGCTTGACGAGCAGTGCGCCCGAGACGTTGAACCGCTCGGTCATCATCTGGCCCATGGCCGCGTCGACCTGGTACCGCTCCCGGGTGATGGCAGAGAGTTTGGGACCGAGAATCCGAGCCGGAATCCAGAAGAGAGGCAGGAGGATCAGGGCGAGAATCGTTATCTGCCACGACAGGACCAGCATCGCAACCAGCGTGGCGATGAGCGTGGCCACGTTACCAACGACGTTGGACAGCGTGGACGTAAACGCCTGCTGGGCCCCGATCACATCGCTGTTGAGTCTGGTCACCAGTGAGCCGGTCTGGGTTCGGGTGAAGAAGGCGACGGGCTGACGCTGGACGTGGTTGAACACCTCGGTTCGTAGGTCGAAGATCAGGCCTTCACCAATGCGGGCCGAATACCAACGCTGCAGCAGGGAGTTGGCCGCGCCGATGACCGTCAGCACGGCCAGACCGAGGGCGAGTTCGACGACCAGTGCAGAGTTCTTCTCGGCGATTCCCACGTCGATTATCTGGCGATAGATGAGTGGTGTCAGCGCACCGAGCGCCGCGTCCAGCAGGATGAGCCCGATGAAGAGTCCGATCCACCGCCGATACGGTTTGGCGAAGCCGACGATGCGACGAATCGTCCCGGGGGCTAGTTGATGACGGGTCACTGAGCGGTCCTTGGACAGGGAACCGACTTGGCGATAGTGACCGGGGCCCATTGGCATTCCCATGAGGCTTCTCCAGAGTTCCTACGTCAAACCACCAATGACGGTGGGTGATTCCGCGACCCGGGCGGCATCCTCGGACGGAATCGGAATCCGGGCGGCTTCGGCAGTCGATGCTTCAGCACCGGGCCCGGTCGCCCGCTGCGCCAGTTCAGCGGCGATCCGCTCCTCCGAGGAGCCGATGCTGTTCGACAGCCCGCGCTTGTGACTGAGCCACAACCCCCAGCCCCCAGCCGCCACACAGGCGGTGGCGCCGACCAGTAGCGCGTAGCGGGATCCGAAGTGTTCGGTTATGAATCCGACTATCGGGCCGCCGATTGGGGTGGAACCCAGAAACACCATCGACTGCAAAGCCAGAACCCGTCCCCGCATCGAGGGATCGGAAGCCGTCTGGACGATCGCTGTGGACGACGTCATGAAAGCGATGCTCGTCGCGCCGAGGAGTGGCGCCACGACGAAAGCGGCTGCCTCGATGGGCGCCCCGGCCATCATGATCATCGTCACTCCGAAGCCCAGAGCTGCCAGCGCCACGATCCTGACCGACGAGGTCGACCGCCGCGCCACGGCGAGGGCGCCGACCAGCGAGCCGAAGCTGAGCCACGAGAACAACAGGGTGAACGTCGAGTCCGAACCGCCAAGGCTCTTGGTCACGAATACCGGAAACACGACCGAGAAGTTGAAGGCGAACGTTCCGACCAGAACCATCATGACCAGGGGCACCCATAGTTCCGACACGCTGCGTGCGTAGCGCAGACCTTCGCGGATCTGCCCCTTGGCCTTGGCAAGTTGTGGCGCGGGGCGAAGCTCGGACGGTCGCATCATGACCAGCCCAGCGATGACTGCGACATACGAAACGGCGTCGAAGATGAACGTCCAACCGAATCCGACCGTCGCCACCAGCAAGCCGGCGACAGCAGGACCGACCACCCTGGAGCCAGTCATCAGCGCGCTGTTCAGGCTGACCGCGTTGTTGACCTTCTCGATCGGAACCATCTCGACCACGAAGGACCGTCGGGACGGATTGTCGAAGGCGGTTACGAGACCACCGAAGAAGGCGATGATGAAGATTCCCACGACTGGCGGGTTGTCGGAGAACGCAATGAACGCCAGAGCAAAGCTCTGCAGCATTGCCAGCGCCTGGGTGGTGATCAGCAGCTTTCGCTTGTCGGACCGATCGGCGATCACACCTGCCCAGGCGCCCAGCACCAGAATCGGAGCGAACTGCGCGGCGGCGAGAAAGCCAAGCGCGGTTCCGCTGTCGGTCAGCTTCAGGACCAACAGTGTCTGGGCGATCAGGGTCAGCCAGTTGCCGACCTGGGAGATCGTCTGACCGATGAAGAACAGTCTGAAGT
>JBATWQ010000328.1:0-4200 GCA_049672765.1 Microthrixaceae bacterium | reverse complement strand
ATACTTGCACTCGCACAGAGCCTGGGAATCGGCACCGTTGCCGAAGGCGTCGAAACCGACGCCCAGCGCGACTTCCTCCAAGAGCGCGGCTGCGACATGGTGCAGGGCTATTACTACGCGCCACCGCTGCCCCAGCGGGCCTTCGAGGAGTTCCTGGTGGCCCATTCGCCGGCCATCATCAACCTGCCCGCCTATTCCTGAGCGGGCCCATTCCTGACGGGCTGGACATCAGTCCAGCCCGTGCTCGGGTTCCTCTTCGGATCCGGTCCAACCCGCGGATGGAAGCTTCGCGACGAACTTCGCTCCTCCACCCGGTGCCTCCTCCACGTGGATCTCTCCGCCGTGGTGTTCGACGATCCGTCGGGACAGCGCCAGACCCAGACCGGTTCCGCCCATGTCCCGTTCGCGTCCCTCCTGGAGCCGGGCGAACCGCTTGAACACCGTCTCTCGTAGCTCGGGTGGGATGCCGGGTCCGTCGTCGGCGACCGTCATGACGACCCACGGCCCCTTCTCGGACACCGACACCGATATGAGCGAAGCCGCATAGCGCGCCGCGTTGTCGAGAAGATTGCGGATGACGCTGGTCAACTCGTCCGGATTTCCCCAGACGCGCCCTGCGGACACTCCCGAGACGTCGATGCGGATCCCTGTCATCCGGTGCGTCTGACCCATTACCAGATCGTCCAGGTCAACCTCTCCCCGGGGGCCGAGCCGTCCCTCGGCGAGCCTCGCCATTGCCAGGAGGTTGCCGACCAGATGCTCAAGTCGGGCGTCTTCAGCGAGGACGACCTTCGCGACCGAGGGCCAGTCAACCTCGTCGGGATAGCTCAGTGCCGTTTCCAGCTGTGCCCTGATGGACGCGACCGGCGAACGCAACTCATGGCTCGCGTCCGAGACGAACTGACGCTGCGCGATCGAGGCGTCCTGGAGACGGTCGAGCATGTCGTTCATCGTTCGTGCCAGCTGACTGACTTCGTCCTCGATCGGAGGAACCGGAACCCGGGCGTCCAGGTTCGTGGCTGACAGCTCCCGGACCCGCCGGGTCATCATGGCAACAGGGGCGAGGGCCCTACCGGTGATGAACCAGGTCAGGATTCCAGCACCCAGCGCCAGGACGGGCAGCCCGAGCACCAGCGCTCCGGTCAGGGCGCCGATCGACCGTTCGATCTCATCGAGGGGAGTGACCGCGTGGAGGGTCAGCATTCCGACCTTGGTCGGGATGTCGCGGGTCACGTCGATCGAGTTCTCCTCGACCGGGCGGGGCGGACCCTGGCGTCCGAACAGGACGAGTCGTCCCTGATCATCGACCTTGAAGTTCAGATCCGTCAGCCCTTGGCCTTCAAGATAGAAATACGTGGTCGAGATGACCTCTTGTGCGTCGACCGTCAAGCCAAAAAGACTGGTCGACATCGCATCATCAATGCTCGACCCCAGATCGTTGACCGACGAGAACAGCTCGGCCGGAGCCTTACCCTGCTCCAACGACTCGGCCATGTAGGCGACAATCCGCTCATTTCTGGAACGGATGTCGTTCACGAGCGTTGCTTCGACCCACTTGACCAGCAGCGCGCCGCCGACGAGTAGCGAAACACCGACCACCAGAACGACAGCCAGAGCCAGGCGGAAACGGACCGAACTGAAGACCCTGACGCGCATGGGAGCGCGCTGACTTCCGGCCAACGGAGGCGAGCCAGGATACGGGTAGTCAGGCGGCCCGGTCGGAGGCTGATCGACCTGGGGTGGGCCAGTGGGAGTCGACCCAGCTGGGGGCGGATCAGTTGGAAGCGGCTCCGCGCCAAGGCTGTCAGACACCAGGTCCGTGGCCGATCCTGTATCCGACTCCCCGCACCGTTTCGATGTCGTTGCGATCGAATGGTCGGTCTATCTTGCGGCGCAGGTAGCCGACGTACACCTCGACGACGTTCGGGTCGCCTTCGAAGTTTCCGCCCCAGACGTGCTCGAGAAGCTCCTGTTTGGGGACGACCTGGCCGGGTTTGCGCATGAGCGCTTCGAGCAGCTCGTACTCACGGGTCGTCAGCGAAATGTCGGTTCCAGCACGGCTGCAGGTGCGGGCGAGAGGATCCAAAACCAGGTCGCCGATGACGAGCGGCTGGGCCCTGCCGTCGGCCGAACGCCGCAGCAGTGCCCGGATCCGGGCTACAAGGACCACGAAGGAGAACGGCTTGGAGAGGAAGTCGTCGGCGCCGGTGTCGAGCGCTTCCGCCTCGTCGTACTCACCGGACTTGGCGGTCAACATCAGGATCGGTGTGCCGACCCCCTCTTCGCGGAGTGTCCTGCAGACCCGATAGCCGTTGAGGCCGGGCAGCATGATGTCCAGCACGACCACGTCGATCTCGGCGCTACGAGCTCGTTCAAGACCGGTCAGCCCGTCGTAGGCGACCTCGACCTCGAAACCCTCGGCCTTGAGCCCCCGGGCCACTCCGTCGGCCAACGCGGCTTCGTCCTCCACTATCAGGATTCGCCCCTGGAAAGTCGCCTGTTCGCTTTCAGAAGTACTCACCGCGTCTCCTCTCCGACCAGCGGTCGGTGTGTGAACCTGAGAGATATTCTCTCAGGTTCGGACGTGGTTCTCTATGAAGTTCGCGGCATCTACTCAGGACATCTGCCCCAGGCATGCCTCATCTGCCGGAATGAGGCCACCGCCGGTTGAGATTTGGGTCAGTCGTAGGTCGCTTCGATCCACCAGCTGCCAGCCTCGAGCGTGAGAATGTGGGCCAGACCCCGACTGGGGTGGGATGACCCGTCAGGTGGACCCAGAACCACCTGTATGCGGGCCCTACGCCGATGCGCAATCGGATCCCACCAGCGCTCGTCGACACACCACGGACCCGCCCAGGCACGGACCGACAACCAGGGTCCCCCGTCGAGGGAGCAGCTATGGGGCGACGAGCTGATCATCCCCCGCCCGCCAACTCCGACCTGGTTCCCCCTGTCATCTATCACCTGAGCGGGCATGACCTTGGGCCAGACCACAGCAGGCATCGGGGACGGAACCCTTCCCGGCCACGGACGACTAGCCGGCTGAACCCGCGCTGAGAGATCGACCGTGTCTATCGGTACCAACCGGTACTGCTCCGAAGGTGCACGCCCGCCCTGATGTTCGGGAACCAGGACCGAGTCGGCTCCCAACAACGCCTGGACCCTGGCCAGACCCTTGGCGGCACGCTCCCCCTCCTGGCTGGTTCCTCCCCAGAATCCCAACTGGACCCCGTCGTCGGGACACACCTGATCGGGGATTATCTCCAGTCTGGAGACGCCTCCCTCGCAGCGGCTCTGAGACTTGCCGAGGCCGAGCCATCCCTCGAGCTGCCACCTGACCCGTTGGGCAACGGCGGCGGACGAAAACGTTCCCGAATGCCGCCAGAACCGCTCTATGCGGTCCCCCGTCTCGGTCTCGGCGACAACGAGTATGCGGCTACAGGCCAGACCGCGGGAGGAAAGCTGGGTATGGAGATCATCGGCGAGCACCTTGGCCATGAAGGCCGCCCGATCGACCCGATCTGCCGGAGGGTCCAGACTGGCGCTCACCTTCAGGTCGACAGCGACATCGCTCAGAATCGGAGGTTCTGTATCCGAACCGTTCGCCAAACGGTGGGCGCGGATGGCCACTGCTCCGAAACGGGCAGAGACATCCGCCGGTGGAAGCGATGCGAAACGGCCAATGGTGCGCAGCCCCAGTCGCCTGAGCAGATCGATCAGATCTTCATCGAGGAGGTGACCGAGCCGTTCGATGGGAAGCGGCGCCAGAAACGCAGCGCTCGCGCCCTTGGGGACCAGCACCGGCGCGTTCAGATCCAGGGACTCCCTGGCTGCCATCGAGGCCGTCCGGGGACCATCCGCGACCCCTATCCCGACCGGACAGAGGCCTGGGTCATCCGCAAGCGCCTTGTCAACCGCGGCTTTCACCAGCGCGGCCAGTCGTCTGTCACCGCCGTGGTACCGGGAAGGACCCAGAGACGGAAACAGGCAGTGGCCCGATTCGACCACCTCGATCCGGGGAACCAGATCTTCCAGAGCGTGGAGGACCTGCTCAAAGACCCGGGCGTCGCGTTGTTCGTCGTGGTCGTGCAGTTCGATCGAGGGGCACCTGGCCTGCGCCTCGCGTCTGCGCAGCCCCGGTGACACGCCGTGTCCGAGCGCCGCGGAATTGTTGGACACAACCCGGTTGGCCCTCATGAC